>CAZOTT010000010.1:0-47508 GCA_964582785.1 uncultured Acidobacteriota bacterium | reverse complement strand
AGCGAACATGGTTCTCCTCGCGGGCCGGTCGGCCCGCCGGCGGGTTTCGTGGCTGCGGGGAAATATATGGGGACGAACCCCGGCGGGCACGGCAAAAACCTTGCGGGGAAACCGGCCCGGGGTCCCGGTACTGGCGGAGAGGGTGGGATTCGAACCCACGGTAGGGGTTTGAGCCCTACAACGGTTTAGCAAACCGTCCTCTTAAGCCACTCGAGCACCTCTCCGCGCGGACACCCGGGGGATTCTAGGGGTGGGGGGATTCCCCGGCAAGGGGTTCCTGGTCGTTCACCATCCGCAGGGGCTGGCCCGTGGACTGGAGCACCGCCCGCCAGAGAGGGTGTTCCGGGTCCAGCCGCTTGCGGCCGCGGGTGACCAGGTGGATCGGGATGTGGACCTGCCGCCCGTTGTGCCGGCCGATCATCACCCCGGTCTTGCCCGCCATCGCGGCGTGGACCGCGTTCTGTCCCAGCTGCTGGCAGTAGATCGCGTCGGAGGCGTTGGCCGGGGCCGAGCGGATCATGTAGCCCGGGTCGATGTACTTGACGGTCACCGGGATCTCCCGCTCCGCGAAGTAGGCCTCGATCCGGCCCCGCAGGTACCGGCCGATGTCCCCCAGGCGGCGGTTCCCCGAGGCGTCCGTGCCCCGGACGGACTGTTCCTCGGCGAGGTACTCCTGTCCCGCCCCCTCCGCGACCACGACGACCGCGTGGTGCCGGGAAGCCAGGCGGCGGTGGAGGTGGGCGAGGAAGCCGTTCGGACCGTCCAGGTCGAAGGGGTTCTCCGGGATCAGCACGAAGTTGGCCTCCCCGGAGGCCAGGGCCGCCTGGGCGGCGATGAACCCGGAATCGCGGCCCATCAGGCGCACCAGCCCGACGCCGTTGTAGGCCCCGAGGGCCTCCGCGTGGGCGGCGTCCACGGCCAGGCGGGCCAGGGAGACCGCGGTGATGAAGCCGAAGGTCCGGTCCACGTAGAGAATGTCGTTGTCGATCGTCTTCGGGATGCCCACCACCGCCACCGCGAGGCCCGCCTCCTCCGCCGCGCGGGAAATCGCCTCCACGGCCCGCTGGGTCCCGTCGCCGCCGACGAGGAACAGGCAGGAGACCGCCTCCCGGTCGAGGAACCGGACGATCTCCTCGACGGGCGGGGCGCCCCGGGAGGACCCGAGGAACGATCCTCCCTCGTGGTGGATCGTCCGGACGTCCGCGGGTTTCAGCCGCACCGGGGGGGCGTCCTCGGCGACGAAGCCCCGCAGGCCGTAGCGGATCCCGAGGATCTCCTCCACCCCGTACTGCCAGCGCAGGGTCAGGACCAGGGACCGCACCACGTCATTGATCCCCGGGCAGAGCCCCCCGGAGGTGACGATCGCCGCGCGGACGTCGCCGGGGCGGAAGTAGATCCGTTCCCGGGGACCCGCCACCTCGAGGCTCGGCAGGGGCTTCCCCGCGTCGAGGAACGGCTGGAGCCGGTCGAGGTCCGTGTAGAAGAGGATCCGCCGGTCGTCCGGCACGAAGTCCGCCAGGGAATCCCCTTCCTCGCGGCTGAGCATCATCGGCGAGGGGTACCGCGGCGGGCCGAGGGTACGGATCGTGAAGTCGGGCAGCTGTTCCGGTCGGTCCATGGACGTCCTCCCCGGGGGCTGGCCCCGGAACCGTTGGTCCTGCCGGAAGTTTGGGCCCCCGGGCGGGCAGGATCAACGCCTCCCGAACCCTCGCGGCCCCGCGGTCCCGGCCCGGTCTTGACCCGGGCCGGAGAAGCGACCAGAATGCCGTGCTTTCGTCCGCGGGCGAATCCCGCGCCGGGGGGCTGCCCCCGGCCGGGGGAGGCCCGTGTCGCGGGGCCGGCCCGGACACCGGTCCCGGGGAGGTCGAACGTGCCGCTCGCCCTGATCGCCCAGGCCGCGGGAGACAAGCCGAACCTGCTGGTCCAGCTGGCTCCGCTCCTGCTGATCTTCGTCATCTTCTACGTGGTCCTGATCCTGCCGGCCCGGCGCCGCCAGAAGGCCCACGAGGCGATGGTCCGCGCCCTGCAGCCCGGCGACAAGGTGGTCACGAGCGGGGGCCTGGTCGGGACGATCACCCGGGCCGAGGAAGACGCGTTCCGGGTGCGGATCGCGCCGCAGACCGAGGTCACCGTCCTCCGGTCGCACATCGCCGCCAAGGCGGGGGAGGAGATGCCGTGAAGCCCGTCACCTGGAAGCTGTTGATCATCCTGGCCGTGCTCGCCTGGGCGGTCTTCCAGGCGTGGCCGCGTCCCGGCTGCCCCTTCCTCAACATGAAGCTCGGGCTCGACCTGAAGGGTGGGTCCCACCTGGTAATGCGGGTGATGACGGACGACGCGGTCAAGGCAGAGTCCGATCTCGCCGCCACCCGGGTGGCGACGAAGCTGCGCAAGGCCGGGTTCACCCGGGTCCGCGCCTCCGTCGGAGAACGGGTCGGCGAGGTGATCGTCACCGGGATTCCCGCCGACCGGCTGGCCGAGGCGAAGGCCCAGGTCGAGGACGACTGGTCGACCTGGTCGATCTCCATCGAGGGGGACCGGCTCGTCATGCAGATGCCCCAGTCCGAGATCGCGACGATCCGGGACCGGGCGGTCCGCCAGGCGCTGAACACGATCCGCAACCGGATCGACGAGTTCGGGGTGGCGGAGCCGAACATCCAGCGCCTCGGGGGCAAGGAAGGTGACCGGATCCTCGTCCAGCTGCCCGGCGTCGAGGACCCGGCCCGCGTGAAGAAGATCCTCCAGACCCAGGCGCGGCTCGAGCTGCGGCTGGCCTACTACGCGCCGGACGGCTCGGGGCCCTTCCGCGGGCTGACGAAGGAAGACGTGGTCACCCAGCTCGGCGGGGAGGTGCCTCCCGGCGTGGAGGTCCTCCCGTACGAGGAGATCGACAAGAAGACCGGCCAGCGCAAGGTCCGGGAATGGATGGCGGTGGAGAAGTCGGCGATCATCACCGGGTCGGACCTCCAGGACGCCCGCCCGAGCCGGGGCCAGTGGGGCGACGTGGTGGTCAGCTTCGAGCTGCGGGTCTCCGCCGCCGATCGCTTCGCCCGCTTCACGCGGGAGAACATCGGGCACATCATGCCGATCATCCTCGACGGGAAGATCCGCTCCGCCCCGGTGATCCGGGCCGAGATCTCCACCAACGGGCAGATCGAGGGAAGCTTCACCTACGAGGAGGCCGAGGACCTCGCCCTGGTGCTGCGGGCGGGAGCCCTGCCCGCCCGGGTCGTGACGATCGAGGAACGGACGGTCGGCCCGTCCCTCGGCTGGGACTCGATCCAGGACGGGATTCGCGCGGCGATCCTCGGTTTCGTGCTCGTCCTCGCCTTCATGGTCCTCTACTACCGGGGCGCCGGCGTCAACGCGGTCGTCGCCCTGGTGATGAACCTGCTCCTGGTCGCGGCGGCGATGGCGAGTCTCGGCGCCACCCTGACCCTGCCGGGAATCGGCGGTTTCATCCTCACGGTCGGCATGGCGGTGGATGCCAACGTGCTCATCTTCGAGCGCATCCGCGAGGAGCTGCGGGCGGGCCGGACGATCCGGGGCGCCCTCGACCAGGGCTTCGGCAAGGCCCTCTCGGCGATCATCGACGCCAACATCACGACCCTGATCGCGGCCCTGTTCCTCTTCCAGTACGGAACCGGCCCGGTGCGGGGTTTCGCGGTGACCCTGAGCATCGGGATCCTCGCCTCCATGTTCACCGCGATCTTCGTCAGCCGGACGATCTTCGACCTGGTGATCGGCGACCGGCCCGTCCAGCGACTCTCGATCTGACCGGGGAGGGGACGCGATGCGCATCATCCACGAGACGAACATCGACTTCATGGGAAAGCGCTACCTGTGGCTTTCCATCTCGGCCGTCCTGATCGTCCTCTCCTTCGTCGCGCTCGCCCAGAAGGGGATCCGCAAGGGGGTCGAGTTCGCCGGCGGCGCCGAGGTGATCGTCCGCTACGTGCAGGCGCCGGACCTCGAGACGGTCCGGAAGAAGCTCGCGGACGCCGGCTTCACGGGGATCGCGGTCACCACCTTCGGCGAGACCGAGGGGAAGGAGATCTCGATCCGGGTCGCCCTCGAGAAGAAGGGGAAGGAAGGAAAGACCGCCCCGGAGACCGGCAAGGACCTCGCCCAGCGGATCGTCGAGGCGCTCCGTCCGCCGGAGGTGGCCGCGAAGGTGGCCGGGGGAATGCTCGACCTGAACATCGCGGACGAGGTGACGATCGCCCGGCGGCTGCAGGAGGAGGCCGGTCTTGACGAGGTGACGGCGGGCGACGTGGCCGCGGCGATCACCGGGTGGCGCAAGGAGCACCGGGGGGTGTTCGAGTCGATGGACCAGGTGTGGAAGGTCCCGGGAGTCACCGAGGAGGCCCGCGCCTGGCTCTCCGAGCACGCGTTCCTCGGGCCCTTCGCCCTGCGGGGCCAGGAGTTCATCGAGGCATCCGTTTCCCAGGAGATGCGGGACAAGGCGTACGGGGCGATCCTGGGCGCGCTCGGCGGAATGCTGATCTACATCTGGATCCGGTTCCAGTTCCAGTACGGTCTCGCCGCGATCCTCGCCCTGGTCCACGACACGATCATCACCCTCGGGGCGTTCTCGTTCGCCGGCATGGAGGCGAACCTCCCGGTGGTGGCGGCCTTCCTGACGCTCGTCGGGTACTCGGTGAACGACACGATCGTCGTCTTCGACCGGATCCGGGAGAACATCGCCCAGAAAGGGGAGGGGAAGCTGAGCGAGCTGATCAACCTGTCGATCAACCAGAACCTCTCCCGGACGCTGATCACCTCGCTGACGACCTGGTTCGTCGTCGCCGCCCTGCTGTTCCTCGGCGGGCCGGTGATCCGGCCGTTCGCCTTCGTGCTGTTCATCGGGATCATCGTCGGGACGTACTCGTCGATCTACATCGCGAGCCCCCTGCTCGTCGCCTGGCGGAACCTGTTCCGGGGGAAGGGGAAGAAGGCGGCGGCCCGCGCCTGACCGCCGTCCCCCCGCCGCCCCGGCCTCCCCGGCGCGGGGGGCCGGGGCTTCGTATAATCAGGCGGTGATGGCGAGCAACGGCCCATGATCCGCTTCGAGGATATTCAGGACCGGGTGCTCCGGCACCGGCCCGGCGCGGACGTCGACCTGCTGCGCCGGGCCTACGTGTACGCCGCCCGCGCCCACCGGGGGCAGGTCCGGCGGTCCGGAGAACCCTACCTGGTCCACCCCCTGGAGGTCGCCTACATCCTGGCCGACCTGGAGCTGGACGACGCCACCGTCGCCACCGGTTTCCTCCACGACGCGGTGGAGGATTCCCAGGCGACGGTCGCGGACATCGAGGCGTCCTTCGGGCGGGAGATCGCCACGATCGTCGACGGGGTGACGAAGCTGGCCCGGATCGACTTCGCCTCGCCCGAGGAGCGCCAGGCGGAGAACATCCGCAAGATGATCCTGGCGATGACGTCCGACATCCGGGTGCTGCTGGTGAAGCTGGCGGACCGGCTGCACAACATGCGCACCCTGGAGCACATGCCGACGGAAAAGCAGCGGCGCATCGCCCGCGAGACCCTGGAGATCTACGTGCCGCTCGCCCACCGGCTGGGGCTCGGGCGCATCCGGGCCGAGCTGGAGGAACTGGGCTTCGAGTATTCCCGGCCGGAAACCTTCCGCGAGCTGCGGGATCGGCTGGAGGAGAAACGGGAGGCGTCGGACCGGCTGATCGGGGAGGTGAGGAAGAGGCTGGAGGAGGAACTGGCGCGCCACGGGATCGAGGGAGAGATCCACGGCCGGGTGAAGAGCTTCTACTCGATCTGGCGCAAGATGCAGGTGCAGAAGATCGACATCGACCAGGTCTACGACGTCATCGCCTTTCGCATCATCACCGGCACGGTCAGGGACTGCTACGGGGCCCTCGGCATCGTCCATTCCCTCTGGCCACCCGTGCCGGGAAGGTTCAAGGACTTCATCGCGATGCCGAAGCCGAACCTCTACCAGTCGCTGCACACGACGGTGATGTCGGATGCCGGGTACCCGTTCGAGGTGCAGATCCGCACCCGGGAGATGCACCGCATCGCGGAGGAGGGGATCGCGGCCCACTGGAAGTACAAGGAGCAGGGCAGGCTGACCGACCGGGAGGTTGCGGGGGTCCAGTGGCTGCGGCAGGTGCTGGAGTGGCAGAAGGAGGTCCGGGACTCCAAGGAGTTTCTGCGCTACGTGAAGATCGACCTCTACAACGCGGAGGTCTACGTCTTCACGCCGAAGGGGCGGGTGATCAGCCTCCCCCGGGGGGCGACGCCCATCGACTTCGCCTACGCGATCCACACGGAGGTGGGCCACGGCTGCGTCGGCGCCCGCGTCAACGGGCGACTCGTCCCGCTGAAGACCACCCTGCAGAGCGGGGACCTCGTGGAGATCATCACCCGGCCGGGACACCGGCCGAGCCGGGACTGGCTCTCGATCGCCCGGACGACGCGCGCCCGCTCGAAGATCCGCGCCTTCCTCCGGGCGGCGGAGCGGGAGAAGGCGCTCGAGGTCGGGCGCTCCCTGCTGGAAAAGGAGATGCGGCGGCAGGGAGTCGCGGCCCGGCAGGTGCCGGAGGAGGCCCGCGCCGAGGCGCTGCAGAAGCTGCACCTGGAGACGATGGAGGACCTCTGGGAGGCCCTCGGCAGGGGGAAGGTCACGCCGGCCCAGTACCTCGCCCTGGCCGTTCCGGGACGGGAAGGGGAGGACCGCCGGGAGTCGCTGCTCGGACGGGTGACCGACCTGTTCCGGCGGGGCCGGGAGAAGGTGCTCGTGCGGGGGATCGAGGACACCCTCGTGTCCCTGGCGCGGTGCTGCAACCCGATCCCGGGTGACGCCATCGTGGGCTACGTCACCCGGGGGCGGGGGATCTCGGTCCATACCGAGGACTGCCCTAACCTGGAGTCCCTCCGGGTCGAGCCCGACCGGTTCGTCGAGGTGGAATGGGCGGTCGAGGGCGGCAGCTTCCCCGTGGGACTGCGGGTGGTGACGCAGGACCGTCCGGGGATGCTGGCCCGGGTGGCGGAAAAACTGGAGAGCGAGGCGATCAACATCCGGCACGCGGATGCCGGAGTGGACGAGCACGGGCGGGGCCTGATCGCGGTGGTCGCCGAGGTCACCGACCGGGTCCAGCTCGAGCGACTGATGGAACAACTCCGGCGGATCGAGGGTGTCCACCACGTGGAGCGGGTCTCCCCGCGGGACGCCCTCGCGCCGCCGGGGCGGCGGCGGCGCGGGCGGCGGCGGCCCGGGCCGGAAGGAGACCGGAGATGAGCAAGCCGAGAATCGTGACGACCGACCGGGCACCGGGAGCGATCGGACCGTACAGCCAGGCGGTCAGCGGGGGGGGACTGGTCTTCTGCTCCGGGCAGATCGCCATCGATCCGTCCACCGGTGAGCTGGTCGGGGCGACGGCGGCGGAACAGGCGCGGCAGGTCCTGGCGAACCTGCGCGCGGTCCTCGTCGCGGCCGGGTCGGGAATGGACCGGGTGCTGAAGACGACCGTCTATCTGGCGGACCTGGCGGACTTCGCCGCGGTCAACGAGGTCTACGCCGAGGCCTTCGGCGGCCACCGTCCGGCCCGGGCCGCCTTCCAGGTGGCGCGGCTGCCGAAGGACGCCCTCGTGGAAATCGAGGCGGTGGCCCTGGCCGACTGAACCCGGGAGCGGCGCCGACGCGAAAGGCCGCCCCCGGGGGGGCGGCCGTCCCGGCGGGAACCGAGGTCCGTCAGGAAACCCGCTTCGTCACCCTGCCGGAGCGCAGGCAGCGGGTGCAGACCGTCAGCCGCACCGGGCGCCCCTGCTCGTCCACTGCCTTCACCCGGTGCAGGTTCGGCATGAACCGGCGGCGGGTGACGTTGTGGGCATGGCTGATCGAGTTGCCCGCCACGGGCTTCTTTCCACAGATGTCGCAGGCGCGGGCCATGGTCCCCTCCTCCGGCCCCGCGGGGGCCGCAAGCGGAAAATCGCGGAAGTCTAGCCGGCCGGCCGGGGGCCGTCAAGTCCGGGTCCCCCGGATCCCGGCGCCGGCCGGGGCGCGGCGGATCAGGCCGTGCGGGCCGGGGCGATCGCGAACGGAACCGGACGGTTGCCCCGGCAATGCCGGGACCTATATTCGCCCCGAGAGGGTCTTCCCGGGCGGAGGCCGTCCCGTCCTGCCCGTGCCCGGGGGCCCCGTGGAACCTGGCGGAGCCGGTGCCCACCGACCCCCGCCGGAGGACGCGAGAGGAGAGAGGTGACGTGCCGGGAAGCAGCCGCGGCCCCCGTCCGGGCCCGTTCGGTTCCTTCTTGACCCGCCCCCGCTCGATCGCGTACTTTCGGCACGGTTCGGATGGCGGCACCGGGAAGGCCGGCGCGGAGGTACGCGATGCTCTTCGGGCGGTCCAGGGACCTGGTCGGGCTGGACATCGGTGACAGCTCGATCAAGGTCGTCGAGCTGAGGGAGATCGGTCGGGGCAGGGGGTGGGAAGCCAGGGCCCTCGCGCACGAGCCGCTCCCCCAGGAGGCCATCGTCGACGGGACGATCATGGACGCGGGGCTGGTGGTCGACACCCTGCGGCGGATCTGGGACCAGGAACGGATCCGCGAAAAGCGGGTGGCCACGGCCCTGTCCGGCCCCTCGGTGATCATCCGCCGGATCAACGTGCCCCAGATGTCCGAGCAGGAGCTGGCGGAACAGATCAGGTGGGAGGCGGAGCAGTACATCCCGTTCAATATCAACGAGGTGTCCCTCGACTACTACGTCCTCGAGGGGGCGTCGCTCGCCGGTGACGGAAACATGGACGTCATCCTGGTGGCGGCCCGCAAGGAGAAGATCGACGACTACACCTCGGTGATCGGCCAGGCGGGCCTCGAACCGGTGGTCGTCGACGTGGCCAGTTTCGCGGCTCTCAACTGCTTCGAGGCGAACTACGCGGGGGACGTCCCGGACTCCGCGGCCCTGATCGACATCGGGGCTTCGGTGACCAGCATCGCCATCCTGCGGGGGGGAGTCAGCGTCTTCTGGCGTGACATCTCGATGGGTGGCAACCAGTACACCGACACCCTCCAGCGGGAGCTCAGCCTTTCCCGCGACCAGGCCGAGGCGGCCAAGCGCGGGGAAGCGGTCGAGGGGGTCAGCGGAGACCAGGTCCGCGAGATCCTCGGCTCGGTCAACGAGGAGCTGTGCCACGAGATCCAGCGGACCGTGGACTTCGTCAAGGCGTTCGCCGGCTCGGAGAGTCCCCTCGAGGCGATCTTCCTCGCCGGCGGCGGGGCGCGCCTGCCGGGCCTCACCGACACCCTGGGGGAACGGTTCGGCGCCCGGGTCGAGCTGATCGATCCCTTCCGCGGCCTGAAGGTTCCCGCGTCCCTCGCGGACCGCGCGGAGGCGATGGGGCCCGATGCGGCGGTCGCCGTCGGTCTCGCGCTGAGAAAGGTGGGTGACCGATGATCCGGATCAACCTGCTGGAGCAGCGTCGCCCGGAGCAGGGTGAGAAGAAGGCCGTCCTCCCGGCCGACCGGATGGCGGTCGCGGGCATCGTCGCCGTGATCGTGCTGACCGCGGGCTTCATCGGCTGGCGCTGGTACGCGCTCAACTCCCGCCTGTCGGAGCTGAAGCAGGAGATTTCCCGGGCGGAGCAGGAGCGCAAGGAACTGGCCAAGGCGCTGCAGGCGGTGGACGAGTACCAGGCCAAGAAGGATGCCCTCCAGAAGCGGGTCGAGCTGATCTCCGACCTGAAACGGAAGCAGAAGGTCCCGGTGCACCTGCTCGACCAGGTGAGCCGGCAGCTCCCCGACTACCTGTGGCTGGAACGCCTCGCCGAGCAGGAGGGGCGCGTCGAGATCGTGGGCAAGGCGACCACCTTCAACGCTGTCTCGAACTTCTACAACAACCTGAAGAACTCGCCCTGGTTCACCGACGTCGTCCTCGGCAACACCCGCCAGGTCCCGGAAGGTGTCAGCTTCCAGTTGTCCTGCCGCTTCCGCCCCGCGCCGGAGGGACAGCCGGCGGAGGGCGAGGAGCGGCCGGCGGCCGCGGCGCCGAGGGGGTGAGGGATGGACCTGAAGAACCTGCCGTGGTGGGGAAAGGTCGGGATCGCGGCCGCGATCTGCCTGGCGCTGGTCTTCGTCTCGTACCGGATGGCGCCGCTGAACTTCTCGGCAAAGGAGAGGAGGATCGAGCGGCAGGAAAAGCAGCTGGAGAAACTCCAGGCGGAGATCCGCAAGGGCCGACAGGCCCGGGCGCGGCTCGACGAGCTCGAGCGGGACATCGCGGCGCTGGAGCGCAAGCTGGCGGACCTGCGCCAGGTGCTGCCCACCGAGCCGGAACTGGGCGACCTCCTGAAATGGATCAAGAGCCTGGCCGACCAGACGAACCTCGACCTGCTGGTGTTCGCCCCGGGTGACCTGCAGGAGGGGGAGTTCCTGGTCGAGCAGCCGATCCAGATGCAGGTCCGGGGAACCTACCACCAGCTCGGGATGTTCTTCGACCGGGTGGGGAAGCACGCCCGGATCATCAACATCGAGAACGTGACGATCACCCCGGCGAGGAGCGCCCGGACCGGGGCGACGCGGGCGACGATCGAGGCCTCGTTCACGGCCAAGACCTTCATCTACAAGGAGGAAAAGCGGGCCGACGAGGGAGGTGACGCATGAACGCGACGGGCGCCCTGAACCGGGTTCCGGCGGTCCTGGCCGTGCTGGCCGTCGCCCTCGCGGCGCCCGGCCTGGCGGGAGACCGTGGCGGGAACCCGGGGGAGAAACCCGGACAGGGCCGGGTCCTCGACCAGATCCGCCAGGACAACGAGGCCGTGATCAGCGGCCGCCATTTCACCTACGATCCCGCGGGACGCCGGGACCCGTTCGAGCCCCTCGTCCGGGCGCGCAGGGAGTTCAAGGGCAAGCGGCCCAAGGGGATCGCCGGGATGCTGGTCTCCGAGATCGATCTCAAGGGGATCTTCGTCGGGCCCGCCGGAGAGCCCCTCGCGCTGTTCCAGGGTTCCGACAACCGGGGCTACACGCTCCGGGTGGGCGACTACGTCTACGACGCCCGGCTCATCTCCATCGATCCTCGCCGGGGCGTCGTCGTGTTCCGGCAGCAGGTGGACGATCCCCGGCGGATCAAGCCCTACCGGGACGTGATCAAGAGGCTTCAGCCGATCGACGAGGACGAAGATCCTGTCGCTGAGGAGGAGGGCGCATGAGAAGGCGTGACCTCCGGAACCGCGCCGCGCGGTTCCTGGCGGTGGCCATGGTGGCCACGACCCTGCTGGGCCCGACCCTGGCGGCGGACCCCTACGACGACCGCCCGCCCCTGCTGGCCAGCGTGACGGCGCCGGAAGGGGCCGCCGCGGCGACCCGCCTGCTGGGCGTGGAGGTGCGGGACACGCCGTGGGGAGGCAAGGAAATCCGGCTGGCCGCCGACGGGGTGCTTCCCTACCAGGTGTTCACCCTGACGGGTCCCGACCGGCTGGTCTTCGACCTTCCCGGTGTCACCAACCGCGTTGCCCGGAAGCGGGTCGAGGTGGGGGACGCGCTCGTGCGCGTGCGCCTGGGGCAGTACCGGCTCTCCCCCCACCCGATGGCCCGGGTGGTCCTCGACCTGGCGACCCCCCTCGGGTGGCACGCCGAGCAGCGTTCCGACGGCCTCGTGGTGCTGGTCGGGCCGCGGGAGCGGCTGACCGCCGCCCTCGCCGCCGGGAAACGGGAAGAGCACCCGGCGTCGGCGGCCGTGGAAACCGCCGCGGCGGAGGAACCGGCGGGCGGGGAGGAAATGACGGGCAGCGCCGCGAGGGCGCCGGAACCGGCCCGGGA
Source organism: uncultured Acidobacteriota bacterium (assembly GCA_964582785.1). Lineage (GTDB taxonomy): Bacteria > Acidobacteriota > Polarisedimenticolia > J045 > J045 > JAMOQA01. Next base: position 35,721 of record CAZOTT010000010.1, on the reverse strand, counting down.
AACCGTGCCGGCGGTGGCGGCGGCGCCGGCCGCCGTCGAGGTCGCCGGGGCGGATCACCCGGCGACCGGGGCGGAGGTCACGGGCAACTCCCCCGGGGGAACGGAACCGGCCCCGGCGATGGAACGGGCCGTGGCCGCCCCGCTGGGGGAGCCCGCCGTCGAACCGGCGTCCGCCGGGCCCGCCGGTACCACCCCGGCGGTGGAGCGCCCGCGGCCGGCCGAGGCGGCCCTGCACCGGCCCGCGCCGGCCGCCGAGGCGCCCGCCCCGGCCCCGGAGCTGCCGCCCGCGGTCGAGCAGGTCGTGCGGCAGGCGGAACAGTCGGGCGCCGGGAAACCGGCCCCGAAAACGGCCCCGGCGGTCACCCGCCTGGCGGCCGACCACGCCTCCGCGGCGGTGGTGCCGCTGCCGGACGCCACCACGAAGACGATCGATGACACCACCCGGAAGTACCACGGGCAGCGGATCAGCCTCAACCTGGTCGATGCCGACATCAAGCAGGTCTTCGGCGTCTTCCACGACATCTCCGGCCTGAACTTCGTTCTCGACCCGGCGGTCAGCGGCGCGGTGACCATCGTCGTCGACAACGTGCCCTGGGACCAGGCCCTCGACCTGATCCTCAAGAGCAACGGGCTCGACATGGTGCTGGAGGGGAACGTGGTTCGCATCGCTCCCGTCTCCAAGCTGGCCCAGGAGGCGGCGGCGCGGAAGGCCCTGAACGAGGCCCGGGAACTGGAGGATCCCCCCGTCACGATCACGCGGACCCTTTCCTACGCCAAGGCCAAGGAGATCGAGCGGGTGATCCGGGACGCGATCCTCAGCCCCAAGGGGAAGGTGATCGTCGACGAGCGGACGAACACCCTGATCATCCGGGACGTCCCCCAGCGGATCCGGGCGGTGGACAAGCTGCTGACCACCCTCGACGCGGAGACGCCCCAGGTGATGATCGAGGCGCGGATCGTCGAGGTTTCCCGCGACTTCGTCCACGACCTGGGAATCCGGTGGGGCATGTCGGCCGCCGCCGACCCGAACCTCGGGACCCAGACCGGGATGCAGTTTCCCCACCGGGCCCGGATGGACTACGACCTGAACCTGCCGCGCAACCCCGGCGTGTCCGCCCTGGGGTTCTCCTTCGGCAACGTGCTCGACTCCTTCACCCTCGACCTGACCCTCGATGCCCTCGAGACCGAGGGGTACGCCCGCCGGTTGTCCTCGCCGAAGATCGCGACGCAGAACAACGAGACCGCCGAGATCGAGCAGGGCGTGCGGGTCCCGATCGTCACCACCACCGCCACCGAGATCGATGTCCAGTTCGTCTCGATGTCCCTGGTCCTGCGCTGCACGCCGCAGATCACGGCGGAGGGAACGATCATCCTGGACGTCGAGGTGGAGAACAACTCGCCGGACTTCGTCAACACGGTCGGCGATGTCCCGGCGATCAACACGCAGCAGGCGAAGACCAAGCTGATGGTGAACGACGGGGCGACCACGGTCATCGGCGGCATCTTCAGCGTGAACGAGGGACGGAGTGAAACGGGCGTGCCCTGGCTCCGGCACCTGCCGGGGATCGGCTGGCTGTTCCGGAGCCGCAATCAGCAGTCCCGGAACCGGGAGCTGCTGATCTTCATCACGCCGCGCATCATCAAGGCGTCCTGACGAGGGGGTCGAGCCATGTGGAACGAGAAGAGGATGACCCGCCTGTTCCTGGTCCTCGCCGTGGCGGGGCTCGCCACGGTCCTGCTGGCCGGCTGCAACAGCGCGACGGATGACCCTGACCAGTCGGAGAACCTGGTCAACGTCGACAGCTTCGACCCGGTGGCCGCGTGCGTGGACGTGGATGGAAAGCTGGTCGACGTGGACGGGGACGGGACGAAGGACCAGGTCTTCTACGACACCATCAACACCGCCAACTTCACCTCCCGCATGCGGGGGCAGGCGAACTCGGCGTTCAACGACGTCACGTTCACCACGATGGAGATCCGGTACGACATGAAGATCGGGACTCCCCCGCCCCGGCGGGAGGAAGGGGTCCAGATCACGGTTCCGGCCGGGGGGACCGCGAGCGTCGACATCACGACCGTCGAGGCGCCGGACATCCCGGTCTACTTCCACGGCGGCGAGGTGGGAGACGTGGTGATCACCTTCCGCGGTCGGGACGCCTCCGGGGAGAAGGCCGTCACGCGGGCGCGGCTGCCGATCTACACCCGCACGGAGTGCGAACAGCAATGACGGCCGCCTCGCCGGGGAACGGCGCTTCCCTGGCGGACGTGCTCGCGGACCTGGGACGCGCCCTTCCGGGGGCGCGTCTCGCCGTGCTGCTCGACACCGAGGGCCTGGTCGTGGCGGCCCGGGCCTTCGGCCCCGCCCCCGAACCCGGCGTCCTGGCCGCGGAGGTGGCGGGGTGCTTCGCGGGGATGGGCCGCGTGGCGGTGGCGGCGCGGCTCGGCCCGGGGCTGGAGTGGTCGATCACGGGTGCGGGGGGGGTGCTCGTCTGCCGGCGGGTTCCCGGCCGGGAGCTGTTCCTCGGCGTCCTGGCCGACCCGGGCACCTGGCAGGGGAGGGTCCGCTTCGCCGCCCGGGTGGCGGCCGGAAGGCTGGCGGAAGCGCTCGGACCCCCGGGGCACTCGCGGTCGTGGTAGGATCCCCGGTTGCACGCGCCCGCGCCCCGGGCGCGGGGAGGACAGCCGTGGATTCGAAGCAGATCAAGGACCTCGTCCGTTTCGTCGCGCGGGCCGACATCGACGAGTTCGAGCTGGAGACCGAGGGGTTCCGCCTGCGGGTGACCCGCCGTTCTCCCCAGCCGGTGGCGCCCGCCCCGGCGCCGGTGCTGCCGGCCGCCCCCCCCGCGCCGGCGTCCCCGGCCCCGGGGGCGGTGGCGACGCCGTCGGGGGAGGAAGGCGGAGGAAGCGATCCCGGCGCGGGGCTCTACGAGCAGAAGTCGCCGATCGTCGGCACGTTCTACCGGGCTCCCAGTCCCGGCGCCCCTCCCTTCGTCGAGGTGGGCCAGCACGTCTCGGCGGGGCAGGTGCTCTGCATCATCGAGGCGATGAAGCTGATGAACGAGATCGAGTCGGAGGTGGCGGGAACGATCGTCGAGATCCTGCCGGAGAACGCCCAGCCGGTGGAATACGGCGAGGTCCTGTTCCGCATCCGGCCCGACTGAGCGGGGGAGCCGCGCGATGTTCCGGAAGATCCTGGTTGCCAACCGCGGCGAAATCGCCCTGCGGATCATCTGGGCGTGCAAGGAACTCGGGATCCCGACCGTCGCCGTCCACTCGGACGTGGACCGGGATTCGCTCCACGTCCGCTTCGCGGACGAGGAGGTGTGCATCGGCCCCGCTCACAGCACCGAGTCGTACCTCAACGTGACCGCGATCATTTCCGCCGCGGAAATCACGGGAGCCGACGCGATTCACCCGGGCTACGGGTTCCTCGCGGAGAACGCCCACTTCGCCGAGATCTGCGCCGAGTGCGGCATCACGTTCATCGGGCCGACGGCGGAGACCATCCGGCGGATGGGAGACAAGGCGGAGGCCCGCCGGACGATGATCGAGGCGGGCGTGCCGGTGGTTCCCGGGAGCGAGGGCACGATCGAGTCACCGGAGGAGGCCCGGGAGGTCGCGGCGCGGATCGGCTACCCGGTGATCGTCAAGGCCTCGGCGGGCGGGGGCGGGCGCGGGATGCGGGTCGTGCACGGGGAGGAGGAACTGGCGGCGGCGATCGAGGCGGCCCGGACCGAGGCGGCGGCGGCGTTCGGCAGCCCCGAGATCTACCTCGAGAAGTACCTCGTCAACCCCCGTCACGTGGAGTTCCAGGTCCTGGGGGACCACCACGGGAACGTCGTGCACCTCTTCGAGCGGGAATGTTCGATCCAGCGGCGGCACCAGAAGCTGATCGAGGAGGCGCCGTCCGCGGCCCTCGACACCCGCCTCCGGGAGCGGATGGGGGCGGCGGCCCTCGAGGCCGCCCGGGCGGTGGGGTACCGGAACGCGGGCACGGTCGAGTTCCTGCTCGACGAGGACGGGTCGTTCTACTTCATGGAGATGAACACCAGGATCCAGGTCGAGCACCCGGTGACGGAGAACATCGCCGGGATCGACCTAATCAAGGAGCAGGTCCGCGTGGCGGCGGGGGAGCCGCTGCGCTTCCGGCAGGAGGACCTGCGGATCCAGGGCTGGTCGATCGAGGCCCGGGTGACCGCCGAGGACCCCTGGACGTTCGCTCCCAGTCCCGGCCTGATCACCGCGTTTCACCCACCCGGGGGGCCCGGCATCCGCGTGGACACCGCCGCCTACGCCGGCTACCAGGTGCTTCCGTACTACGACTCGATGATCGCCAAGCTGATCGCCCGCGGGAAGAACCGGGAGGAGGCCCTCTCGCGCCTCCAGCGGGCCGTCGATTCGTTCGTCATCGAGGGGATCCGCACGAACCTCCCGCTGCTGGCGGAGGTTCTCCGCTCGCCGGACTTTCGCCACGCGCGCCTTTCCACCCGCTTCATGGAGCGGTTCCTCGCGGAACGTGCCGCCGCTTCCTGATCCCGGGAACCGGCGGGATCCCGCCCCTTGACCCGGCCCCGCCCGGTCACCAAGTTGGACCACGAGGTCCCCCGGCCCGCCGTGCGCCCGGGAAGAGGCCCGTCCCCCCTGCGGACCGGGCCGGGGGAGGCCCGGGGAGAGAGGCATGAGCGACCGCATCGGGGAACTCCTGCTCGAGGAAGGGCTCGTCACCAAGGAGGCCCTCAGGGAGGCCCTCGACCGGCAGAAGAACGAGGGGGGGAAGATCGGCTACCACCTCGTGCAGTCCGGCGCGGTCAGCGAGGAGGACCTGGTCCACCTGCTCTCCGAGCAGTACGGGATTCCCGCCATCGACCTGCGGTCCCTGTACGAGCACGTCGATTCCGGCCTCCTCGACCTGATCCCGGAAAAGATCGCCAAGCGCTACCTGGTCTTCCCGGTGCACAAGACGGCGAACATCCTCACCCTGGCGATGGCGGACCCGACCAACGTCGTCGCCCTCGATGACATCCGGTTCCGCACGGGCTGCGAGGTGGAGCCGGTGCTCGCCTCGGAGTTCGCCATCCGGGAGGCGATCGACCACCGGTACGGGGGCGAGATCGATCTCTTCCAGGGCCAGGAGGGCACAGGCGACTTCCTGCCGCCCGAGTGGGAGAACGCCCCGGAGGACGAGGACGTCGAGGTCCTGGCCGACGAGGAGGAGATCGACGCCTCGAGCCTGGAACAGCTCTCCGCCGATGCCCCCGTGGTGCGGATCGTCAACCGGATCCTCCTCGACGCGATCAACAAGGGGGCGTCGGACATCCACATCGAGGCCTACGAGAAGGACTTCCGCGTGCGGCTCCGCATCGACGGCGTGCTGTACGAGTACATGCATCCGCCGCTCAAGCTGCGCGACGCGATCATCAGCCGCCTGAAGATCATGTCGAAGCTCGACATCGCCGAGCGGCGCCTGCCCCAGGACGGCCGGATCAAGATCAAGATGCGGATCGACGGACGTCCCCGCGAGATGGACTTCCGCGTCTCGACCGTGCCCACCCTCTTCGGCGAGAAGGTCGTCCTCCGGCTGCTCGACAAGGAAAACCTCGCCCTCGACCTGACGAAGCTCGGCTTCGAACCCGAGTCCCTCGAGAAGTTCGAGCGGGCGATCCTCAAGCCCTGGGGCATGGTGCTCGTCACGGGGCCCACCGGCTCGGGCAAGACGAACACCCTCTACTCGGCGATCAGCCGGGTGAACACGCCCGAGACGAACATCATGACGGCGGAGGATCCCGTCGAGTTCAACCTCCACGGCATCAACCAGGTCCAGACCAAGGAGGCGATCGGCCTGACCTTCGCCGAGGCGCTGCGCGCGTTCCTGCGGCAGGACCCGAACATCATCCTCATCGGCGAGATCCGGGACTTCGAGACGGCCGAGATCGCGGTCAAGGCGGCGCTCACCGGCCACCTGGTCCTCTCGACCCTCCACACCAACGATGCGCCGAGCACGATCAGCCGGCTGATGAACATGGGGATCGAGCCGTTCCTCGTTGCCACGTCGGTCAACCTGATCTGCGCCCAGCGCCTGGTCCGCCGGATCTGCCGGGACTGCCGGGAGGAGATCCACGTGCCGCCGCGGGCGCTGGTCGACATCGGGTTCGACCCGGAGGAGGCGGAGACGGTCAAGATCTACAAGGGGCGCGGTTGTCCCACCTGCAACAACTCCGGGTACAAGGGCCGGGTGGGACTCTTCGAGGTCCTGGAGATCACCGAGGAGATCCGCGAGATGATCCTCACCGGCTGCTCCGCCCTGGAGCTGAAGCGCCGCGCGGTCGAGGAGGGGATGCTCACCCTGCGGATGTCGGGCCTGGAGAAGATCCGGCAGGGGATCACGACCATCGACGAGGTCGTGCGGGAGACGGTGTTCTGATGCCCGGGTGGCGGAGCCGGGGAAGGGGCGTGCGATGGCGGTGACGCTGCAGCAGCTGCTGAAGACGATGGTGGAGCAGGGGGCCTCCGACCTCCACGTGACGACGAACTCCCCGCCGCAGATCCGCATCGACGGGCAGCTCGTCCCGCTCCAGATGCCGCCCCTGACCGCGGCGGAGACCAAGGCCCTCGTCTACTCGGTGCTGACCGACCAGCAGAAGCACCGCTTCGAGGAGAACCTGGAGCTGGACTTCTCGTTCGGGATCAAGGGCCTGGCCCGTTTCCGCGCCAACGTCTTCAACCAGCGGGGCGCCGTGGCGGCCGCCTTCCGCACGATCCCCTGGGAGATCCGGTCGTTCCAGGACCTGGGCCTGCCGGAGGTGGTCGCGCGCCTGGCCGAGAAGCCGCGGGGGCTCGTCCTGGTGACCGGTCCCACCGGGTCCGGAAAGAGCACGACCCTGGCGGCGATGCTGGACAAGATCAACCGGGAGCGCCAGGCCCACATCGTCACGATCGAGGACCCGATCGAGTACCTGCACTCCCACAAGCGGTGCATCGTCAACCAGCGGGAGCTCGGGTCGGACACGAAGTCGTTTCCCAACGCCCTGCGCTCGGTCCTCCGGCAGGACCCCGACGTGGTCCTGATCGGGGAGATGCGGGACCTCGAGACGATCGAGTGCGCTCTCCAGGTGGCGGAGACCGGCCACCTGACCTTCGCCACCCTGCACACGAACTCCGCGGCCCAGACGATCAACCGGATCATCGACGTCTTCCCGTCGAACCAGCAGCCCCAGGTGCGGGCCCAGCTCTCCCTGATCCTCGAGGGGATCATCTGCCAGTCGCTGCTGCCCCGGGCGAACGGCAAGGGGCGGGTCCTGGCCCTCGAGATCCTGGTGCCGAACTCGGCGATCCGGAACCTGATCCGCGAGGACAAGATTCACCAGATCTACTCGATGATGCAGACGGGCCAGGCGAAGCACGGGATGCAGACCTTCAACCAGTCCCTCGCGACGCTCTACTTCCGCCGGCAGATCACCCTCCAGACGGCCCTCTCGGTGTCCCACAACCCGGAAAAACAAAAGGAGATGATCAACCGGGGGGCGGGGGCTCTGGGCGGCGGGATGCCCGGTACGGTGCCGCGGCGCCGGTGATCCCGGGAGGAGAGGACGATGCCGGCATACACCTGGAAGGGGAGAACCCGGAACGGGGAAGCCCGGGAGGGCGTGCTCGAGGCGGCCAACCGCGACGAGGCCCTCGCGGCGCTGCGACGCCAGGGGATCATCGGCCCGACCGTCAAGGAGAAGGGCCGGGAGATCGCGCTGCCCCGCCTGCGGAAGGGGGTCAAGCAGAAGGACATCGCGATCTTCACGCGGCAGTTTTCCGTGATGATCGACGCGGGCCTGCCGCTGGTCCAGTGCCTCGAGATCCTCGCCCAGCAGCAGCCGAACAGGGTGTTCCAGAACATCCTCAACGAGATCCGGCAGGACGTCGAGGCGGGGGCCACCCTGGCCGACGCGATGCGGAAGCACCCGAAGGTGTTCGACGACCTGTTCTGCAACATGGTCGCCGCGGGGGAAACGGGCGGCATCCTCGACACGATCCTGCAGCGCCTGTCGACCTACATCGAGAAGATCGTCAAGCTGAAGGCCGCGGTGAAGGGGGCCCTCGTCTACCCGGTGTCGGTACTGGTGATCGCCGCCGTGGTTGTCTGGGTGATCCTGACCTTTGTCATCCCGGTCTTCGCCGACCTGTTCAGCGGCCTGGGGGCGGAGCTGCCCCTGCCGACGCGCATGACGATCGCCCTGTCGAACTTCCTGCGGCGGTGGTGGTGGCTGATCCTGTTCTCCATCGGCGGCGCGATCTTCGGGGTCCGCCAGTACCGGAAGACGGAACGGGGCCGGCGGGTGCTGGACGGGATGATGCTCCGGATCCCGGTCCTGGGCATGCTGCTGCGGAAGATCGCCGTGGCCCGCTTCTGCCGCACCCTCGGCACCCTGACCAGCTCGGGCGTGGCGATCCTCGACGGCCTGGAGATCACCGCCCGCACCGCCGGGAACGCGATCGTCGAGGACGCGATCATGAAGGTGCGCGCGGCGGTCGAGGAGGGAAAGACGATCGCCCAGCCCCTCCAGGAGAGCGGCGTCTTCCCGAGCATGGTGGTCCAGATGATCGAGGTGGGCGAGCAGACCGGCGCCCTGGACACGATGCTCTCCAAGATCGCCGACTTCTACGAGGACGAGGTGGACGAGGCGACCCAGAACCTCCTCTCCTTGCTGGAACCGGTGATGATCGTCATCCTTGGGACGGTGATCGGAGGCATCGTCGTCTCGATGTACATGCCGATGTTCTCGCTGATCGGGAAGATCGGCTGACGGAGGGACGGCCGACGGGGAGCGGATGCATGCCACCCGCAGGTACCTGAGGCGGCTGAACACGGCCCGGGCGATCGCGGCCAGCACGCTCCTCCTGTCGGCCTTCGCCATCGAGCTCTGGTTCGTCCCCGAGCAGCCCCTGCGCAGCCTCTACTTCCTGGCCGCGGGGGTCTTCGCGGCGATTCTCGTCTACGCCCTGCTCGACCGGTGGGCCGGGGACCGGCGCTGGTTCGCCGGGCTCCAGATCGGGGGGGACGTCCTCCTCGTCGCGGGGTTCGTCCTGGCGACCGGGGGCGCCCTGTCGCCGCTCTCGTTCCTCTTCGCCCTGCCGGTCATGGTCGGGGCGGCGCTGCTCGGGATGCGGGGCGGGGTGCTGGTCGCCGCGGGCGCCGGCGTGTCCTGGCTGCTGATCCTGGGGGCGGGGTCCCTGCGCCTTTCCCCGGAAGAACTGCCTCCCGGGCGGGTGGTGTACGCCGCGGTGTCCCACCTGCTCGGGTTCCTGCTGCTGGCGGTGCTCGGCGGGGTCTTCGCCGAGCGGCTGCAGGAGGCGGACCGGGAGCTGGCGGACCACCGGCGCGACCTCGCTTCCCTGCGGGCGCTGCAGCAGCAGATCGTCCAGTCGATCGGGACCGGCATCGTGACCGCCACGCCGGAGGGCCGGGCCACGTTCGTCAACCGGGCCGGGAGCGAGATCCTGGGGCTGCCGGCCGGGGAGGTCGTCGGCCGGCCCGTCGAGGAACTGCTCGGACTGCCGGCCGGGTTCCTGGCGGCCGCCGGCGCCCAGGCACGGGCGGGCCGCCGGACCCGGTTCGAGCGGGAATGGACGCGGACCGCGGACGGGGAGCGGCTGGTCCTCGGGTTCTCGGTGGCGCCGCTGGTCGACGGGGACGGCCGGGAGATCGGCTGGCTCCTCGTGTTCCAGGACCTGACCGAGATCGCGTCCCTCGAGGAACAGGTGCGGACCCGGGAGCGGATGGCCGCCCTCGGGGAGATGGCGGCCGGGATCGCCCACGAGCTCCGGAACCCCCTGGCGGCGATCAGCGGGTCGGTCCAGGTCCTCCGGGAACAGGGGGCGGGCGGCGAGCTGGCGACGCTGATCGTCCGGGAAACGGAGCGGCTGAACCGGATCATCCGGGACTTCCTGGCCTTCGCCCGGCCCGGGTCGTTCCGGCCCCGGGAGGTGGACCTGGGCCTCCTGATGGAGGAACTCGCCCGGCTGCTGCGGAAGAGCCCGGAGATGGGGCCAGCGCACCGGGTCGAGGTGGTGGTCGGGCCGGGGCCGACGACGGCCTGGGCGGACCCGGACCGGGTCCGGCAGATCTTCTGGAACCTGGCGAGCAACGCCCTGCGGGCGATGCCGGGCGGGGGGAAGCTGGAGATCCGGGTCGAGGGCCACGGGGCCGACCGGGTCCTCGTCGCCTTCCGCGACGAGGGGCACGGGATGGACGAGGAGACCGCGCGCCGGTTCTTCCAGCCGTTCGAGGGGCGTTTCCGGGACGGGGCCGGGCTCGGGGCGGCGATCGTCTACCGGATCGTCCAGCAGCACGGGGGACGGGTCGAGGTCAGCAGCCGGGAAGGGCGGGGTACGGAGATCCGGGTCATCCTCCCGTGCCGGAGCCCGGCCGCGGTTCCCGGGGCCGGGGAGGTCCTGCCATGGCGCTGATCCTGGTGGTGGACGACGAACCGGGGATCCGGGAGATGCTGCGGGCGGCCCTCGCCGCGGACGGCCACCGGGTGGACACCGCGGGGTCCGGGGAGGAGGCGCTATCCGTCGTGGGAGAGCAGGGGTACGACCTTCTCCTGACGGACCTGGCGATGCCGGGGATCGACGGGGTGGAGCTGCTGCGGCGGGTCCGGCGGGTCGCCCCGGACCTGCCGTCGATCGTCATCACCGCCTACGGCTCGAAGGAGACGGCGATCGAGGCGATGCGGCACGGCGCCGTGAACTACCTGGAGAAGCCGTTCAACATCGAGGAGATGCGGCTGCACGTGCGCCGCGCCCTCCGGCACCGGGAGCTGCGGGACGAGAACCGCCGCCTGTGGGCCCGGCTGGCGGCGGAGCGGGAGATCCTCGGGCACAGCCAGGCGATCGCCCGGGTCCGCGAGATGGTGGCCCGCATCGCCCCGACGGATTCCACGGTACTGGTCGCGGGAGAATCGGGGACCGGCAAGGAAGTGATCGCCCGGGCGATCCACGCCGCGAGCCCCCGCCGGGACGCCCCCTTCGTCGGGATCAACTGCGCGGCGATCCCCTCCGAGCTCCTGGAGTCCGAGCTGTTCGGCCACGTGCGGGGGGCGTTCACCGGGGCCGACCGGGCGCGCCAGGGGCTCCTCGAGGCTGCCCGGGGGGGGACGCTGTTCCTCGACGAGATCGGGGACATGCCCCCCGGGATGCAGGCGAAGCTGCTCCGGGTCCTGCAGGAGCGGAAGGTGCGGCGGGTCGGGGGGAACGAGGAGATCCCGGTGGACGTGCGGGTGATCGCCGCGACCCACCGGGACCTGCCCGGGCTGGTGCGGGAGGGCCGCTTCCGGGAGGACCTCTACTACCGGATCCACGTGATCCGCATCGACGTGCCGCCCCTCCGGGCGCGCCCGGAGGACCTGCCGGAGTTCGTCCGGCACTTCCTGCGGCGCCACGCGGAGCGGATGGGACGCCGGGTCGAGCGGATCGACCCGGCCTTCCTCGAGGCCCTGGCGCGGCACGACTGGCCGGGAAACGTGCGGGAGCTGGAGAACGTGGTCGAACGCGCCGTGGCCCTGGCCCCGGGCGACGCCCTGGTCCCGGAGACCCTGCCGCCCGAGATCCTGGCGGGGAGCGGGAGGGCCCCGGAGGTCCCCCCGGGAGGGTTCGACCTGGAGCGCCACCTGGAGGCGGAGCGCCGCCGGTACATGGAGGCTGCCCTCCGGGCGTGCGGCGGGGTCCAGACCCGGGCCGCCGAACGGCTCGGGATGTCGTTCCGCTCGTTCCGGTACTTCGCGAAGAAGTACGGGCTGACGGCCGGTTCCCCGGCCCCGGCGAGGGGGTCCGGTTGACACTGGGTGTCACCCCGGGCGTCACGCCGTGTCACCCGGACACGGGCCGGCCGGGCCCCCGGTGCCCGGGTCACCGCCAACCTCCGGGGAATCAGGGACTTCCTGTTTCCTCTTGACGCCGGCAGACCTGGCACAGAGATTGCTCTCATGGAGGGCGCACTCCAAGGAGGTGACGGCAAATGCGAGTGATGCGACGGAAGGAAGAAGGATTCACCCTGATCGAGCTGCTGATCGTGGTGGCGATCATCGGGATCATCGCCGCGATCGCGATCCCGAACCTGCTGAACGCCATCGACCGGTCCCGCCAGAAGAGGACGATGGCCGACATGCGGAGCATCGGGACCGCGGTCGAGTCCTACTCGGTGGACAACAACCAGTATCCCGACGAGGGGGATGTCGGCTCGCTGGTCGACATCGACGGGAACCTGGACCAGCACCTGGAGCCGATCTACATCAAGAAGTGCCCGGACCAGGATGGCTGGAGCAACAACCTGAAGTACGGCTCGGACGGGGACGACTACACGATCCGCTCCTACGGCAAGGACGGGACCGAGACGACGGCCACCGGCGGGAAGACCACGTCGTTCGACGACGACATCATCTTCATCGACGGCGCCTTCGTCCAGTGGCCCGAGGGCCAGCAGCAGTAGCCGAGGACCTGGCGGCGCGGGGCGGGGCCGGGGGCCCTGCCCCGCCGCCGTTTCCCGGGGGTGACGGCATGCGCGGGGACGAGCGGCAGCGGCGGCAACCGGGACCGGGGGAGCGGGGTTTCACCCTGGTCGAGCTGCTGATCAGCGTCGCCATCGTGGGGATCCTCTCCGCGATCGCCGTGGTCAACCTGCAGAGCGCCCTCGACCGGTCCCGCCAGCGGAAGACGATGGCGACGATGCGCAACCTGGCGACCGCCGTGGAGGCCTACAACACCGACAACAACCATCTCCCCTCCAACGGGATCTCCGCCGACGAGCTGGCGGAGGTCCTCCGGGAGAACGTCTACAACACGGTGGAGACCAGGGACGGGTGGGACAACGACATCGTCTACTCGGCGGCCGGCGGCCACTACACCCTCGAGAGCTACGGGCGGGACGGGGCCGACGGACCCGCGGACGTGACGCGGGAAACCCGGGACCGGTTCGACAACGACATCGTTCTCCAGGACGGCCAGTTCTCCGCGAGCCCGGAAACCGGTTCCTGAGGCGGAAGACGACCCGAGCGGAGTGCCGCCGGTCCCCCCGGGGACCGGCGTTTCACGTCCGGGCTTGACACGGGCTTTCCGGTACGTGCATACTTATGCATATTGCAGAATACATGCACGAACCGGAGGGACCCGCCATGCGCGTCGTGCTGGCCTACTCGGGAGGACTGGACACCTCGTGGTGCGTCGCGCACCTCGCGGGGCGGCAGGGAGCCGAAGTCGTCACGGTGACGGTGGACACCGGCGGCCGGGGCCGCGGGGAGCTGGACCGGATCGCCGCCCGGGCCCGGGAACTCGGCGCCGCCCGGCACGTGGAGATCGACGCCCGGCAGGCCACCTGGGAGCGCTGGATCTCGGTCCTGGTGCGGGGGAACGTGCTCCGCGGCGAGGTCTACCCCCTGTCGGTGGCGGCGGAACGGACCCAGCAGGCGATCGAGGTCGCCCGGGTCGCCCGGGAGACCGGGGCGGACGCGATCGCCCACGGGTCGACCGGGGCGGGCAACGACCAGGTCCGGTTCGACGTGGCCTTCCGGGTGCTCACCGACCTCCCGGTGCTCGCCCCGGTGCGGGAGGCGGGCCTCACCCGCGAGCAGGCCCGCGCCGACCTCCGGCGCGCCGGCTTCGAGCCGCCCCCCGACGCCGACCGCTACTCGGTGAACCGGGGCCTGTGGGGAACCACGATCGGGGGGGACTGGACCCACGACCCCTGGACCCCGCCTCCCCCGGACGCCTGGGGCGAGGAGGCTCCCGTGCCCCCGCCCGCGGATCTCGTCATCGGGTGGAAGGAGGGTCTCCCGGTCTCCCTGGACGGGGAGCCCCTCGAGGGGCCGGACCTGGTGGAGGCGCTGGACGCCCGGCTGGCCCCCTACCGGGTCGGCCGGGGGATCCACGTCGGGGAGACCGTGCTCGGGATCCGGGGCCGGATCGGCTTCGCCGCCCCCGCGGCGATCGTCCTCGTGCACGCGCACCGGGAGCTCGAGAAGCTGGTCCTGTCCCCGTGGCAGGCGTTCTGGAAGGACCACCTGGCCCGGTTCTGGGGCCGGCGGCTGCACGAGGGACAGGCCTTCGACCCGGTGATGGAGGACATCGCCTCGCTGGTCCGCTCTTCCCAGCGTCATGTCGAGGGGGAGACCCGGGTCCGGGTCGCCGAGGAACGCTTCCAGGTGACCGGGGCCCGCAGCCCGTACTCCCTGTTCGATCCCTCGGCGGCGGTCTACGGGGAACGGCACGAACTCTGGACCGGGGCCGACGCCGAGGCGTTCACCCGGCTGTCCGCCCTGCCCGCCCTGCTGGCGGCCCGGAGGGCCCGGTGACCGGAGGGACGCGCCGCCTCCGGCTGGACCGGGTGGCCTCCGCCGCCCGCCATGCCGGGATCGACCGGGACGTGATCGTCGCGGAGGAGATCGTCTCCCGGCCGGGCTACGTGATCGCGGCGCGGATCCTCAACGACAAGTCGGTCTACAACGTGCTCGAGGATCCGTCGGGCCGGATGGTCCCCCTCCGGGCGGGGCACCTGGTCGCGGGGGTCCTCGGGAACCGGCAGGCCCTCCGCGGCTACGCCGGGGAGGTTCCCTCCCGGCTCGCCGTGGGCGACCGGGTCAACGTCCTGAACCTCGGCGGCGTCCTCGGCCGGTGCACCGCCATCAGCCCGGACCTCGGCCCCCCCTTCGAGGCGGAGGTCCTCGGCGCCGTCCTCTCGTTTCCCCCCCTCGGAGACCGGGTCGGCCGCCCGGCCCGGGTCGCGGACGGGGCCCCGGCCGCCCCGTCGGACCTGCACTGCCGGGCCCCCCTGGTCCTGGTCGCCGGGACCAGCATGGACTCGGGGAAGACAGTCGCCGCCGGCGAACTGGTCCACGGGCTGACCGCCGCCGGGTTCCGGGTGGCCGCCGCCAAGCTGACCGGGGTCGCCCTCCGCCGCGACGCCCTGGCGATGCTCGACGCCGGGGCGGTGATGGCCCTCACCTTCGACGACGCGGGGGTGGTTTCCACCGACGACCGGGCGGCCCTGCCCGCGGCCCGGGCGGTCCTCACCCACCTGGACCGGGAGGCCCGCCCGGACGTGATCGTGGCCGAGCTCGGGGACGGGCTGCTCGGGGCCTACGGGGTCGGCACGATCCTCGGGGCGCCGGACATCCGCGCCCTGGTCCGGGCGCTCGTCACCTGCGCCCCGGACCCGGTCGCGGCCTGGGGGGCCGACCGGCTCCTCCGGGAGGCCTGGGGCCTGCGTCCGACGGTCGTCACCGGGCCGGCGACGGACAACGCCGTGGGCCGGGATGCCATCCGGGCCCGCCTGGGAGTTCCCGCGTGGAACGCCCGCCGGCAGCCGGGGGAACTGGTCGCCGCCGTGCGGGAGGCCCTCGATGGCTGACCTCCGGGTCTCGGTCCTCGGGGCCGCCGGGTTCGCCGGCGGCGAGCTGCTGCGACTGCTCGCGGGGCACCCGGCGGTGGCGTCGCTCCGCGCGTTCTCGGCCAGCCACGCCGGCCGGCCCTGGTCCGACGTCCACCTGCCGTTCCGGAACGTGGCGGGGGGACGCTTCGAGGAGCCGGGTCCCGGGGCGGCCCGCGGGGCGGACGTGGTGTTCCTCGCCCTGCCCCACGGGAGGTCCCAGGAGATCGTGCCCCGGTGGTTCGGGGAGAGCCCCGCCCTGGTCGTCGACCTGGCCGCCGACTTCCGGCTGGACGATCCCGGGGCGTTCGCCCTCGCCTACGGGGAACACCGGGCTCCCGGGCTCCTGCGGGAGTTCACCTACGCCCTCGCGGACGTGCGGGGACGGGAGCTGGCGGGGCGGCGGCGGCTGGCCGTGCCGGGGTGCTTCGCGACCGCCGTGCTGCTGGCCCTCGTCCCCCTGGCGGAGGGAGGCTTCCTGGAACATCCCCCGGTCGCCTTCGCGGTGACCGGGTCCACGGGAGCCGGGGCGGCGCCGCGCCGGACGACCCACCACCCCCTGCGGGCCCACGGGTTCACGGGTTACGCCCGGGAAGGGCACCGCCACCGGCTGGAGATCGGGGCGGAGATCGCCGCCCGGGGCGGGCCCCGGGACGTCCGGCTGCTGGTCCACGCGGCGCCCCTCGTCCGGGGGATCCACGCGACGGTCCACGCGCGGCTCGCCCGGCCCCTTGCCCGGCCCCGGGAGTTCCTCCGGGAACGGTGGGCCGGCCGTCCCTTCGTCCACGTGACCGACGGCCCCCCCGAGCTGCCGGCGGTGGTCGGAACGAACCACGCCCACCTCCACGCCACCGCCCTCGACGGGGGCCGGGAGATCGTGGTCGACGTGGCGATCGACAACCTGGTCAAGGGAGCGGCCGGGCAGGCGGTCCAGGCGATGAACCTCGCCCTGGGCCTGCCGGAGACCCTGGGGCTCGAGCACCCCGGGTTCGCTCCCTGCTGAAGAACCCCTTTCCCCCGGAGGAACCACCCGATGCCTCGCACCCGCCACCCGCGCCACCTGCTCGCCACCGACGACTGGCCCGACGAGGAGATCCTCGCCCTGCTGGACCGGGCCGAGGAGCTGCGCCACCGGCGCGAGCCGGACGAGGCCCTGCACGGCAGGACGATGGCCGCGGTCTTCTTCGCGCCGTCCCTCCGTACCCGGGCCTCCTTCGAGGCGGCGATGCTCCTCCACGGGGGGCACACCATCGTCCTCGAGCCGGGGAAGGGGAGCTGGGGGATCGAGCACCGCCGCGGCGTGGTGATGGACGGGGAGGCGGCCGAGCACGTGGCCGAGGCGGCGGCGGTCCTGGGGCGGTACGCGGACGTGCTCGGGGTGCGGGCCTTCCCGTCCGGGTCCGACCTCGCGGAAGCGATGGCGGACGGGGTGGTGCGCGGGTTCGCGGAGCACGCGGGGGTGCCGGTGATCAACATGGAGTCGGCCCGGCGGCATCCCTGCCAGGGCCTCGCGGACGCGCTGACCCTGCGGCAGCGGCTCGGGCCCCGCCCCCGCGGCCGCCGGCTCGTGCTCGCCTGGTGCTGGCACCCCCGGCCCCTCCCCACCGCCGTCCCCGTCAGCGCCGCGATCAACGCCGTGCGGCTCGGCGTCGACGTGACGATCGCCCGGCCTCCCGGGTTCGATCTCCACGACGACGACATGGAGGCGATCCACCGGGTCGCCGCCCGGAACGGGGCGGGGGTGGACGTGACGGACGACCTGGACGCGGCGCTCGCCGGGGCCGATGCCGTCTACGCGAAGAGCTGGGGCAGCCTCCGTCACTTCGGGGACCCGGAGGGAGAGGGGCGGACGCGGGAGCCGTTCCGGGACCGGCGGATCGACGGCGCCCGGATGGCCGCCACCCGGGACGGGTTTCTCCTCCACTGCCTGCCGGTCCGGCGGAACGTGGTGGTCACGGACGAGGTGCTCGACGGCCCCCGGTCCGCCGTGATCGACCAGGCCGAGAACCGGCTCCACGTCCAGCGGGCCGTCCTCCGGGAGCTCCTCCCGTGAACGCGGAGACGATCCGGGCCCTCCGGGGCGCCCTCCTCTACGGCCGGCGCTACCGGGGCCGCACGTTCGTCGTCAAGGTCGGCGGGGGGGTCCTCGCCCGGGAGGGGGCGGCGGAACGACTGGCCGAGCAGCTCGCCCTGCTCGACTCCCTCTCGATCCGCGTCGTCGTCGTCCACGGGGGCGGGCCCCAGGTCACCGCCTGGTCCCGCCGCCTCGGGATCGAGCCGCGGGTCGTGGCGGGCCGCCGGGTGACGCCCCCGGAGGTCCTCGAGGTCTCCAAGATGGTGGCCGCGGGGAGCGTGCGGATCGACCTCGTCGCCCGCCTAGTCCGCCACGGTGTCCGGGCGGTCGGCCTGACCGGGATCGACGGGGCGCTCCTCGCCCTGCGCCGCCGCCCCCCGGTCCGGGTGCGGGACGACCGGGACGGCGAAGCCACGGTCGACTTCGGGGAGGTGGGAGACGTGGTGTCCTGCGACCCCTCCCTGCCGGGCACCCTCCTCGAGGCGGGCGCGATGCCGGTGATCGCGCCGCTGGGGATCGACGGGGAGGGCCGCCCCCTGAACGTCAACGCCGACACCGTGGCGGAGGCGCTGGCCGTCGCCATGGAGGCCGAGAAGCTGCTGTTCCTCTCGACGGCGCCCGGGATCCTGCGGGACCCCGCCGACCCCTCGACCCTCGTCCCGTTCGCCACCCCGGGAGACCTGGAACGGATGATGGAGGACGGGACGATCACCGGCGGCATGCGCCCGAAGGTGGAAGCCTGCCTGCGGGCGGTATCGGGCGGCGTCCGGCGCACCCACCTGCTGGACGGGACCCGTCCCGACGCCCTCCTCGAGGAACTCTTCACCGGGCGGGGGTGCGGGACGATGATCGTCGGCCGCCGGGAGGCCGCCGAGTACGCCGCGGGGGAACTGCCCCGTGAGTGAGTGCGCCGAGCTCCTCGCGGCCCTGGTGCGGGTTCCCAGCCCGTCGGGGGAGGAGCGGGAGGCCGCCGCCCTCCTGGCGGGGTGGGCCCGGGCCCGCGGCCTCCCGGTGGCGACCGGGCCGGAGGGGGTCCGCCTCGAGGTGGCCGGCCCGGCCCCCGGCCCGCTGCTGCTGTTCGCCTCCCACCTGGACACGGTTCCGCCGGGGGAAGGCTGGACGGTGGATCCCCACGCCGCGGTCGTCCGGGAGGGAAGGCTCCTCGGGCGGGGAGCGGTGGACGCCAAGGCGTCGGTCGCCTCGATGGCGGTGGCCGCCGGTCGCCTGGCGGCCGGGGGCGGGCCGGCCCGGGGAACCCTCGTGGTGCTCGCCACCCGGTGCGAGGAGACCCGCGACACGACCATGCCCGCCGCCCTCGCGGCCCTCGGCCGTCCACCCGACCACGCGATCGTCGGGGAGCCGACCGGCCTCGAGCCCGCCGTCGCCCAGCGGGGTCTCCTGGTCCTGGAGGCCCGGTGGGGCGGGCGCCAGGGGCACGCGGCCCGGGCCCTGCCCGGGGAGAACGCGATCCTGGCCGCCGCCCGGGACCTCCCGCGGCTGGTGGAGACGGAATTCCCGCGGGACCCGCTCCTGGGGGAGACGAAGGTCACCCCGACCCGGATCGATGCCGGCGTCGGCCGGAACGTCGCTCCTCCCGACTGCCGCGTCCTGCTGGACGTCCGCACCACGCCGGCCGTGCCCCACGCCGAGGTCGTGCGGGTCCTCCGCCGGCGGACGGCCGGGGAGATCCGTGTCCTGTCCGATCGCCTCCACCCCGCCTCCACCCCGCCCGGGTCCCGGCTGCTGGAGGCGGTTTCCCGGGCCCGGCCGGGGTGCCGTCCTTTCGGTTCCCCGACCACGTCCGACTGGGTGTTCCTGCGCCACGTGGACGCGGTCAAGCTCGGCCCCGGCGACTCGCGGCTTTCCCACGCCCCGAACGAGGGGATCGATCTCCGGGAGGTCGATGCCGCGGCGGCCCTCTACCTCGCGGTCGCCCGGGAGGTCCTGGGATGAGCACGACCCTGTGGGGAGGACGGCCCGGGAGGGAACTGTTCCGCTGGACCGCGGGGCGGGACCGGGACCTGGACCGGCGGCTGGCCCGGTGGGACCTCCTGGGGTCGATGGCCCACGTCCGGGGCCTGGCCCGGGCGGGGATCCTGGGACGGGAGGACGCCGCCCGCCTCCTCGGAGGCCTCCGGGACCTGCTTCGCGACGTGGAGGCGGGGTGGGACCCGGTGGGCCCCGGGGACGAGGACGTGCACTCGGCGGTGGAGCGGCTGCTGGCCGAGCGGCTCGGGGAGGTCGGCCGGCGCCTCCACGCCGGCCGCTCCCGGAACGACCAGGTGGACGTGGACCTGCGGCTCCACGCCCGGGACCGGCTGGTGGCGGCCATGGAATCGATCCTCGCCACCGTCCGGTCCCTGCTGCGGTTCGCCCGGAAGACCCGGGGCATCCCCTGGCCGGGTTATACCCACCTCCGTCCGGCGATGCCCTCCTCCCCGGCCCTGTGGGCCGCCGGGTTCGCGGAGCTCCTGCTGGACGACCTGGAACCGCCCTGGGGTGTCCTCGGGATCGTCGATCTCTGTCCCCTGGGGAGCGCCGCGGGGTACGGAACCCCCCTTCCGCTTCCCCGGGAAGAGGTCGCCCGGTGGCTCGGCTTCCGGGGTCCGGTGGCGGTCGTCACCTCGGTCCAGGTCGCCCGCGGCCGGCTGGCGGCCGCCGTGCTCCAGTCCCTCTGGCCGGCGATGCGGGATGCCGCCGTCCTGGCCGCGGACGTGGTCCTGCGGTCCGCACCGGAGTTCGGCCACCTCGTCCTGCCGGAGGAGCTGGCGACCGGCTCCAGCATCATGCCCGGCAAGCGCAACCCGGACCTGTTCGAGCTGGTGCGGGCGCGGGCCGCCGGGTACGAGGGGAGGATCACCGCGGCGATGGCGGTCGGGAGGGGACTGACCTCCGGCTACCACCGGGACCTGCAGGAGACCAAGGGTCCCCTGCTGCTCGGCCTCGAGGAGGTGATCGAGCTCTTCGAGACCCTTGCCCGGGCGCTGCCGCACCTCCGGGTCGACCGGTCCCGGTGCGCCGCGGCGGTGGGCGGCGACCTGCTGGCGGCGGACGAGGCGTTCCGGCGCGTCCTGGCCGGGGAACCGTTCCGGGACGCCTACCGGGCGGTCGCCGCCGGGCGCCGCCGCCGCGGCCGGGCGGGCTTCCCGGGCGACCCGCTGGCGTCCCGCCGCCGTCCCGGGGAGGCGGGGGATCCCCTCCACCCGGACCTTCCCCGGCGGGCCGCGTCGTGGAGGCGGCGGTTGCGGGCGCGCCGGCGCCGGTGGGAGCGGGCCCTCGCCGAGCTGGTCCGGGATACACTCCCCCCATGAGGAAGACCCGCGCCCGCCGCCGCGCCCTCCTGGAGATCGTCGCCTCCCGTCCCGTCGGGACCCAGCAGGAGCTGGTCCGGGCCCTCGCCGAGCGGGGCTTCCGGGTCAGCCAGTCCACCGTCTCCCGGGACATCGCCGCCCTCGGGCTCGCCCTCGTGCGGGGCCGGTACGTGGCGCCGCCGGCCGGTCCCCCGTCCGGCGATCCCCACGAGGCGCGGGTCCGGGAAGGGCTCCTGGAGGTCCGCGTGGCCGGGGACCACCTCCTCGTCCTGGGCACCCCGCCGGGAGAGGCGCCCGGCGTCGCCCTGGCCCTGGACGCCCTCGGGCTGCCCGGCCTCGTGGGGACCGTGGCCGGGGACGACACGATCTTCGCGGCCGTCGCTTCCCGCGCGGCCCGGGACCGCCTGGCGGCGCGGCTCCGGCGCCTCGCGCGGCTGCGAGCCGCGGACAGCGGCGGGGCGGCGCGATGAGCCGGGACGACCTGGCCGCCGCCTGCCTCGTGGTGGCGGCGACCCTCGCCCTCGTCTTCCCCCCGGTGGTCCACCCGGAGTCGGGTCCCGCGGTAGCGATCCTCCTGGCGGCGGGTCTCGCCCTGGCGGGGCGGGGGGTGACGGCGGCGGGCCTGCTGGTGGCCCTCGGGGCGGCGGCCTACTCCCTGGCGGTCACCGTGTCACCGGGCCGCACCGCCGACACGCTTCTCCGCTTCGCCCTCGTCGCCGGCGCGTTCCCCCTGGCGGCGGCCACCGCGGGGCGGGCCCGGCGCCGACTGCCCCCCGCCCTCCTGGCGGGCGGGGCCGGGCTCGGCCTCGTCGCCCTCCTCCAGAAGGGGGGGCTGCTCGCCCGGCAGGCGGCCGCGGCCCGGGCGGCGGGACTGCCGGAGGCGATGGTCCACCGGCTGGCGGAGGGGCGGCCCTTCGGGACCCACGTGGTCCCGGCGGCGCTGGCGGGGGCCCTGGTGCTGGCCCTCGCCGCCGGGGCGGCCTTCCTGGCGGGAAGGCGGGACGGGCCGGGGTGGGTGCGCCCGGTGGCCGCCGCCGGACTGGCCCTGGCCGCCACTGGCCTGCTCCTCACCGGCTCCATGGGGGGGTTTCTTTCCCTGGTCGCCGGGGGAGGGTACCTGCTGGCCCCGCGCTACCGGGGAATGTCCGGGCGGTGGAAGGTGACGCTGCTCCTGGCCGTGCTCCTGGCCGGGGCCGCCTTCCTGGCGGTCCGTCCCTGGAACCTGCTCGACCTCTCCCGGCCCGACCACCCCCTCCACCTGCGGGCCGGGAACTGGCGGGGCGCCGTGCTGGCGGCGACCGAGCGCCCGGTGGCGGGGATCGGCCCGGGGGCGTTCGGCGCGGTCTATCCCCGCTACCGGCGTCCGGGGGACGCGGAGACCGTCTACGCCCACGATTCCTGGCTCCAGCTCCTGGCGGAGGGAGGAATCCCCGCGCTGGCGCTCCTCCTGCTCGGGGCGGCGGCGCTGGCCCGGAAGCTCCCCGGCCTGGTCGGAGGCGACCGGTGGATCGCGGCCGGGGTCGTCGCGTTCGTCGTCCACAACCTGGTCGACTTCACCCTGTACCTTCCCGGTGTCGCCGTGCCGACGGCCGCCCTGGCCGGTCTCCTGTGGCCCTCCTCCGTCCGGGGGGAGGCGCGGCTTCCCCGCCTCCTGGCGGCGATCGCCCTCCTGCCGGTGGCCGCCGGCTGGCTCGGGGTGGCGGTGGCCCAGCGGGGGCTCGAGGCGGCGGGCGGGAATCCCCGAGCGGCCTTCGCCGCGGCTTCCGCCGCCCCGTGGGACGTCTCCCGGACCCTCCGCGCCGCCCGGCTCCAGCTCCCGGCGGTGCGGGGCGGGGACCCGGGCGGGCGGGCCCGGGCGGAGGCCCTGGCCTCCCGCCTGCTCGCCCTCGACCCGGAATCGCCGGCTCCCTGGCACTACCTCGGGGACCTGCGGGCCGCCGAGGGACGGCCGGCGGACGCCTGGCGGGCGTGGGAACTCGCGGCCCTGCGCCACCCGGCGGACCCGGGGGTCCGGTCCGCCGTGAAGGCCGCGGAAGCCGCGTTCCGGTCCGCCGGACTGTTCGACGGGAAGGAGGGACTGCCCGGCTGGGAGCGGCGGTTGCCCTCCCGCCGTCCCAGCCCGGGACGGGGAGACCTGCTGCTCCTCCTCCTCGCCGGCCTGGCGGCCTGGACGCTCCTGCGCCGGTTGCGCCCCCCCCGGCAGGGGGCTCCCCCGGAGGCGGTCGCCCTGGCGTTCCTGCTGATCCTCTCGTGCTGGGGGGAGGGGGGCGCCCTGCCCGGCGTCCGGATGGGACGCGTCCTGGTCCTGGCGGTGGCCGGGCTGGCGGCCCTCGCGTCCCGCCGGGGTGAGCGGGAATGGCCGCTGCTGCCCGCGGGCCTGGGGGCCCTGGTCCTGGCCGCCGCCACCCTCCCGGCGGCGGTCGCGCCGGTCCGGGCCCCGGCGCGGGACGGCTGGCTGTCCCTCGCCGCCGCCGTCCTGGCGGGTCTCCTGTCCTGGCGCCTGGCCACCCGGCACCGGGAATGGCCGCGCACCGCGGCCACGTTCCTCGGGGCGGCGGCGGTTCCGCCGGCCCTCCTCTGGATCGTCCAGCGGGTCGTCACCCGGCCGGGGAGCCGGCCCGCCGCCGACTTCCTGCACCCGGGCCACCTGGGGACGTTCCTCGTCGCGGCGGGCCTCGCCCTTGTGGCCCTCGCCGGGGGCACGGGCCGTCACCGGTGGTTCCCGGCCGCGGGGGGCGGGACCCTGGCCGTCCTCGGGCTTCTCGGGGGGGCGCGGGCGACCCTGCTCGGGTTCGCCGCCGGGCTCGCGGTCCTCGCGTTCGCCGGCGGCTCGCCGCGGGTCCGGCGCGGGGCCGGCGTCCTGCTCCTGGCCGGCGGCGCGGCGGGGACGGTGGGAATGTGGCTCCGGTTCCGGGCGGGGGACCCCTTCGCCTGGGCCCGTCTCCAGATCTGGCGGGGTTCCCTGGCGGCCCTCGCGGACCGGCCCCTCGCGGGCTGGGGCCCCGGGGCGTTCGGCCCGGCGGCGGCGCGGTTCGCGTTCCCGGGCCCGGGGGAGTTCGCCCGCTGGGAACGGGTGTTCCGCGGACCCCATTCCGACCTCCTGGGGGCCTTTCTCTTCCTCGGGATTCCCGGGGGCCTGGTCCTGCTCGCCGCCCTCGCGGTGGCGGTCGCCCGGGGACTGGGGGCGCTGCGCCGGGCCGGCACGGAGCTCCGGCCGGGGCTTCTCGCCTGCGCCGTACCCCTCGCGGTCTTCGGGGCCCACGGCCTGGTGGACGACCTGGTCAGCGCCCGCCCGGCGGTCGCCCTGGCGGTCGTGGTCCTCCTGGGGGCACTGGCCGGGGCGGCCCGCCCGGGGGGGCCGCGGGTCCGCCCGGGACCGGTGGCGACGACGCTGCTGGCGGCCGGGATCACGACGGCCCTCCTGGCCGGGGAACTCGTTCCCTGGGCGGCGTGGCGTCTCGACCGGCTCGGGAGGCCCCTCCTGGCCGCCCGGCTCGACCCGCTGCGGACGTCCTTCCAGCTTGCCGCCGCGCGGCTCCCCTCCGGGCCCCCGGACCGGCGGCTCGCCCTGGGCCTCGCCCGCCTGGAACGGGCGGCCCGGGCGGCGAGCGCGGATCCCCGGCCCTGGCGGGAGCGGGCCCGCCTCCTGGACGCGGCCTGCCGCGGCCTCCTGGCGGAACGGTCGACGTGCGAGGCGGCCCTCGCCGGGTGGGGAGCCGCCCTCGCCCGGGCCCCCCGGGACGTGTTCACCCGGCGCGCCCGGGCCCGGCTGGCCCTGCACCTGGCGGACGCCGCCCGGGGAGAGGACGACCTGCGCCTGGCCCTTCACCTCGAGCCCTGTTTCGTCCCGGCGGCCCGGGACCTCGGCCGGCTGCTCCGGCAGGAGGGCCGGGAGGCCGAGGCGCACCGGCTCGAGGCCGGGCTCGCGGGTCGGCTCGAGCCGCTCCGGGACCGGGTCCGCCGGGGGGAGGTCTCTCCCTACGGTCTCGCCCTGCTCGGGCTGCGGCAGCGGTGAGGGGCGTTCCCCCCGGGGCGGAGATCCGGCAGAATCCAGCGCGGGGATCCCCCGAAGGGAGGCCGCCGGTGAGCGACCCGGTCGTCAGCTTCGTGATTCTCACCTGGAACCACCGGGAACTGGCCCCGGACGCGGTGCGGTCCGCCCTCGCCCAGGGGAGCGGCACGGAGGTCCTGGTCTACGACAACGCCTCCACGGACGACACGACCCTGGTCCTCGCCCGGGAGTTCGGCGACCGGGTCCGGATCGTCCGCTTTCCCGAGAACCTGGGGTACGCCGGCGGCTACGACCGGGCCCTCCGCATCGCGGAGGGAGAGATCCTGGTCGCCCAGAACCCGGACGTGCGCCTGGAGCCGGGGTTCGCCGACGCGGTCCGGCAGGCGTTCGCCGCCGACCCGCGGGTCGGGATCGTCGCCCCGCTGCTCCTCCGGCCGGACCGCCGGACCGTGGACTCCTCGGGGCAGTTCCTCGCCCGTTCCCGGAAGACGATCGACCGGGGGTACGGCCTTCCCCACGACCCCCGGCGGGACCGCCCGGGCCCGGTTCTCTCCGCCTGCGGCGCCGCTGCCTGCTACCGGCGGGAAATGGTGGAGGACATCTCCGACGGCCGTGACTTCTTCGATCGGGACTACTTCGCCTGGCACGAGGACCTCGAGGTCGGCTGGCGGGCCTGGCGGGCGGGCTGGCGGGCGGTCCACGTCCCGGAGGCCCGGGCGATCCACCTGCGCAGCGGGGGGAAGAAGGCGGGCCCGGGAGGACTCACATTCGCCCTGCCTCCCCACCTGCTGGCCCACGTGCTGAAGAACCGGTACCTGGCGATGCTCCGCCACGACCGGCCCGGGGCGATCCTGCGTGACCTGCCCTGGATCGTGGCCCGGGAGGTGGCCCAGTGGACCCTGGCCGCGGCGAAGCGCCCGGCGGTCTTCCGGGAGGTCCGCCGCTGGCGGGGACCCTTCCGGAGGGCCCTCGCCCGGCGCAGGGAAGACCGCCGGCGGTCGGGCCGGTGGGGGGCCTGGCGGCGGGACGTGCCCCCCCGGGGGACCTGGTAGGGGAGACGGGGACCCGCCCCCGCGTTCCCCGGGGCGGCCCCGGGAAGGGAGTTCCCCGGGAGCCCGGAGGTGGCCGGGTTGTCCCGTCGGCCGCCCGGAACGTTCCCCCTTGACCGTGTCTTGCCGGGTCCCTACGGTTCCGTTGGGGGGTCCGTGCCGCCGGCCTCCCCGCGCGGGGCCCGCCCCGCGGGAAGGAGACCCTTGACCGAACCGCTCGTCCAGCTCGCCCGGGAGGGGGGCCTGGCGCTTCTCGCCCTCGTCCTCGCCTGGGGCACGGCGCTGGCCGCGACGCCGCGGCTGCGGGAGGCGGCGCTGCGCTTCGGGATCGTGGATCGCCCGGACGGCCGCCTGAAGACGCAGCGGGAACCGGTTCCCTACCTGGGGGGGCTCGCCGTCGCCCTCGGGGTGCTCGTCGGCGTGGCCGTGGTGCGCCCGCTGGACGGCCAGGTCCTCGCGATCCTGTTCTCCGCGTCGATCGTCCTCGTCCTCGGCCTGGTCGACGACCTCGGGTCCCTCTCCCCCCGGGCGAAGCTCCTCGGGCAGCTCCTGGCCGTGCTCGTCCTGCTGCGGGCGGGAGTGAAGATCCAACTGGTCTTCCTGCCATGGTGGATCGCGCTGCCCCTGACCGTCCTCTGGATGGTCGCGGCGACGAACGCCTTCAACCTGATCGACGTGATGGACGGCCTGTCGAGCGGAGTCGGGGCGGTGGCGGCCCTGTTCCTCGCTGCGATCGCCGTCGTCGGCGGGCTGCCCGCGACGGGGATCCTGGCGGCCGCCCTCGCCGGCGCCCTGCTCGGGTTCCGGGTGTACAACGTGGAGCCGGCCCGGATCTACCTGGGAGACACCGGCAGCCTGTTCGCCGGGTTCCTGCTCGGCGCCGTGGCCATGGTGAACCGCTACACGATCGAGCACCGGGTGGCAGCGATCGTCCCGCTCCTGGTCCTCGGCGTCCCGCTGTTCGACATGCTGTTCGTCATGTGGGTCCGCTGGCGGCGCGGGTATCCGGTGATGCTCGGGAGTCCCGACCACGTCGCCCTCCGGCTGCGCCGGTGGCGCCTGTCCACCCGGGCGACCGTGCGGGCCAACGTGCTGGCCGCCGCCGTCCTCGGGGCCTGGGGGATGGTCGTCATGGTCGCTCCCCGCCGGGTGGCGCTGCTCCTGCTCGGGGCCCTCGCGGTTCTCGCCCTGGGCCTCGCCGCCTGGCTGCGGACCATCGACATGGGGCTCTGACCGGGATGATCCTCGTCCTCGGCGGCGGGCTCGCCGGACTCTCGGCCGCGTGGCACCTGCGGCAGCTGGCGCCGGGAATCCCCCGCCTCGTCTTGGAGGCGGAGGAGGAACCCGGGGGACTCTGCCGGTCGTTCCGGGAAGGGGGGTTCACCTTCGACCTGACGGGACACTACCTGCACCTGCGGGATCCGTACGCCGAGGGGTTCGTCCGGCGGCTGCTCGGGGACCGGCTGGTCCCGGTGGAACGGAGGGCGCGCATCCACGCCCGGGGGGCGCTCCTCGAGTTTCCCTTCCAGGCGAACCTCCACGGCCTGCCGCGGGAGGTCGTCGCCCGCTGCCTTGTCGACTTCCTCGCCGCCCGGGAGCGCCCCGTCCCGGAGGATCCCCGGGTGTCCCTCGAGGAATGGGCCCGGGCGACCTTCGGAGACGGGATCGCCGAGGAGTTCCTCCTTCCCCAGAATCGGAAGCTGTACCGGGTGGAGCCCTCCGGGCTGACCGCCGAGTGGGTCTCCTGGGCGGTTCCCCGGCCCTCCGTGGAAGAGGTGGTCCGGGGCGCCCTCGGCCTCCCGGCCCGGGGACTCGGCTACAACCCGCGGTTCCTCTATCCGCGGGAGGGAGGGATCGGGATCCTGCCGGAGGCCCTGGCCCGGGAGGTGGGGGACGACCTCCGGACGGGCGCCCGGGTGGTGTCGGTGGATGCCCGGGAGCGGCGGGTCGTTCTCGAGGGGGGAGAGGTCCTCTCCTGGGAGCGGATCGTCTCCACCCTGCCGCTTCCCTACCTGCTCCGGCGGACCCGGGGCCTGGACGGGTGTCCCGCCCGGGGACGCAGCCTTGCCGAGATGGCCGGGGAACTGCGGTGGGCCGGGATCGTCGACCTGCAGCTCGGGATCGACCGGGCCGGGATCGCCGGCGGGGCGCACTGGATCTACTTCCCGGGAGACGAGTTCCCGTTCCACCGGGTGGGATTCCCCTCGAACGTGGCCCCCTCCCTCGCCCCGGCCGGGTGCTCCACCCTGTCGGTGGAGTTCGCGTTCTCCCCGGCGGAGCCGGTTCCGCCGGAGGAGGAGCTGCTGGGGCGGGCCCGGGAGGGGCTGTCCCGGGCGGGGATCCTGCGCCGGTCCGACCGGGTCGTCTTCCACCGCGCGCGCCGGCTCGAGCCGGCCTACGCGGTCTACGACCGGGCCCGCACGCCCGTCGTCGAGGCGGCCCGCGAACGGCTCCGGGCCGCGGGCATCCTTCTCGCGGGGCGTTACGGCCGCTGGCAGTACTCCTTCATGGAACGGGCCCTGCTCGAAGGGAAGGAAGCGGCGGAGGAAGTGGCCCGGGACCTCCGGGGGGAGGGGAGGGGATGAGCGTCTTCCCCCCGCGCCCCCGCCTGCGGGTCATGCACGTGATCACCATGCTGGAGCCGGGCGGCGCCCAGCGGAACACCCTCTACACCGTGGCCCACCTGGACCGGGAGCGGTTCGCCCCCGGGCTCCTCGCCGGTCCCGGGGGGCTCCTGGACGGGGAAGCCCGGTCCCTGCCGGACGTGCCGTTCGCCACGTGCCCCCACCTGCGGCGGGAGCCCCGCCCGCTCCGGGACCTCCGGGCGCTCCTCGACCTGCGCCGGCGGTTCCGCGCGGAGCGCCCGGCGATCGTCCACACCCACTCCTCGAAGGCGGGGATCCTCGGGCGGCTCGGCGCGTCCCTCGCCGGCGTGCCGGCGATCGTCCATACCGTGCACGGGTGGGGTTTCCACCCGGGCCAGCCCCCGCCGGTCCGGGCGTTCTACGTGGCCCTCGAGCGGCTCGCGGCCCGGGCGACCAGCCGGCTGGTCGCCGTGTCGCGGGCCAACGCGGAGACGGGGGCCCGGGCGAGGATCGCGCCCGCCGCCGCCTTCCGCGTCATCCGTTCCGGGGTGGAACTGGCCCGCTTCCGGGACGCGGCGGGGAGCGGGGCCTTCCGGGCGGAACTGGGCATCGGGCCGGGGGTGCCCCTCGTCGGGATGGTCGCCTGCCTCAAGCCGCAGAAGCTCCCGGTGGACTTCGTCCGGGTCGCCGCCCGGGTGGCGGAGAAGTTCCCCGCGGCGGTCTTCGTCCTGGCGGGGGACGGGGTGCTGCGGCCCGCGGTGGAGGAAGCCGCGGCGCGGGCCGGCCTCGGGGACCGGTTCCGCCTCCTGGGCTGGCGGGACGACCCGGAGCGGATCGTCGGGGACCTGGACGTGCTCGTGTTGACTTCCCTTCACGAGGGGCTGCCGCGGGTGGTGCCGGAGGCGATGGCGGCGGGTCGGCCGGTGGTCGCCACCGCGGTGGACGGTACTCCCGAGGCGGTGACCGACGGGGTCACGGGGTTTCTGGCCCCCCCCGGGGACGTGGTGGGGCTGGCCGACCGGGTGGCCCGGCTGCTGGGGGACGCGGATCTCCGGGAAAGGTTCGGCGCGGCGGCCCGGGAGCGGTGCGGGGAGTGGGACATCGACCGGATGGTCCGGGACCAGGAGGCCCTCTACGCCGAGCTGGCCGAGGAGGCGGGGCTCTGGCCCCGGCCCGTCCCGCCCGCCTTCCGCCACCGCGTCGGCTAGCCGCTCCCGGGGGGGCGGGGTATCCTTCGGGTCCCGCCCCCGGGGGCGGGGCAAGGAGATCCCCGATGCCGATGAACGAAGCCACGAAGCAGGCGGTCCTCGAGGCGGTCAAGACCGCGATCATCACCGAGCTCCGCGGGCTCGAGATCTACCGGGCCGCCGCCGAGAAGGCGACGGATCCCGCCGCGAAGCAGATGTTCCTCGCCCTCGCCGAGGAGGAGAAGGAACACAAGGAGTTCCTCGAGAAGAACTTCCGGAGCCTGCTGGCGAGCGGGGAGTGGTCGGTGCCCGCGACCCCGGAGAACCTGGGCGGCCTGGACCACCCGCCGATCATCACCCCCGATTTCCTCCAGCGGGTGAAGGGGGGCGACTTCGAGATGGCGATCGTCTCCGCCGGCGTCGAGCTCGAGCGGGCGGCGATCGAGTACTACGCGAAGCAGGCGAAGGAAAGCCCGGACGAGGAGACGCGGAAGGTGTTCGAGTTCCTCTCGAAGTGGGAGGAGAGCCACCTCCGCCAGCTCGACGAGCTCCAGTCCCACCTGCGCGACCAGTACTTCGCGGACCGGGGCTTTTCCCCGATGTGACCCGGCGGGGACGGCGGGTCACCGCCGTTCCGCCCGGTGGCCCCCGCGGGGGCCCCGCGCCAGCTCGTCCGCGATCCCGGCGGCGTAGTGCATGTCCCGCACCACGTGGTAGGCCGCGTGAAGGAGGCGGTCCGGCATGCCGAGCCGCTCCCAGGCGGCGACCTTCCACCGGGCGAGGGCGAGGAGGCCGTCCCGGGTGCGGCCCGGGGGCAGCGCCCGCACGATCCACTGGGAGGCCGCGACCGCGGCCCGGTAGGCGGTGAGCCGCCCCGCCGGCCGGCCGCGGCGCACTCTCAGGACCGCCTCCAGTTCCGGGTCGTCCCGGCCCGCGGCGAAGCGGACCGCCATCCTCCCCGCGTCCCGGTGGCGGCGGCAGTGGAGGGAAAAGCTGGCGGCGTGGTCGCTGCGGTGGAGGGCGGCCAGGTCGTCCCGGTACCGGAGCCGCACCCCCGCCCGGGAGAGCCGCCAGGCCAGGTCGATGTCCTCGAAGCCGTAGCGGTCGAACCGCTCGTCGTAGCCCCCCGCCGCCAGGAGCACGTCCCGGGGCGCGGAGAAGTGACCCGTCAGGCAGAGGGCGAACGGCACGTCGTCGGCGGCGGCGAGCATCCGCTCCCGGCGCCGCGCCTCCTCGGCGGCCAGGAACCGGCCGAACCGCCCCCGGAAGCGGTCCGGGTCCGGGTCGATCCTGCCGATCACCCCGGCGGGGGGCGCTCCCTCCGGGTGGGCCGCCCCGTGGCCGGCGAGGGCCTCCGGGTCGAGGGACATGTCGTCGTCGAGCACGAGCACCACCCGGCCCCGGGCCGCCTCGATGCCCCGGTTGCAGGCGAAGGCGCGGCCCCGGTTCGGCTCGTGGCGCAGGATCCGCACCGGGTGGCGGCGGCCCGCCGCGAGGGCGGGCGGGACCGGTTCGTCGCTCCCGTCGTCCACGACGATGATCTCGGCGCCGCCCGGGGGCGGGGGCGCGGCGTCGAGGGCCTCCAGGGTCGCCGGCAGGCGCCGGGATCCCCCGTGGGTGGGGACGACGACGGAAACGGCGGGCATGGGGGTACGATAGCCGACCGGGAGGATGCGAGGCGATGGGGAAGCGGCGCGAGACGGTCTACCTGGTCGACGGGACCTACACCGTGTTCCGGTCGTTCTTCGCGATCGGCCGGTTGACGGCACCCGACGGGACGCCCACCTCGGGGGTGTACGGCTTCCTCGGGACGGTGCGCAAGATCGTCCGGGAACGCCGCCCGGACTACCTGGGCGTCGCCTTCGACCTGGAGGGGCCGACCCACCGGGACGAGGCGTACGCCGAGTACAAGGCCCAGCGGGGCGCCCCGCCGGAGGAACTGGTTCCCCAGTTCTCCCTGGCGATGGAGGCCTCGCGGGTGATGGGATGGCCGGTTCTCTCGGCGGAGGGGTTCGAGGCGGACGACGTCATCGCCACCCTCGCGCGCCGGGCCCGGGAGCGGGGCCTGGACGTGGTCGTGGTCACGTCGGACAAGGACCTCTACCAGCTCGTGGGCGACGGGATCGTCGTCCTGAACCCGGCGAAGGAGGACCGGGTGCTGGACCCGGACGGGGTCGAGGACGTCTTCGGCGTCCGGCCGGAGCAGGTCGTCGACGTGCTCGCCCTGATGGGGGATGCCTCGGACAACGTGCCCGGCGTGCCCGGCGTCGGGGGGAAGACCGCGCGGGAGCTGGTGCGCCGCTACGGTTCCCTCGACGCCGTCCTCGGGAGGGCCCGGGAGTTCCGGGCCCTGTGGAAGGCGCGGGAACGGGCCCTGGCGGCCCTCGCCGGGGGGGACGGGGAGGGTCTCGCCCGGGCCCTCGAGGAGCTGCGGGGGCCGGCCTCCCGGCTGGCCGATCTCGAGGAGCGGCTGGGGGAGGCGGAAGACCAGGTGTCCCGGTTCCGCGCGGCGGCGGGGCTGGCCCCGGACGCGCCCCCGCGGACGGTGAAGAAGGTCCTCAACGATCTCGGGAAGAAGACCCGCCCGAAGGCGTGGCTGGCGATTGCCGACCACGAGGAGGACGCCCGCTTTTCCCGGGACCTGGTGACGGTCCGGTTCGACGCCCCGGTGGAGCTGGACCTCGCCGCCATGCGGCCCGGCCACCCGGACGTGCCCGCCGCCATCGAGCTCTTCCGGCGGCTCGGCTTCCGGAAGCTCCTCGAGGAGATGGAAGAACTGGCGGGGGAGCAGGCCGCCGCGCCTCCCGCCGCGGGGGAGAGCCTCGCGGTCACGATCCTCGGGGACGAGGTCGCGCTCGACCGGGCGGTCCGGGCGGTGCACCGGCGCGGGGAGGACCCGGTCGCCCTCGATACCGAGACCGACTCCCTGGACGCGCGGCACGCCCGCCTCGTCGGGGTGTCGTTTTCCGCCGCCCCCGACGGGGGCTACTACCTGCCGGTCGGACACGCGGGGGCGGACCCCCAGGTTCCCTGGGAGCGGTCCCGGGAGGTCCTGCGGCGGTGGCTCGAGGACCCCGCCGCGCCGAAGGCGGGGCAGAACATGAAGTACGACCGGGCGGTGCTCCGGTCGGCCGGGATCGTCGTCGAGGGGATCGCGTTCGACACCCTGGTCGCCGCCCGGCTCCTGGACCCGGGGCGCGGCACGAGCCATCGCCTGGACGACCTGGCCCGGCGCTACCTCGGGGAGCGGATGATCGCCTACGGGGACGTGGCGGGCCGCGGGGAAGGGGAGCGGACCCTCGACCGGGTGGACGTGGCGTCGGTCGCCCGGTACGCGGTGGAGGACGCGGTGATCGTCCACCGCCTCGTCCCGGTCCTCCGGGACCGGCTCCGGGAGGAGGGGCTCGACACCCTCTTCGCCGAGATCGAGATGCCCCTCGTGCCGGTCCTCGAGGAGATGGAGCACCACGGGATCCGGGTCGATACGGACCGGCTGGCGGAGATGTCCCGGCGGCTGGACGCGCGCCTGCTCGAGCTGGAGCGGGAGATCCACGGGCTGGCGGGCCATCCGTTCAACGTGAACTCCCCCCAGCAGCTCCGGGTCGTCCTGTTCGAAGAGCTCGGGCTCGTCCCCACCGGCCGGCGGACGAAGAAGACCCGCAAGCTGTCCACCGGCCAGGAGGTTCTCGAGGCCCTTTCCGTCCAGCACCCGCTCCCGGCGAAGGTGCTCGAGTTCCGGGAGCTGGCGAAGCTCAAGGGAACCTACGTCGATGCGCTCCCGCGCCTCGTCGATCCCGCCGACGGCAGGATCCACACCCGCTTCCACCAGCTCGGCGCGGCGACCGGGCGGCTGAGTTCCTCGGACCCGAACCTGCAGAACATCCCGGTGCGCACCGGGATCGGGCGGGAGATCCGGCGGGCGTTCGTCCCGGAGCCGGGGTGGCGGTTCCTGTCGGCGGACTATTCCCAGATGGAGCTGCGGATCCTCGCCCACCTGGCCGAGGACGAGGAACTGGTCGCCGCCTTCCGCCGGGGGCTGGACATCCACCGGCACACGGCGGCCCTGGTGGCCGGGATTCCCTACGAAGGGGTCACGGACGAGCTGCGCTCCCGGGCCAAGGCGGTCAACTTCGGGATCATCTACGGCATGTCGGAATTCCGCCTGGCCCGGGAGCAGGGAATGACCCGCGAGGAGGCCCGGGCGTTCATCGAGGCGTACTTCGCCCGCTACCCGCGGGTCCGGGAGTACATCGAGCGGGTGACGGCGGAGGTCCGGCGGACGGGGGAGGTCCGCACCCTGTTCGGCCGCCTGCGCCGGTTCCCCGAGCTCGTCGAGGAGGAGGGGCGGCGTTCCGGGGTCTCGCGGCCGGTCCGGGAACAGCTCCTGCGCCAGGCGGTGAACACGACGATCCAGGGCACCGGGGCGGACATCGTGAAGAAGGCGATGGGGGCGGTCGCCCGCCGCCTCCGGGAGGAGGGCCTGCGGGCGCGGATGCTCCTCCAGGTCCACGACGAACTGCTCTTCGAAGTGCCTCCCGGCGAGGAGGAACGGCTCGCGGAGCTCGTCCGGCGGGAGATGGAGGGGGTCGTGGAACTGGCCGTGCCCCTCACCGTGGACGTGCGCACCGGCGACGACTGGGCCGCCGTCCACTAGGCCGCGGGGCCGGCCGGCCTCCCGGGGTCAGCGGCCGGCCGGGCAGGTCACCTCCACGGTCAGCGGCTCGGAGCCGGCCACCCGGAAGCGGACGGGGACCGGGTCCCCGTCGTCCCCGGGGCAGCGGACGCTCCCCTCCCACCTGCCCGGGGGCAGCGGGGGAAGGGGAATCTCCCCCCCGGAGTCGCTGCCGAGGCCCCCGGAACGGCCGTGGAGGAGGGCGGCCAGGACCAGGGCCGGCCGGGTCTCCGGCCCGCCCCGGGGCCGGGCCGAGACCAGCCGGGCGCCCGGCACGGGGCTTCCCCCGTCCCCGTCCCGGACGACGAGGGTGACCGGAACCGTCTCCTCGTAGGGGATCTCCTGGACCTCCCCCCCGGGGGCCGGCGCCTGGATTTCCGCGAGGGCGAGCCCGAAGCGGGGGGACACCGCGGCGACCTGCCAGGCCCCTTCCGGCAGCCCGTCGAGACGGACGGTTCCGTCCCCGCCGGTTGCCGCCGGCTCGCCGAGTCCCGGCAGGGAGACCGGGGCGTCGAGGACGACGACCCGGGCCCCGTCCAGCGGCCGGCCGGCGGGATCGAGCACCCGGGCCGCGACCGGTTCCGCGGACGGCAGGACCAGGTCCACCTCGACCTCCCCCTTCTCGCCCACCTCGAAGGGGTCCGTTTCCTGCCAGGCGTGGCCCCGCGCCAGGCCGACCAGGGTCCAGGTCCCGGCGGGCACCCAGTCCAGGCGGAAGGTGCCGTCCCGTGCCGTGGTGCCTGCCGGCGACCCCTGCTCGCCGTCGGCCTCCCCGTCTCCGCTCCGCCGCAGCAGCACCTGCGCCCCCGCCAGCGGGTTCCCGGCGGGATCCCGGACGGTGCCGCGGACGGACGCCACGGGGAGCGGGATGTCCCGGGACAGGGCCGGGACCCCGGGCGGGACCTCCAGCCGGGCCGTCGCCGTCGCCACGAGGACCGTGGCCCCGCCGTCTCCTTCCCGGGACCCTCCCGCGAGGCGCAGGATCGCCACCGACCAGGTGCCCGGGGCGGGGAGGACCACCCGGTAGCGGCCCTCCTCGTCCGACTTCGCCGCCACGATCCGGCCCCCCTCCTGGACGAACGTGAGCCGGGCCGCCACCGGCTCGCCCCCGGCCAGCACGCGGCCGGACAGCACGATTCCCCCGCTTCCCTCCGGGAAATCGACCCGGAGGGTCTTCCCCGCCTCCACGGTGACCGTTCGCACCTGGAGCCCGGAGGGATCGAACCCCCCCTTCGCCGCCGGGTCGGCCAGCATGGCGACCAGGGAGACCGGCCCCGGGGGCAGGTGCTCGATCCGGTAGTGGCCCGCGGCGTCGGTCTCCGCCGAGTGGTCCAGGTCCGGCGCCATTCCCTGCATGACCATCACCTGGACCCCGGCCGCGGGGGTGCCGTCCGGGCGCCGGACGGTTCCTTCCACGGCGCCGCC
>CAZOTT010000009.1:33468-48405 GCA_964582785.1 uncultured Acidobacteriota bacterium | reverse complement strand
GAGGTGCGCCGGGAACGGGGGTCCCACTCTCAACCGAAGGTCCCGGAAGGACTTCCGGAAGGGCCGGGCGGTGCGGTGCCGGACGGCGGAAGGGCCTTTCTCCCCTGCCGGTTGCACCCTCGACCGACCCCCGTTCTCGGCGCACCTCCCGGCGCTTGACAGGGATCCCGGTCCGGGCCATGATACCAACGATCGTTTCAAACAGACGTTTGTTGGAGGTGACGTGCCGACGGGACCCACCGGCAGGACCGACCCGGCAGACACCAGGACCCGCATCCTCGACGCGGCCGAGCGGCTGTTCGCCGAGTACGGCTTCGCGGAGACCTCCCTGCGCCGGATCACCCGGGAGGCCGGGGTCAACCTCGCCGCGGTCAACTACCACTTCGGCTCCCGGGAACGCCTGATCCACGAGGTGTTCGCCCGCCTGGTCGAGCCGGTCAACCGGGAACGGCTCGCCTGCCTCGACGAACGGCGGGCGGCCGCGGGGGAGGCCCCCCTGCCCCTCGAGCAGATCCTCGAGTGCCTGGCCGGGCCGGCCCTGCGCCGGGGAGGCGACCGGTTGCGGATGCGGCTGGCCGCACGGGTCCTCTCGGAGCCCGGGGTCTATTCCCCGGAAGATTTTCACCGCCTGTTCGCCGAGATCGCCGAGCGCTTCCTCGCCGAGCTGGCCCGGACCCTGCCCGGCCTGTCCCCCGCGGAGATCGCCTGGAGGTTCCACTTCTTCGTCGGCGCCCTCCTCCAGGCCCTGCACGGCCTGGCCGGCGTCGGGGGCATGCCGGGGCCGTTTTCCGGCCTGTACCGGGTCCCCGTCGAGGAGGTCCTTGCCCGGCTCGTCGCCTTCGGCGCCCGGGGTTTCCTCGCTCCCCCGGCGGTCGCGGAGGAGGATCCGCCGTGACGGCGCCGGGACGCGTCCCGCCCTTCCGGCTGCTGCCGGCCCTCCTGGCCCTGCTGGCGGGCGGCGGCTGCCTCACGGTGCCCGACCGGTCGGGAGGACCGCCCGACCTGGCTCCCCCGCCCGCCTGGACCGCGCCCACCTCCCCGGCGCCCGGCGCCCCGGAACCCGGTCCCCTGCCGGGATGGCTGCGGGACGAGGATGCTCCCGGCCTGCGGGAGGCGATCGCCACCTCCCTCGAGCGCAACCACGACCTCGGCGCCGCGGCGGCCCGGCTCGACGCGGCCCTGGCGCAGGCCCGCGCCGCAGGCGCTCCCCTGCTGCCCCAGGTTTCCGCCGGCGGGCGCTCGAACCGGCAACGGATGAACTTCTTCGGCCTCCCCCTTCCGGGTTCCCGGGGAGGTGTCTTCCCCGTGACCACCACCAGCTGGGGCCTCTCCCTTGATGTCTCCTGGGAGGCGGACCTCTGGGCCCGGCTCCGGGCGGAGCGGCTGGGAGCGCGGCGGGAGGCCGAGGCCGGGGCGGCCGACCTGGCCGGGGCCCGGCTCTCCCTCGCGGCCCAGGTCGCCAAGGCATGGTTCGCCCGGGTCGCGGCGGCCCGGGCGGAGGAGATCGCCCGGGAGGAGGTCGACGTGGCCCGGGCCACCCTGGAGCTGGCGCGCAGCCGCTACCGGGGGGGACTCGCCGACACCGCGGCCGTCCACGAGGCCGAGCGGGCCCTGGCGGAGGCCCGGGCGGAGGTCGAACGGGCGGCCCGCGGCAGGGATTCCGCGACCCGGCAGCTCGAGATCCTCCTGGGGGAGTACCCGGCGGGGGCCCTCGATCCCCGGGGGGACCTGGGGGCGGCGTTGCCTCCCGTTCCCGCCGGCCTCCCGGCAGACCTGGTCTCCCGGCGCCCGGACCTCCGGGCCCTCGAGGCCCGCGTCGCCGCCACGGACGCCCGCCTGCTGGCGGCCC
Source organism: uncultured Acidobacteriota bacterium (assembly GCA_964582785.1). Classification (GTDB taxonomy): domain Bacteria; phylum Acidobacteriota; class Polarisedimenticolia; order J045; family J045; genus JAMOQA01. The sequence continues at coordinate 46,556 of CAZOTT010000009.1, read as the reverse complement.
GGCGGGCCCTCTACCCGCACCTCTCCCTGACCGCTTCCGGGGGCACCTCCACCCGGGCCTTTCGGGACCTGCTGGACCGGGACTACGAGGTCTGGAACCTGGTGACGAACCTGGTCCAGCCCCTGTTCCAGGGCGGGCGGCTCCGGGGGAACGTGCGGGTGGCGCAGGCCCGGGTCCGGGAGATGCTTCACACCTGGACCGCGGCCGCCCTCCGTGCCTACGGGGAGGTGGAGCGGGCCCTGGCCGCGGAAAGCACCTTCCGGGCCGAGCGGGTGCAGCGGGTCCGGGCCCTCGAGGATGCCCGTGCCGCGGAGGAGCTGGCCCGGGAGCGGTACGCGCGCGGCCTGGCCGACGTCACCACCCTGCTCGATGCCCGCCGGCGGAGGTTCGCCGCGGCCCGGGCGCTGCTCTCCCTGGACAACGACCGGCTGGCCAACCGGATCGACCTCTGGCTGGCCCTGGGCGGGGACGCGACCGTTCCCGCGCCCCGACGGGAGGCCCGCCGATGACGGACCGTTCCAGTTCCCGCGCCCTCCGCGTGCTGCTCCCCCTCCTGGTGCTCGCCCTGGGCGTCGCCGCACTGGCCCTGCTCGTCGTCTTCCGGCGCCGGCCCGCACCCCGCCCCCCGGAGATCCCGGTGCCCGTGGTCGAAACCGTCCCGGTCCATTACCGCCCGGAGCGGGTGACCGTCCACGCCGAGGGTGCCGTCGAGGCGGAGACCCGGACGACCCTGGTCGCCGAGGTCGGGGGCCGGATCCTGCACGTGTCTCCCCGCTTCGAGGACGGGGCGTTCGTCCGGGCGGGGGACCTGCTCCTCGAAATCGACCCGGTGGACTGGAAGGCCGCCCTCGAGACGGCCCGGGCGACCCTGGCGCGGGCCGAGCTGGCCCTGGTCCAGGAGAAGGCCGCCGCAGAGCAGGCCCGCCGGGACTGGGAGCGCTTCGGCACCGGGGACCCCGACCCGCTGGTGCTCCACGAGCCCCAGCTCGCCCGGGCCCGGGCCGAGGTGGAGGCGGCCCGGGCCGGGGTGGCCCGGGCGGAGCGGGACCTCGACCGGACCCGGGTCCGGGCTCCCTACGACGGACGGGTGATCTCCCGGAACGTGGACGTCGGCCAGGTGGTCATGCCCGGCACCGCCCTCGGGACCCTCTTCGCGACCGACGCGGTGCTGGTGCCCCTGCCCGTGCCGGACGACGAGCTCGCCTTCCTCGACGTGCCCCTCCGCCCGGGAGACCCGCCCGGTCCCCGGGTGACGCTCCGAACCCGGTTCGGCGGGGCCGCCCGCTCCTGGCGGGGGCGCATCGTCCGCACCGGGGGGCAGGTCGATCCCCGGAGCCGGATGGTGCGGCTGGTCGCCCGGGTGTCCGGCCCGTTCACCCCCGGGCGTCCTCCCCTGGTTCCCGGGATGTTCGTCCGGGCGGAGATCCCCGGCAGGTCCTTCCCGCGGGCCGCCCGCCTGCCGCGGGTCGCCCTCCGTGGCGGCGACACGGTTCTCGCGGTCGACGGGGAATCCCGGGTCCGGATCCGGCACGTCCGGGTCCTGCGCCGGGAACGTGACACCGTGCTGGTCGGCGAGGGGCTGTCCGAGGGGGAACGGGTCGTCGTCACCCCCCTCGAGATCGCCACCGACGGCATGCGGGTCGAGGTCGCGGGGACCGACGGAGACCGCGGTCGATGAACCGCCTGATCGACTGGTTCGCGCGCAACGGCGTGGCGGCCAACCTGCTCGCCCTGTTCGTCGTGGTCGCGGGGCTCGTCACGCTGTGGACGATCAAGATCGAGGTGTTCCCCGAGTTCTCCATGGGGTACATCAGCATCACGGTCCCCTACCCCGGCGCGGCCCCGGAAGAGGTCGAGGAAGGGATCACGGTCAAGATCGAGGAGCAGATCCAGGGCCTGCCCGGCATCAAGCGGATCCAGTCGACGGCGGCGGAGGGGGTCGGAACGGTCCTCGTCCAGCTCGAGACCTGGGCGGACGAGCGCAAGGTGCTCGACGACGTCAAGGCCCGGGTCGACTCGATCAACTCCTTCCCGGAGGACGCGGAAAAGCCGGTCATCCAGCAGGTGACGAATCGCTGGCAGGTCATCTCCGTCGCGATCTCGGGGGACGTGGACGAGAAGACCCTCAAGGAAGTCGCGGAGAAGGCACGGGACGAGCTGGCCGCCCTGCCGGAGATCTCGATCGTCGAGCTGCAGAACGTCCCGCCCTACGAGATCTCGATCGAGGTTCCCGAGGAGAACCTGCGCCGCTGGCACCTTTCCTTCGACGAGGTGGCGGCCGCGGTGCGCAACGGGGCGGTGGACATCCCGGGGGGCTCCATCCGGGGGCGGGCCGGGGAGGTTCTTCTCCGGGGCCGCACGCGGGCCTACCGCGGCCCCGAGTTCGAGCGGCTGGTGGTCCGGTCCAACCCGGACGGGACGCGGCTGCTCGTCGGAGACGTGGCGCGGGTCCGGGACGGGTTCGCCGAGACCGACCAGCGCTCCCGCTTCGACGGCCGGCCGGCGGTGCTGCTCCAGGTCTACCGGGTGGGGGAACAGCGCGCGTTCGACGTGGCGAACGCGGTCAAGCGCTGGGTGGCGCAGGCGCGGCCGCGCATGCCGGCCGGGATCGTCCTCGAGACCTGGCAGGACAACACGAAGGTCCTCCGGGACCGGCTGGACACCCTCCTCCGCAACGCCCTCCAGGGCTTCATTCTCGTGTTCATCACCCTCGCCCTGTTCCTCGAACTGCGGCTGTCGTTCTGGGTCAGCCTCGGGATCCCGGTCTCCTTCCTCGGGGCGATCTGGCTGATGCCCGCGTTCGACGTCTCCGTCAACCTGGTCTCCCTGTTCGCCTTCATCGTCGTTCTCGGGATGGTCGTCGACGACGCGATCATCATCGGCGAGAACGTCCACACCCACCAGCAGAGGACCGGGCGGGGCGTGGAGGCGGCGATCCGCGGGACCCGGGAGGTCGCCACGCCGGTGATCTTCGCCGTCCTGACGACCGTGGCGGCGTTCCTCCCCCTCGTTCACGTCGCCGGCGTCACGGGCAAGGTGATGCGGGTGGTGCCGCTGATCGTCATCCCGGTCCTCTTCTTCAGCCTGCTCGAATCCCTGCTCGTCCTGCCGAACCACCTCTCCCACGTGCCGCCGGCGACGCGGCGGACCGGCCGCGTCACGTTGGCCTGGCGCCGTTTCCGGGGCCGGTTCGACCGGGGGCTGCAGTGGTTCATCCACCGCGTCTACGCCCCGTCCCTCGAACGGGCCCTCGCCTGGCGCTACCTGGTCCTGGCGGCCGGGATCGCCAGTCTCCTGCTCACCGCCGGCCTCGTCCTCGGCGGCTTCATCCGGTTCGTCTTCTTTCCCACCGTGGAAGCGGACTTCGTCTCGGCCTCGGTGCGCATGCCCCTCGGGACCCCCGTCGAGGTCACGGAGGAGGCCGCCCGGCAGGTCGAGCGGGCCGCGCTGGAGCTCCGGCAGCGGATCGACCGGGAGGCGGGCCGCGGGAACGACCCCCGCCACAGCATCTTCCGCCACGTCCTGACCTCGATCGGCGATCAGCCCCTGCGCACGCTGCGCAAGGTGCACTCCGGCGCCGTCCGGGAGAACAACTCCGGTTCCCACCTGGCCGAGATCGCCATCGAGCTGGCCCCGGCCGAGGAACGCACGGTGTCCTGCGCGGAGATCGTCCGCCGCTGGCGCCGGCTGACCGGACCGGTGCCGGGGGCGGTGGAGGTACGGTTCGCGTCCTCCCTGTTCGATCCCGGCGACGCGATCAACGTCGAGCTCGCGGCGGAAAGCCTCGACGACCTGCGCCGGGCGGCGGACGAGCTGAAGGACGCCCTGCACCGGATCGAGGGGGTCTACGACATCGCCGACAGCCACGAGGCCGGCAAGCGGGAACTGCGGGTCCGGGTGACGCCCGCGGGCCGCGCCCTCGGCCTGACCCAGCTCGAGGTGGCGCGGCAGGTGCGGCAGGCCTTCTACGGCGAGGAGGTCCAGCGGATCCAGCGCGGCACCGATGAACTGAAGGTCAAGGTCCGGTACCCGGCAGCCGACCGGAAGAAGGTCCACACGCTCGAGCAGATGCGGTTCCGGCTGCGGGACGGGACCGAGATCCCCTTCCCGGTGGCCGCGGTCGCCCTGCCCGGGCGGGGTTTCGCGAAGATCGAGCGCACCGACCGGCGCCGGACCCTCAACGTGACGGCGGACGTGGACCTGACCCGCACGACCCCCACCGCCGTCGCCGCGCGCCTCCAGGAGGAGATCCTGCCGCGGATCATGCGGCGACACCCGGGCATGTCCTGGCGGTTCGAGGGGGAACAGCGGGAACAGCGCGAGACGATGCGGGGCCTGCTGCGGGGTTTCCTCCTCGCCCTGGTCGGGATCTACGCGCTGATCGCGATCCCCTTCCGTTCCTGGGTGCAGCCGCTGATCGTGATGAGCGCGATCCCGTTCGGGCTGATCGGGGCGGTGGTCGGCCACCTGCTGCTCGGGCTCGACCTGACGATCCTGTCCATGTTCGGGGTGGTGGCCCTCGCCGGGGTCGTCGTCAACGACTCGCTGGTGATGGTGGAGTTCGTCAACCGGGCCCGGGAGAGGGGCGAGCCCCTCTTCCGGGCGATCCGCGAGGCGGGGGTGGCCCGCTTCCGGCCGATCCTGCTGACGACCGCCACCACCTTCGCCGGGCTGGCGCCGCTGATGCTCGAGCGGAGCATGCAGGCCCAGTTCCTCATCCCGATGGCCGTCTCCCTCGCCTTCGGGATCGTCTTCGCCACGGCGATCACCCTGGTCCTCGTCCCCTGCCTCTACGTCGTGCTCGAGGACCTGCGCCGCCTCGCGGGCCGGCCGGAAGCCGGCGGGAGCACCACGACCCCCTGACCCCGCGGCCCCCCGGTGAGCGGCGGGAAGACCGCGCCGGCCTCCCCGGGAAGGTCAGGCTCCCCTGGCCCCGGCCCCCAGGGCGCGCAGGAACTCCTCGTTGCTCGGGTAGGCGGCCAGCTTCTTCAGCAGCGCCTCCACGGCGTCCACCGGGCTCATCGTGGACAGCGCCCGGCGCAGCAGGTGGACCTTGGGGGTCCATTCCTTGAGCAGCTTCTCTTCCTTGCGGGTCCCCGTCTGGTGGATGTCGATGCACGGGAAGACCCGCTTCTCGAACAGCTTCCTGTCCAGGACGATCTCGGTGTTGCCGGTCCCCTTGAACTCCTGGAAGATCACCTCGTCCATCCGGGAGCCGGTGTCGACCAGGCACGAGGCGATGATCGTCAGGGATCCTCCCTCCTCGCACCGCCGGGCGGCGCCGAAGAACCGGCGCGGGTTCTCCAGGGTGCGCGAGTCGATCCCGCCGGAGAGGATCTTGCCCGACCCCCGCTGCTCCACGTTGTAGGCGCGCGCCAGCCGCGTCAGGGAGTCGAGCAGGACGAGCACGTCCCGCCCGGACTCCACGAGGCGCTTCGCCCGCTCGAGCACGATCTCCGCCACCGAGACGTGGTTCCGGGCCAGCTCGTCCGAGCTGGACGCGATGACCTCCCCGTCCGGGACGCGCCGCCGCCAGTCCGTCACCTCCTCGGGCCGCTCGTCGATCAGGAGCACGATGAGGTGGATCTCCGGGTGGTTCACCCCGACCGCGTAGGCGATCTGCTGCAGCAGCGTCGTCTTCCCCGCCTTCGGGGGCGCCACGACGAGGCACCGCTGGCCCTTGCCGATCGGGGCGACCAGGTCCACCACCCTCGGTTCCAGGGGTTCGGGACCGGTCTCGAGGCGGATCGGATCCTCGGGGGACGTGGGCGTCAGGTCCTGGAAGTGACGCCGCTCCCGCCACCTTTCCGGGGGAAAGCCGTTCACCTCCTCGATCTCGTACAGGGCCGGCCCGCGGCGGCCCGTCGGGCGGGCCTTCCCCCGGATCTCCACGCCCTCGTCGAACTTCCAGTGGCGGACGATGTCCGGCGCGACCCAGACATCGTCGGGGCGGGGAAGGTAGTTCGCCCTGCGGGTCCGCAGGAACCCGTACCCCTCGGGCAGCAGCTCGAGGACTCCCCACGCCTCGATCGGCTCCTTCGGCGCATCCGCGGCCGTGCCCTCGCCACCCGCGGCGGTGGCGTTGCCGTTGGCGCCGTTTCCGCCTCCCGCCGGGCGGCGGCGACGACGACGACGTTTCCAGGAACCCTTCCGGTTCGCACCCTGCGACCGCTGTTCGTCCCTCACGTTCCCCTTCCTGTCCCGCCACCGGCGGCCGCCGTGGCCACCGTCGGATGCGGATCTGCTGCCAGCGTCTCCAGGACCTCCCGCCCACCCGGGGGAAGGCCCCCCCTCTCCTTTCGCTGCCGGAGCGCCACGGCCAGCCGGGTCCGTACCTGCCAGGCGGGGTCCCGGGCCATCCGGTGCAGGTCCCCGGTCACCACCGCCCCCGCGAGAACGCACCCGCGGACCGCCCGGGAGCGGACCGCCTCGTCGTCCGCCGCGAGCGCCGCCCGGCAGTCCGGGGCCCCCGGCGTTTCCCCGTGCCGCGCCGCCATCTCCGCCCGGAGGAGCGCCAGTTCCTCGAGGGCACCGCACGCTCTCTCCAGCGCCGGGAGCAGGTCCCCCGGCAGGCTGTCGCGCCGGAGGAACAGCAGCCCCGCCACCGTCCCGCGGACGAGGGGATCGGCGTCCCGCAGGTACGGGACGAACCGGTCGACTTCCAGCGGGCCCCGGGCGGCGGCCCGGCGTGCTTCCTCGGCCCGGTCGAGCGGGCTTTCCCTTTTCCCCGCGGGAACCAGCATCCCTGCTCCGGGAGGCCCCCGCGCCCGGACACGCTGGGTTCGACGGGGACCGTCCGCTTTCCTTCCCGGATTGGCCGGGGCAACCGGCCTGGGCCACGACGATCGCGGCAAGCAGGGCGGCGAGCAGCCGTCACCGTCCCCTCGCCGGCAGGAGGAAGCCTAGCAGAAGGCTCCGCTCGCTGTCCACTCGTCGCTGCTCCCCGGAACGGTTCGCCGGCGCGAACCCCTCGCGCACCCACCTGCCCGGCCGCATGGAACCCGGCTCATGCTAGGGATGCTTTCCGTCCCCCGCAACCGTCCCCTCCTCGTCGCGGGCGAGCCGCTCCCGGATGACTTCCAGGGCGTGGCGGGCCGCGCCGCGGGCGTAGGCGTTCTCGTCCCGGGCCATCTGTTCCAGCGCCGGGATCGCCGCGGGATCCCCGATCCGTCCGAGCGCCTGGGCGGCCCAGGCCCGGACCTGGGTGTCCTCGTCCCCGAGCGCCTCCACCAGGGCCGGCACCGCTTCCCGCGCACCGATCTCCGCGAGGGCCCGCGCCGCCGCCTGCCGGACGGAAGGTTCCGGGTCGCCCCGGAGGTGTTCCACGAGGGCGGGTACCGCCTCCCGTGCCCGCAGCCGGGCGAGGGACTCGACGGCCCGGCGCCGCACCAGGGAAACCCCGTCCCCCAGCAGCCGCACCAGGGTAGCGACCGCCTCCGCGCCGCGGAACTCCCCCAGGGTCGCGGCGACGGTCGCCCGCACCCCCGGGTCACCGTCCCCGGCAAGGGCCACGATGTCCGGCAGCAGGTCCTCCGCCCCCTGCCGGCCGGCCATCGCGATCGCGGCGATCCGCACCCGCGGGGACTCGTCCCGCAGCGCCCGCCGCAGGGTTCCCGGGTCGAGGGTCCCCTCGTGCTCCTGCCGGTAGAGCGCCTCGATCCGCTCCTCCACGCCCCGGCCACAGGCCGCGGCGCCGGCCACCAGGACGCACAGGAGAACCAGCCCTGCCCATCTCCCGGCGTCCATCAGTCCAGGTCCAGGGGGTTGGGGGGACGTCCGTCCCCCTGCGAGGCCTCCTCCCGCGCCCGGCGGAACTTCTTTTCGAGAAGCCGTTCCCGGTTCTTCTCCACCCGGAACGCCTGGCGGAAGGCATCTTCCCGGCGCCGGTCCGCCTCGGCCAGTTCCGACAGGAGGTCCTCGAAATCCTTCCGATCCCCCCGCGGACGCTCCGAGTGGACCAGGGCCCCGGTTTCCCGGTCGATCACGAGAATGCCCTGGCAGAAGGGACAGGCCACCCGGATGTCCCCGTCTTCGCGTTCCACCATTGCCGGCCTCCCGCCGGGCGTTCCCTCCCGGCCGGTGGCAAGATTGCCCCCCCGGGTCTCCTTTCCGCAAGCCCGGCCGGGAGGACGCAGGGTGCCCGTGGACTTCCAGGAACGGGAAGGACGCCTCCGCTTCCGGGTGCGGGTGTCCCCCGGGGCCCGGAAGCCCGGCATCGCCGGTCCCCACGGCGGTGCCCTCAAGGTTCGCGTCGCCGCTCCCCCCGAGCGTGGCCGGGCCAACCGGGAAGTCCGCGTCCTGCTGGCCCGCTTCCTCGGGGTCGCTCCCGCCGACGTGGAGGTCGTGGCGGGCCACGCCTCCCGCGACAAGACGATCGAGGTGAGCGGTCCCGCGACCGCGGTGGCCCGCCGCGTCCTCGCCGAGTCCTGAGGGTTCCCCGGCACGCCGGGCGATCCCGGCGTCACGGCCCGCCGTCCCACGCGGCGGGATGCACGGGTCCTTCCGGGTATCCCCGGGACCCCGCCGCGGTGCGGCGAAGCCCTCAGGTCACCGGCGGGGCGTTGCGGTGGGGCCGGGAGGGGTTCCCTCCGGTCTTCCCGTCTCCGGATCTTCCTCCCGACGGAACGGACCCGGCCTCTCCCGGAAGCTTCGCTCCAACACGGACCGTTTTCCGGCCCGGGCCGGCGAGCGGCGCCTCAGGGGCAGGGCGGCGTCTGCCGCTCGTTGCCCGCCGTGTCGGTCCCCGCGGTCCCCTCGCTGCCGTCGAACCAGCCGGTGACCAGGTACCAGCTGGCGTGACCCGGACCCGGGCGCTCCGGCACGTCGAGGAACGGGAGGGGGTACTGCGGCTTGCGGCACTCGCCGTACGGTCCTCCGGCACCGAGGTCCTCCGGGTCGCCGGTGTAGACCGAGTAGCTGTCCGCCCCGTCCTCCCGGACCCAGGTCAGCCGGTCGGAGGAACCTTCGTCCTTCTCCACCAGCACGCCACCGATCTCCCGGTCGTCCAGGTCACAGGCGTCGCCCGTGCCGTCCCCGTCCCGGTCCGCCTGGCCGGCGTTCGGGCCCAGCGGGCAGTTGTCGGCGGTATCCGGGACGCCGTCCCCGTCGTCGTCCTCGTCCGCGTCGTTGGCGATGCCGTCTCCGTCCACGTCAGGGTCGCAGGCGTCCCCGACGCCGTCGCCGTCGGTGTCCCGCTGGTACCGGTCCGCCGCCTGGGGGCAGTCGTCGCAGGCATCCCCGACACCGTCACCGTCCGCGTCCTCCTGCCCCGGGTTGGCGACCAGCGGGCAGTTGTCCACGTCGGCCCCGACGCCGTCGCCGTCGAGGGAATCGTCGTACGGGTCACCGGGGAACGGATCGCAGGCGTCCCCCGCCCCGTCGCCGTCCCGGTCCGCCTGGTCCGGGTTTGCGGCGAACGGACAGTTGTCGTCGCGGTTCGCCGCCCCGTCCCCGTCCCAGTCCCGGGCCGCGTCGGCGTCGCAGACGTCCGGCAGGGAACGATCGGATCCGTCGCTCGCCTTCCCCCCGCTGCCCTCGTTCCCGTCCTCGTCCACCCCGGTGACGAGGAACCAGAACGCCTTCCCCGCCGCCGGCGTATCGGTGATCGTGGCACCCGGCGCCTTCACGAGGGGCCGGTAGCACCAGCCCGGGTCTCCCGTGCCCAGGCGATCGCCGAACCCGAAGTACACGTTGAAGGAATCGGCCGCCGGTTCGCGCTCCCAGCGGATCCGCTCCGTCCCGTCCCCGGCCTTCTCGACGACCACGCCCGACACGGCCAGGTCGTCGGTGTCACAGGCATCCCCGGTGCCGTCCCCGTCCAGGTCGTCCTGGAGGTAGTTCGGCACGTGGGGGCAGTTGTCCTCCCAGTCTTCCCGGCCGTCCCCGTCGTCGTCCGCGTCGGCGTCGTTGTCCTGGCCGTCCCCGTCGATGTCCGCGTCGCACTCGTCCCCGGTCCCGTCCCCGTCCAGGTCCCGCTCCATCTCGTGGGGGGTGTCCGAGCAGGGGTCGCAGGCGTTTCCCCAGCCGTCCCCGTCGTCGTCCATCTGGGGGGTGTTCCGGGTCCAGGGGCAGTTGTCGCGGTCGGACCCGACCCCGTCCCTGTCGGGATCGTTCAGGGGATCGGCGACGAACGGATCGCACGGGTCACCGTAACCGTCGAAATCGGCGTCGGCCTGGGCGGCATTGGGAAAGTCCGGGCAGTTGTCCCCCTCTCCCGTCAGCCCGTCCCCGTCCGGGTCGTCGGGATCCACCTCACGCCCCTCCCCGCCGGCGTACACGTGGGCGTAGTCCGCGTAGTCCCGCAGGTCGAACCACCCGGTCACGTAACCGCCGTTGCCCGCGCCCATCGCCGGGTCATAGGAGTCCGCCGCCCCGGGCGCCGAGCCGGTGTCCAGCCGGGCGGCGGGAGAAAAGCTCGTTCCCCCGTCGGTGGACGTCGTGGCGAACACGTCCCGGATCTCGTCACCGGCGGGAGCATTGCGGGAATCGGTCCAGGCGACGACCAGCAGGTCACCGTCCGCGTCCATCGCCCAGGAATCGGGCGGGAACGTGCCGGGATCGACCCCCCGGTCGACCCGGCCCCGGGGCTCCCAGGTCGTGCCCATGTCCTCGCTCACGGCGAGGTAGATCTCTTCTCCCCCGTCACGCCCGTCCTCCCACGCGACGTAGATCCGGCCGCCGGCGACCGCCACCCGGGGGTTCGCCACCGACGTCCCCGCGGGGCAGTCATCCACGCGCACGTCGGTGGCGAGCCAGGTGAGGCCGCCATCGGAGGACACGTTGGCGTAGACGTGCCAGTCGCCGTCCCGGTCATCCTCCCAGGCGACGGCCACCAGGCCCGTGTCGTCGCAGGCAATCGCGGGCCGCCGGGACTCCGACGAGTAGTCCGTGTCCCCGGTGTCCAGGCGGATTTCCCCGTCCGCCGGCTGGAGGGTGGCCCCGTGGTCGTTCGAGTAGCGGAGCAGGATCCGGCCGGGCTGGGTCTGGGTGTTTCCCGAGTCCGTCGGGTGCCGCCGGTCGGTCCAGGCGACCCAGACCCGCCCGGTCTCGTCGGCACACAGGGCCGGCTCGCTCGACCGCTCCATCCCGGGATTCGGCGTGCCCAGGTACTCGTCCGGGATGTTCACGCGCTGTTCCGGGAGCCAGTGCTCCCCCCCGTCCTCGGTGCGCCCGAGCCACACGGAGAACGTGCGGGCTCCCGGGTCGCCGTCCCGGGCGTCCTGCCAGGCCACGTAGGCGTGGGGTCCCTGGCCGGCGACCAGCCGCTGCTCGAACAGCGATTCCTGGTCGGGCGCCGTCTGGGGAACCTTCCGCCAGCTCTCGAACCAGGTGCCCCCCCCGTCCGCCGAGGCGTTGGCCCGCATCATGTTCGTGTCGGTGAAGCTCGACACGAACATCGCGTAGACATACCCGTCGTGGTTGGCCGCCACCGCCGAGCGGATCGAGTCGAAGTTCGGGTTCCCCGGCGTCAGGCTTTCGTTGAGGCGCTGGTCGGCCCGGCGCCACGTGCCCCCCTGGTTCACGGAAACGTTGACGTAGGGGTCGTAACCCACGTAGTAGCGCCGGTCGAGGTAGACCGCCCAGGCCCGGTCCCCGACGACGTCCAGGGAAAGGCCCCGCTTCCGCGTCTTCTGGCTGGCCCAGTCCAGCCGGTCGACCCGCCGGTCCGGGTCCCGCAGCTCGCCCGAGACCGCGAGCCACCCCCCGAGACCGAGGAGAACCGCCGCGAGGACCAGGATGGATGCCGTGACATGCCGAGACCCGGGAGACGACGACCTGCCCATCTGCCTTCCCTTTCCCGCCCGGCGGCGGTGCGCCGGACGAACCCCTCCCGCTCGTTTCGTCCTCCTGCCCTATACGGCGAAACCGTGAGGGGGGCAGCCGCCTTTTTTCCTCCCGGGGACGCGGGCGCCGGCCTTTCCGCGGGACGAACGTGCAGCAAAAGAAGCGTTTGTTACAGTTCGATCATCGCCATCTTGATCCGTCTTCGAGTCCCTGCTCCCGGGGATGTTCTTCCCCTCCGGGTGACCCTTCCGGCAGCTCCTGCGGTCGGCGCCAGCCCGCCTGCTTCCGCCCCGGGAGGGAAGGCAACCCGTTGATCCTGCGAACCTTGCCTCCGCGGGTGGCGCACCCCCGGCGCGCCGCGCAATTTTTCCTTGCAAGGTGGCGGGCTTGCTCGTCTATTTCTGGCCGTCAGGTTGGGCCGGTCCGTGTTCCGCCGGGTCCCGTGCTGCCCGGGGCGGGGCGGGAAGCCAGGATCGGTTCAGGGGCGGCTCCAGGGCTTGACTCGGCCCCAAGTGGGGAAAGGCGCGGGGGTTGGGTTCTGGAGCCTGGCCGGGCCCGAGCAAGGACAACGGTTGTCCACGCCCGATGGGCCGCCCCGGAGAGAGAACGCGGGTACGAGGTTGGGTACACAGGAGAAACCGACGAACATGCGAACCCCTGCGCCTCGAGGAAAGGAGCCCAAGACGATGCGTCCGGCAGCTGTGATCACGATTCTGGGCGCCGCTCTCCTGATCTTCATGGGAACGGCGCTCGTCACCCCGGTCGCCCTCGCCGACGAGCAGGACTGCATCAACGCCTGCGCCGACCAGTGGCAGCAGGACAAGGCCGAGTGCGACCAGCAGCTCGCCGATCGGATGGCCGAGCTGGACCAGGAGGCACAGGACTGCCTCGAGAACAACACCAATCCGATCGACGCGGCACTGTGCCTTCGCGAGGTCAACATCAAGCGTTTCCGCGCCAAGGCCGACTACCAGCGGTGCATCAGCATGGCCAACACCATGGCCTACGACTGCTACCGCCACTGCACCTCCCGCTCCACGCCGTAAGCGCGCCGGAGCGCTGGCCAGCGCAAGATCTCGCGAGAAACAAGGCATCGTGAAGGGGCCCGGCCGCGAGCCGGGCCTTTTCTTGTGCCCCGAGCACCCGGGACCCTTCCCGTCCGCGGCAGCACCCCGGGGGGCACGGGCGGATGGGGCTGTCCCGGGCGGGGCCGACTCCGGCGGGCCGTGCGAGGCCCGGCAGCCACGGGGTCCGGAGCGCCGGAGCGGAGGCGCAGAGCGGCGGGGGCGCGCAGCGCCCGCGGC
>CAZOTT010000009.1:0-33368 GCA_964582785.1 uncultured Acidobacteriota bacterium | reverse complement strand
CGGGGGCGCGCAGCGCCCGCGGCGAGCCGGCCGCCGAGAATCCGGGGGTCGCGCCCGGCCGGCGGCCTGCGAGCCGCAAGAGGCAGAGGACGCCGCGACCCGTGACCGGGTTGCGCGACATCTCCCCCCGAAATGTCACCCGGCACGTCACATCCCCCCCGGTCGTGTCCCTTCCCGACCTGGACGGAGCCCTGCAGAGCACCCATCGCCGAATCGCCGAAAGGCTCAAGCTGCTCTAATGGAACATGTTACGGGAACGGAGAACCCGGCACGCGGCGGCTCGCGGGTGTCGGGAGGCCGCGTGGGACCGTCTCGAGAGGACATTCGCGGGGGGGATGTGCGGGTCGAGGTGACAGGAAGGAGGGGGATGTCGCGCAACGGTGGGATCGCGACGGCTGGGAAGCGAGTGGCGCGGCGGGCCGCCCGGCAATCTGCCTTGCAAGCCGGCGAGACGGCCGGAGGCCCCGCCCGGCGGGGCCTGCCGCGGGGCCGCGCTCCAGCCCGGGCGTCAAGGTGGACCCCGGGCGGCCGATAAGTAGGGCCCGGGGGCGCCAGCCCCGCAAGGAGACCAGCCCCGTGCCCACCACGACCCCTTCCAGTGCCCGGGAGACCGTCCGGTCCCTGCTCGCCGGGGCGGGAGAACTCCCGGTCCTGCCCGAGAACGCGATGCGGATCCTGGAGGAGATCCGGTCGCCCAAGGCTTCCGCGGCCCGCCTCGCGGAGTTCGTCAGCAAGGACCCGGTCATCGCGTCCACCGTTCTCCGGGTCGCCAATTCCGCCCTCTACGGGGGACGGATGGAGATCACCGACCTGACCTTCGCGATGACCCGCATCGGCCTGAACCACGTGCGCAACCTGGTCCTCGCCCTGGTGCTCCGCTCGAAGATGGCGGACCCGCAGGTGTACGGCCCCGACGGATCCCGGCTGATGGAACACTCCCTCGCCGTCGCCTTCGGTTCCCGCCTGGTGGCCGACGAGGCCGGGGTCACGGCGGAGGAATCCTTCCTCTGCGGACTGCTGCACGACTTCGGCAAGCTCGCCCTCGTCAAGGCCCTGCGGGAAGCGGAGGGGATCCGCCAGGGAGAACTGCCCGAGACGCTCCGGCAGATCGTGGAGGTCCATCACCCCGAGGCGGGCGCCCTGCTGGCGGAGAACTGGGGCCTCCCCGCGGTCGTGGCGGCCGCCGCCCGCTGGCACCACGAGCCGGCCGGCGCCGGGGAACATGCCCGGATGGCGGCCGTGGTTTCCCTCGCGGACTCCCTCTGCTACCACCTGGGCCTCGGGTCGGAACCGAACGGGCAGATCGACCCGGCCGCCCTGCCGGCGGTCACGTTCCTCGGGCTGGAGCCCTCCCAGGTGCAGGAGATCCTCGACCACCTCCCGGGCCTCTTCGAGACGGCCCGCAACGCGATCCGGGGTTGAGGAAAACGAGATGGGAGGCGGCGCGGAGCCCAGCACCTGATCCCCCGCTACGCGAACGGCCGCGCCGTCCGGCACCCCCGGCATCGGGCCGGGGGTGTCGCTTTCTTCCGGCGGTCCGGCGGGGCCAGGGCCGGTCTGTCGAGGCCGGGAATCGAGTGGGCCGGGGGTGTCGCCTTCTCTCAGCGGCCCGGTACCCGGAGCCCGGCGAGCAGGTCACCGGGCCGGGAGACATTCTCTCCCTCGAGCAGCCGGAGGGCCCGGTCCCGGGGAAGGTCCGCGAGGTACGCGAGCGGTCCCCCGCGCCAGGCCGGCCAGCCGAGCTCCCGCACCAGGACCCGGTCGATCGCGAGGTCCGACACCTCTCCGCCGAGCCGGGACCGCGCCGCGAGAACCCCCGCCAGGATCGCGGGAAGCCAGCGGGTCGCCAGGGGATCGGGAGGGGTCGCGGACAGGGACAGCAGCAGCTCCGCACCCCGGCCCCGGGCGAGCCCCTCGAGGAGGCGTTCCTCGCCGAGCCGCCGGCCGAGGGGAACCCGGTCGAACCCCCAGGCGATCATCTCCGCCAGGAACCGCCGGCGGTCTTCCCGCTCCGGGGGAAGCGCCCGCCGCAGGCGGTCGAGCACCGGCCCCACCACCGCGTCCGGGTCCCGGAACCTGGCGTCGGCCCCGAGAAGGCCGGGAAGGTGTCGCCCGGCGGGACTCTCCGCCGCCTCCAGCACGGCGTCGCGGACCGCCTCGGCAACCTCGTCCGGGGGCCAGGAGAGGCACAGTTCCACCAGGCGGACCAGCCGGTGGGGCGCCGGGTACGCCTCCGGGTCCGGCGCCATCCGCGTCGCCCGGAGACGTCCCCGCGAGAATGCCATCCGCCGGAGAAACGGCAGCAACGCGAGGAGCCGGTCCGGCAGCGGCCAGCGGGGGGCGCGGGGGCGCACCCGCGTCGCCTCCGCCGCCAGGTCCCCGTCCCCGGGCACGACCCGGTCCACCAGCCCCCACTGCCGGGCCGCCTCCGCCGGGAGGGCCGCCCCCGACAGCAGCCACTCGAGCGCCCGGGTGGGCCCGGCGAGCGCCACGGCCCGCTCCAGTCCTCCCCACCCCGGCAGGGTCCCCGCCTGGAGATCCGGGAACCCGATCCGCGCGGTGGCGGCGGCGACCCGGGCCCGGCAGGCGAGGGCCAGCTCGAGGGGAGGACCCGCCGCGAGACCGGTCAGCAGGGCGACGACCGGGACCGGGAACTCCTCGATCCGCCGGACGAGGTCCCGGCCGGCGGCCAGCCAGGACTCGAGGTCCTCCACCCTCCCGGGGCGCGGCACCAGGGGCCCGAGGAACGGCCCTTCCCCTTCCCAGGCCAGGACCAGCCGGTGGGCGGGCCGTCCCGCCGCCTCCCCGAGGGCCTCCCCCAGGATCGCCGGGGGGGGACCTTCCCCCGGCCGGGCGACGAGACGCAGGTCCCCGCCTGTTCCTTCCTCCAGGCGAACGTCGAGGCCGGGTCGCCTCACCGTTCTCCCCGGTTCACCGGAGACGGGGCCTGGCTCCGCTCGAACCGGATGGCGTCCAGGACCTTCCGGGCATCGGCACCCAGCTTCCCGGCGAGCTTCGCCTGGGTCTCGGCCTCGTCCCAGCGCCCTTCCCGCAGGAGCGCGTTCGCCAGGGCCAGGTGCGCGTTGGCGTCCGTCGGGTCGAGCTCCACCGCCCGGCGCAGCCGCTTTTCCGCCGCCTCCCAGTGGCGCGCCCGGAGCTCGGCCACGCCGGCGACGAACTGGACGTTCGCGTCCTTCGTCGCGAGGTCCGCGGCCCGGCTCCAGGCCTGGCGGGCATCTTCCCACCGGCCCATCGCGTCGTAGATCCGCGCCACGGCGACGAGGGCCCGCACGTTGCGCGGGTCACGCCGGATCGCCTTCTCGATGAACGAGAGGCCCTCTCCCTTGCGCCCCTGCCCGTAGAGCAGGTTGCCCAGGTTGTAGAGGGCGCCCGAGTTGCGGGGATCCAGCTCGATGGAGCGGCGGAACGCCTTCTCCGCCTCCGGGGGCCGATTTGCCAGCCAGTGGAGGGAACCGAGGACCCGCCACGCCTCGCTGGCCAGCTTCGGCGTCGCAAGGGGCGATTCCGCGGCCCGCCGGGCCATGTCTTCGGCCTCGTCGTAACGCCGCGCGAGGGAAAACGCCTTCGCCTGGTAGAGCATCACCCGCGGATCTTCCGGGTCGATCGCCGCGGCCGCCGCGAGAACGGCGATCCCCTGTTCCACCTTTCCCGCCTTCGCCAGGGCGAATCCCCAGCGGGCCTGGGCCTCCGCGTCGTCCGGGTGCTCCTTCGCCGCCCGTTCCAGCCGGTCGAGCGCCTGCTGCACTTCCTCCGTGACCTGCACGAAATGGGGCTTCCTCCGCGTCCCCGGCGGCGGTTCCTCGCCCCGCGCGGGGGAGAGGGGGGCCACGGCCCCCGCGACGGCCAGCAGCAGGACGATGGCGTTCCTCGTGCTCACGATGTTTCCTCCCGGCGCCGCCCGGGAGTCACCCGGGTGAGGCCATGGTGTTCCAGCCGCTTGTACAGGTTGGAGCGGGGCGTGCCGATCGCCTGCGCGGTCCGCGTGATGTTCCAGCCGTTCTCCTCCAGCTTTCGCCGGAGGAACTCCCGTTCCGCCCGCTCCTTGAATTCCCGCAGGGTCGCCACCTCGAACAGGGCGTCCCCGCCCGCCCGGGCGTCCCCGGCGGGAGGCGCCAGGTCGTCCACGCCGATCTCGTCCGTCGCCGCGAGGATCAGGGCCCGTTCCACCACGTTGCGCAGTTCCCGGACGTTCCCCGGCCAGGAGCGGGCCGCGAGGGCGGCGATCGCCTCGGGCCGGAAGCGGCGGGGCCGCAGGTTGTTCTCCCGGCACACCAGCCGGGCCAGGTGCTCCACCAGGAGGGGAATGTCTTCCCGGCGTTCCCGCAGGGGCGGAACGTGGAGGGGCAGGACCCCGAGCCGGTAGTAGAGATCCTCGCGGAACCTTCCTTCCCGGATCTCCCGGCCGAGGTCCCTGTTCGTCGCCGCGATCACCCGCACGTCCACGTGCACGGGCCCCCCCGCTCCCAGGGGTTCGATTTCCCCGTCCTGGAGGGCTCGCAGGACCTTCGCCTGGGCCCGCAGGGAAAGGTCCCCGACCTCGTCGAGGAAGATCGTCCCCCCGTGGGCCCGGGCGAACCTGCCCCGCTGGCGGGCCGTCGCACCGGTAAAGGAGCCCTTCTCGTGTCCGAACAGCTCGGACTCGATCAGCTCGTCCGGGATCGCCGCGCAGTTCACCTTGACGAACGGTCCCCCGGCCCGGGGAGACGCCCGGTGAATCGCCCGGGCCACCAGTTCCTTCCCGACACCCGACTCCCCGGTGACCAGGACCGTCGCGTGGGCCCGTCCCGCCCGGGCGATGAACTCCCGCACCTTCTCGATCGCCGGCGACCGGCCGACGATCTGCCAGCGCTCGTCCTCCTCCTCGGGGAGCAGGCTGGCCCGCAGGACGTGTTCCAGCCGCCGGAGCACGACGTCGCGCTCGAGGGGTTTCTCGAGAAAGTCGGCGGCCCCTTCCCGCAGGGCTTCCACCGCCGTCGCGACCGTCCCGTGGCCGGAGATCATCAGCACCGGGGTGGCCGGCGCGATCTTCCGGATGTCCCGCAGGGCGGCCAGGCCGTCCCTGCGGGGCATCCGGATGTCCAGGAGGACGGCGTCCGGGCGGTCCTCCGCGACCGCCCGGACCGCCGCCTCCCCGTCCGCCGCCTCGCGCACGGCATAGCCCTCGTACTCGAGGACCATGCGCAGCGCGTCGCGGATCGCCGGCTCGTCGTCGGCGACGAGGATCGTGGATCCGCGCAGGCTCTCGCGCATGCGGTCCCTCACTTCCGCGGGGCGCGGAAGAAGAGGAACAGCTCCTCGCCGTCCCGCAGGAGGGCCCGCAACCGGACGACCTGGCCGGGCTTGATGCCGGCGGTCGCCTCCCGGAACGCCTTCACGGTCGGGGTCGCCCTGCCGTTCACGTCGGCGATGACCAGCCCCGGCCGCACTCCCTTCTGCCAGGCGGGGGACGCGGGATCGACGTCGTCGACGAGGACGCCCCCGTCCAGTCCCTTCTTCGCCAGGGTCTTCTTCCAGCCGGCCGGCAGGGGAACGACCCGGATGCCGAGCGCTTCCGCGCTCCCCTCGTCCTCCTGCCGCTCCTGTCGGGGCCCGGAGGGTGCCGCACCTTCTTCCAGCCCGACCTTCCGCTCGCCCAGCTTGACCCGGACCTTCACCTTCTTCCGGTCCCGCCAGACGGTGAGGGTCACCTCGTCGCCCGGCAGGCGGGAGGAGATCGCGTCCACCAGCGCGCCGCTGTCCCGGATCGGCGTGCCATCCACTGCCAGGATGATGTCTTCCTCCCGCAGGCCGGCATCGGCCGCCGGGGAGTCCTCCGCCACGTCGTTGACGAAGGCGCCGCGGGGGGAATCGAGGCCGTAGTACTCCGCCTTTTCCCGCGTCATCGGCGCGACCGTCACGCCGAGCCAGCCGCGGTGGACCGTGCCCTCCTTCGCCAGCTGGTCGAGCACCCGCCTGGCCTGGCTGATCGGCAGGGCGAACCCGATACCCTCGACGTAACCGCGGAACGGGTGCCCGGGATCATCGCGGATGATCGCCGTGTTGATCCCGACCACCTCGCCCCGGGCGTTGAGCAGCGGGCCGCCGGAGTTCCCGAAGTTGATTGCCGCGTCGGTCTGGATGTACGTCCCCAGGTCCGAGGGGTCGAAACCGAGGCGGCGGCCCTTCCCCGAGACGACGCCGACCGTCACCGTGTTGCGGTACATGATCGGGTTGCCGATCGCGATCACCCACTCGCCGACCCGCAGCGAGTCCGAGTCACCGAGGGCGAGGGCGGGAAGTTCACGGTCCGCGTCGACCTTGAGCAGCGCCAGGTCGAGGTACGGATCGGTCCCGACGATCTTCGCCTCGTACTCGTCGTCATCGCTGGTCGTGACGACCACGTGCTCCGCGCCCTCGATCACGTGGCGGTTGGTCAGGATGTAACCGTCCCGGGTGATGAAGAACCCCGATCCGCCCCAGCGTTCCTCGTCCTTCTGCTTCCCCGGCCCTCCCCCGGGCGACGGCGGGACCGGCCGGTCCTGGAAGAAGCGGCGGAAGAAGGGGTTGTCCAGCAGGCCCTCGTGGGGGTCCTTCCGCTCGACGACCTTCCGCGAGGTGATGCTGACCACCGCGGGAATCGCACGCTCCGCCAGGTCGGCGAAGGAGGGGACGGCGGCCGCCCGGTCCGCGGGGGGCGGGGGCACGAGGTCGAGGCCGCCCGCGGCGGCCATCCCGAGAGGCGGCACCAGCCAGGCGAGCAGGCCGCCCGCGGCCGCCGCCAGGACGACGGTGAGGACGAGAACCAACCGGTTGCCACGCATCATCACGGATCTCTCCTTCTCCGGCCCGTCGCGGGCCGGCATCGATCGTGCGCCTCAGTCGCCCGGGGCACCTTCCCCGGGCGTTCCCGGGCCACCCGCCACGCGGTGACCCTCCGCCCGGTACTGCTTGATCTTCCGCTGCAGTGTCCGGAGGCCGATCCCCAGGGCCTGGGCGGCCCGGCTCCGGTTGCCGCCGGTCATCTCCAGGGTCCGCAGGATCACCTCCCGCTCGATGTCCTCCATCTTCTTCCCCACGAACGAGGCCGCCGGCTCCTCCGGCGCCCCGGCCGGGGCCTCCTCCACCGCCCGGCGGACCGGCTCGGGCAGGTGATGCACTCCGATCTCGGAGCCGGGGTGAAGGATCACGAGGGACTGCACGACGTTGCGCAGCTCCCGCACGTTGCCCGGCCAGGGCGCGGCCTTCAGGACCTGCAGCGCTTCCGGCGTCAGCACCGGGACCGGGCGGTCGTGTTCCCGCGCGAACTGCTCGAGGAACGCGGTGGCGAGGAGCGGGATGTCTTCCCGGCGTGCCCGGAGGGGCGGGATCTCGAGGGTCACCACGTTGAGCCGGTAGTAGAGGTCGGCCCGGAACTGGCCCTCGCGGGACATTTCCTCCAGGTTCCGGTTCGTCGCGGCGAGCACGCGGACGTCGACCGTGATCTCCTCGGTCCCGCCGACCCGCATGAAGGTCCGGGTCTCGAGGGCCCGCAGCAGCTTCGCCTGGACACCGAGCGGCACCTCGCCGATCTCGTCGAGGAAGATGGTCCCCCGGTGGGCGAGCTCGAACTTCCCCGGTTTCCGCACCTGGGCCCCGGTGAAGGCCCCCTTCTCGTGCCCGAACAGTTCCGACTCGATCAGCTCCGCGGGAATCGCCGCGCAGTCCACCGGGAGGAACGTTTCCCGCGCCCGTTCCGAGCGGCGATGCAGGGCGCGCGCCACCAGTTCCTTGCCCACCCCGGACTCCCCGACGATCAGGACGGAAGACGTGGTCGGCGCCACCTGCTGGATCTTGCGGAACAGTTCCAGCATCGCGCGGGACTGGCCGATCATCCCCTCGAACGAACCCCGCTCCTGCAGGATCGACCGGATCTCCCGGAACTGGGTCACCTCGCGGCCGAGGCGAACCTTCTCGACGAGGTTTTCCACGCGCTTCCGCAGCACGTCGAGGTCGATCGGCTTCTCGATGTAGTCGGACGCCCCGTGCTTCATCGCCTCCACCGCGGTGTCGACGGAGGCGTAGGCGGTCACCATCAGGATGCCGATGTCGGGCACCAGCTCCCGCGCCCGGCGGAGGACCGCGATCCCGTCCATGCCCGGCATCTTCAGGTCGGTGACCAGCAGCTCCACGTCGGGGTGTTCCCGCAGGAAGGAGAGGGCGGACATGCCGTCGGGAAAGGCGTCCACGGCGAACCCGGCCCGGCGGAGGCCCCGGGTCATCGCCAGCCGCACGGCGGTGTCGTCGTCGACCAGCAGGATGCGGCCGCGGTTCTCGCCTTCCCTCATCGGCCTTCCTCCAGCATCCGTGCCAGTTCCTCCTCGGAGATCACCTTCACGCCCAGGGACCGCGCCTTCTGCAGCTTGCTGCCCGGGTCCCGGCCGGCCACGACGAAGTCGGTCCTGCGGCTGACCGACGAGGCCACCCGCGCTCCCGCGGCTTCCAGCAGCTCCTTCACCCGGCTCCGCGTCCAGCGGTCGAGGGTGCCGGTGACCACGACCGTGCGGCCCGCCAGCGGCCCCGCGCCGCCCGCGTCCGCCCCGGGCTCGTCCATCCGCACCCCCGCGTCCCGGAGCCGCTCGACGAGCCGGCGACCGGCGGGCGACCGGAAGAACTCGACGACGCTGCGCGCGGTTTCCGGGCCGATGTCCGGCAGGGATGCGAGGCGCTCCTCCGCGTCGTCCCGCTCCACCTCCGCGAGGAGGGCGTCGAGGGAGCGGTAGTGCGTGGCCAGCACCCGCGCGGCCCTCTCGCCCACGTGGCGGATCCCCAGGGCGAAGAGCAGCCGGTGCAGCGGCCGGCGCCGCGAATCCTGGATCGCCCGCAGCAGGTTCCCGGCCGACTTCCTGCCCATCCGCTCGAGGCCGGCCAGGGTCTCCCCGTCCAGCCCGTAGAGATCGGCGACGTCCCGCACCAGGCCCCGGTCGACCAGCTGGTCCACCAGGGCGGGACCCAGGCCCTCGATGTCCATCGCGGTCCGGCGGGCATAGTGTCTCAGCGATTCCTTGAGACGGGCGGGGCAGTTCGGGTTGATGCAGCGGAGGGCGACCTCCCCCTCCTCGCGGACGACCGGTTCGCCGCACACCGGGCACCGGCGCGGCGGCCGGATCGGGCGCGCGTCCGGCGGACGGCGGTCCGGGACCGGCCCGACCACCTTCGGGATGACCTCTCCCCCCTTCTCGATGATCACGTGGTCGCCGATCCGCACGTCGCGCCGCCGGATCTCGTCGAGGTTGTGCAGGGTGGCCCGGCTGACGGTGCTCCCGGCGATCCGCACCGGCTCCAGCTCGGCGACGGGAGTCAGGACACCGGTCCGGCCGACCTGCCAGGTGACGCCGAGCAGCCGGGTGATCGCCTGCTCCGCCGGGTACTTGAAGGCGATCGCCCACCGCGGGGCCTTGCTCGTCGCCCCCGCCCGTCGCTGCAGCTCGACCCGGTCGACCTTGACCACGATGCCGTCGATCTCGTAGTCCAGGTCGTGCCGGCGCTCGCGCCATTCCTCGATGTAGGCGGAGACGGCGTCCAGACCGCGGACGAGGCGCCGGTGGGGGTTCGTGCGGAGGCCCGCGCGCGCCAGCTCGTCCAGGCCCGCGGAGTGCCGCTCCGGCCGGCGCCCGTCGATCGTCACCGCCTGCCAGAAGTGCAGGTCGAGGGGGCGCTCCGCGACCACGGACGGGTCCTGCTGGCGCAGGGTCCCGGCGGCGGCGTTGCGGGGGTTCGCGAACGGCGGTTCCCCCGCCTGCTCGCGCTCCCGGTTGAGCCGCTCGAACGCCTCCCGGGGAAAGAAGACCTCTCCCCTTGCCTCGAGGTCCCGGTACGGGTCGTTGAGACGCAGGGGGAGGGAACCGATCGTCCTGACGTTGCCGGTGATGTCGTCCCCCACCACGCCGTCCCCCCGGGACACGGCGCGCACGAGGACGCCCCCCTCGTAGATCACCGCCACGGAGACCCCGTCGATCTTGTGCTCCACCGAGTACTCGATCTCCTGCTCGGCCGGGATCCCCGCCGCCCGCCGCAGCCGGTCTTCCCACTCCCGCAGTTCCGCCGCGGAGTAGGCGTTGTCGAGGGAAAGCATCGGCTCGGTGTGCCGGACCTGGGGAAACTCCCCCGTGACCGGGTGCCCCACCCGGCGGGTGGGAGAGTCGGGGGTCACCAGCTCGGGGAACTCCCGTTCCAGCGCCGCCAGCTCGCGCTCCAGCCGGTCGTACTCCGCGTCGGAGATCTCCGGGCGGGCCAGGACGTAGTAGAGGTAACGGTGCCGCCAGATCTCGCGCCGCAGTTCCTCCGCCCGGCGGCGGGCTTCCTCGCGCGTCATCGGCCTTCTCCCCGCATCGCTGCTCACGCCGGTTCCGGGAGGGCGACCCCGCCCGCGACCGCGGGCGGCAGGACGATCCGGAACAGGCTGCCGTCACCCGGACGAGACTCCACCTCGATGCGCCCCCCGTGGACCTCGACGACCCGCTGGGCGATCGGCAGCCCGAGCCCCGACCCGGCGGGCTTTTCCGACCAGAAGATCTCGAAGATGTGTGCCAGGTCCTCGTCCGGAATCCCCTTCCCCTCGTCCCGCACGTCGATCCGGGCCTCGCCGCGCTCCGTGGGCCCGATCGTCACCGTCACCGTCGAGTCCCCCGGGCTCGCCTCCAGGGCGTTCTGCAGGATGTTGATCACCGCCTGCCGGACCTGCCCGGGATCGATCCGGACGGTCGGCACCCCTTCCTCCTGCCGCAGGTCCAGGCGCACCCCCCGTTCCTCGAACTGGGGCCGGAGGAAACGCACCACGTCCCCGACCAGTTCCACCGGGGAGAGCTCCTCCCGGGCGCTCGGCTGGGGGCGGGCGTAGGCCAGGAAGTCCTTCACCAGGCGCTCCAGCCGCAGGACCTCGTCCCGGCTGGACCGCAGCAGTTCCAGGGCCTCCCCGGAGACCCCGGCCTCCACGAGTTCCTCCTCGAGCACCTGGAGGTTGATGTTCATCGCGTTCAGCGGGTTCCGGATCTCGTGGGCGAGACCCGAGGCCAGCGTTCCCAGGTGGGCCAGGTGGCTGGCGCGCTGGGCGTCCGCCTCGAGCTTCCGGGTCCGGTGCACCAGCCGGAGAACGTAGAGGAACGCGACGAGGAGCAGGAGCAGGCTGATCGCCCCCCCGATCGCCAGCCGCAGCATCTGTTCCCGGCGCAGGCGCTCGAGGACCTCCTGGTTCTGGGCCGCGACCCCCACCAGCAGGGAACCGAACTCCCCGATCGGCAGCCGGATTTCCCGCAGCCCGATCCGCGACACCACCGCCCCCTCGCCGCTTCCCGGCGGGACGGGGGGAGGAGCATCCGGGTTGTCGGGAGCGAGTCCACCGAAGGCCCGGGGGGCGGGGGGCAGCTCCCGGACCCTGCCCGAGAGGCTCTTCCGGAAGACCACCCGCCCGTCGGGGGAACGGATCTCGATGAACCGGAGCTGGCGCAGCCGGGTCCGGTACCCGTCGATCACCTCCTCGATCAGGGCCTCCCGGGCCCGCACCTGCAGGTCCGACCCGCCGGCCTCCGCCAGGACCTTCCGGAGCTCCCCGGCGAGCAGTTCGGACGACCGGTAGGCGTCGAGCAGCCGCTCGTGGAGGGCCCGCCGGTCGTAGTCGTGGAAGTACAGCCAACCGACGACGGCCGCGTCCACCAGGCCGAGGACCAGGAACAGGGCCAGGGCCCGCAGGAACAGGCCGCGAACCAGCTGCTCCGCGTCCGCCGGGATGCCGGGTTCCACCGCGTTCGACCTCCTGGTGGGGCGACCGGTGTTTCCTCCCCGGGATGGGATGGCGCCCGCGAACCGCAGTGTGCGCCGGACACCGGAGCCTGTCAAATCGGCGCACCGGTTCGAGGACATTCCGCGCCGCCCGGCAGGCCGCCCGAACTCCTTCCGCCGGGAGGCGGTTCGCCGTATGCTTCGGAGGGCGCTCTGTCCACCGGCCCGTCCCGGCGGTGCTGCGGATCCTCAGCACGACCCCGGGCGCCGCGGCTAAAGGACGCACGGAACGGGGTATGATGGGACCCTGAGAGGGAGGTTCCCATGGCCAGAGCACTGGAGAGGGCGCCGCGCGCGAGCCGCACGTCGGGCGGGAGGGCGGCGATGGGCCAGCTCAAGGGGAGTCCGAGACTGGGGCAGTACCTGCGGCACCTGCGCCAGGGGTACGGCTACTCGCTGCGCAAGGTGGAGGAGAAGGCGCGGCAGCAGGGCGGGGAGATCGACAATTCCCAGCTCAGCCGGTACGAGAAGGGGATCTGCTATCCCTCCTTCGACAAGCTCCGGACCCTGGCCCGGATCTTCAACGTCTCGATCCAGACCTTCTCCGACGTCATCGACCTCGAGGAGATCGAGAAGCACGCCCCCCCGGGGGACGACCCGGCCGAGCTGATCGAGAACGGGCACGGGGACTTCCGGCTCGGAGACTACGGCCGCGCCTGGGCCCACTACCAGAAGGCCCGCATGATCCTCGAGGAGCGTTCCGACGGGAACCCGTCGGCGGAGGATGCCCGGCTCCTGGCCAAGGCCCGGCTGTCGGCCGCGGTGACCCTCTACCGGATGGGAAAGATCAGCCTCTCGGAGTACGAGATCCGTCACCTGCTCCGGCTGGACCGCCACCTGGACGAACCGCTCCTCGTCCGGGCCCTTCTCCAGCTCAGCAACGTGCACTTCTCGTTCGGTGACCTCCTGCTCGCCGAGATGGAGGCGGCCCGGTCCCTCGACATCGCCGAGCGGTGCGGCGACCGCCACCTGCAGGCGTACTCGCATCACGCCCTGGGACGCATCTTCCAGGAACGGGAAGAAATGGACCCGGCCCTCCACCACCACCACGAGGCCCTGCGCCTGTACCGGGAGGTGGAGGACCTGCACGAGGCCCTCAAGGTCAAGCTCAACCTCGGGCCGATCTACGCCAGCCGCGGCCAGTACCGGGAGGGGATCCGCCTCCTGGTCGAGGCCCGGGACGAGGCCCGGAAGCTCGGGCACCGGTGGACGGTGGCGTCCGCCGGCGCCTGGCTCGCCGAGATCCACGTGCAGCGCGGGGACTTCAGCCGGGCGCGGGAGTTCATGCGGGAATCGAACTCGATCGCATCCAACGGCGAGGTCCAGTACGTGGACATCCTCTTCCTGAACGCGTTCTACCTGTGGAAGATGGCCCGCCAGGAGCACAACACCGCCGAGGCAAAGATCGCCCTCGGGCGCATGAAGTACCTCCGACCCCACCTGGAACAGAACCTCAAGGAAGTCCGCGAGTTCGATCGCTACATCGAGAGGAAAGGAGGTGCGCGATGAGGCGCATCTCGGCCGCCGCCGTGATCCTGCTGCTGGTCTCGTTCTTCGCCGCGGTCCCCGCCGCGGCGGACCCGGACATCGCCCCCCTGCGTCCCACCGGGCTCACCCCCGACTACCACGGGGAAGAGGATGGCCCGGTCTACATGGCGACGGACCCTGAAGGGAACCTGTGGGCCGTCTGGTCGTACCGGAACGGCATCGAGTCCGACATCGCCGTCACGCGGAACGTCGGACGCACCTGGCTGCCGCCGGTCCTGCTCGGCGCCGGGAACGGCCGGAACGACCTCGATCCCCGCATCGCGTTCGACGTCCTGGGGCGTGCGGTGGTGACCTGGTGGCAGGAAGGAACCGAGGACGCGTTGCCCCGGGTCCTGCTCTCCCGCCTCGAGGACGGGGTATGGAAGGTACCGTGGGTGTGGAGCCCCGAGGGGGTCCCGGCCCACCACCCGAACATCTTCCCCGGGGACGATGGCCAGCTTCATGTCGCCTACATCGACGACGGAAACGTGATCCACGCGAACGGCGTGGACATCAAGCCGATCGACAGGCCCGACCCCGACGGGGGCACGAACGGCCCCGACCCGATCCCGTCCCTGGTGGTCGGCGATCCGGACGACCTGCCCGGGGACACGGGCGGCGGCGTGGACCACTAGGCTCTCCGGCACCCTGTCGGGCACGAAAGGCCGGGCTACCGCCCGGCCTTTCGGCCTTTCTCCCGGGCCCGTACGAAACCGGTTGACATCGCCGGAACCTCCGCGTACGATCCGCGGTGGGAAGAAGTGGGTGTAAGTGGGAGAAAGTAGGCTACCGGGGCCGACCCGCCCCGGTTCCGACCCTTCAGCCACAGTCAGGCCCCGCCGCCCCGCCGCACCCGCCAGGCCGGGTTCCGGCCGCCGGGGAGCGCCGGACCCGGGGGAGGAACGATGCTTCGCGGCCATGAAACCGCCAGGCTCGACGGCAAGGGGCGGCTGAAGGTCCCCTCCGAGTTCCTCGAGCGGTTCCTGACCCTGTGCCGGGAGGACCGCCGGGTCTTCCTGACCTCCCTCGACGGGGTGACGGCCCTGCTCTACCCCCTTCCCGTCTGGGAGCGCCACGAGGCCGAGCTGGCCGAGCTCCCGGAAACCCACCCCGCAGTCCGCAAGTACCGGGAAACGGTGAACTTCTGGGGCAAGGAAACCTCCCTCGACGGCCAGGGCCGGATCCTGATCCACCCGCGCCTGCGGGAAGCCGCGGGTCTCGAGGGGACCGCCTCCGTGTTCGGGGACCGGGACCGGCTGCGGATCCGCAGGTTCGAGGACGTGGCCAAGGAACGGCTGATCGTCTCCGACGCGGAACTCGAGACGATCGCCGACCTGATCGAACAGCGACGGAACCGGTGACGAGCCCGGCGGAGGCCCCCCGGATGATTGCCGACGCGGCACCCACCCACCGCCCGGTGATGGTCGCCGAGATCCTGGAGGTTCTCGGCGCGCGGCCGGGCGCCGTCCTCCTGGACGGCACGGTGGGGACCGGGGGCCACGCCCTGGCCTGGCTCGAGGCCACCGCCCCGGGGGGGCGGGTCGTCGGCATCGACCGGGATCCCGAGGCCCTCGCCCGGGCGCGCGCCCGCCTGGCCCCCCATGCCCCCCGGGTCCGCCTCTGCCACGGGGACTGGCGGGAGGCGCCCTCGATCCTCCGGGACGCCGGGGAACCCGCCCCGGACGCCATCCTGCTGGACCTCGGGATCGGCTCCCACCAGGTGGATGATCCCGGCCGCGGGTTCTCCTTCCGGCACGACGCGCCCCTGGACATGCGCTTCGACCGGGAGGCCCCCGGGCCCACGGCGGCGGACATCCTGCGGCGGACCCCGGAGCCGGAGCTGGCCCGGATCTTCCGGGAGTACGGGGAGGAACGGGCGGCCCGGCGGCTGGCGCGCCGGATCGGCGAGGCCCGCCGTCGCGGGACACTCCGCACCACGGGGGACCTCGCCCGCCTGGTCCGGGAGACCCTCGGACCCCGCCGGGCGGGACGGATCGACCCGGCGACGAGGGTCTTCCAGGCCCTGCGGATCGTCGTCAACCGGGAACTTGCCGGGATGGACCGGGGTCTCGAGGACCTGGTCGAGATCCTGCCGCCCGGGGGGAGGATCGCGGTCCTCGCCTACCACAGCCTGGAGGACCGGGTGGTCAAGCGCACCTTCCGGGCCCTCGCCGAACCCTGCCGCTGCCGCCGGGGGGACCCCTGCACCTGCGGCGCCCGGGAATGGCTCGAGCTCCGGGAGCGGCGGCCGCGCCGGCCCGCGGAGGACGAGGTGGCGGAGAATCCCCGGGCCCGCTCGGCCCGGCTCCGGTGGGGGGTGCGGCGATGAGCCTTCCCGCCGGCATCCTGAACCGTCCGCCGGTGGTGGCCCCCCGGCCGGCCGTGGTCGCCCGCGTGCTCGCCTTCGCCGGGTGGCTCGGGTTCCTCCTCCTGCCGGTCCTGCTGCTGGTGGCGCTCCAGGTCCCGGCGGTCGTCGCCCGCTGGCGCATGACCCGCCTGGACGGCGAACTGGCCCGGGAAGGCCGGCGCACGCTCCTCCTCGAGGCGGAGCGGGCCCGGCTCCTCGACCCCCGGCGCCTGCGGCGGGAAGGAAGAAGACTCGGGCTCGTTCCTCCCGGACCGGCGGAAATCCCCACCCGGCTCCGGCGGGGGAAGCGATGAGGGGCCCGTCCCGGGAACGGGTCCTGCTGGCCCTCCTCGTGCTGGCCGGGACCGCGGTGGCGGCACGCCTCGGGCAGCTGCAGGTCCGGGAGCACGTCGCCTGGCTCGCCCGGGCCCGGGCCCTGGCCGAGGAGCGGGTGGAGATCCCGGGGCCCCGGGGAACGATCGTCGACCGCCGGGGCCGGGTGCTGGCGGTCAGCGTTCCCGACCGCGTGCTCGACGTGGAGCCGGCCCGGATTTCCCGGCGGGGCCTCGCCGCCCTCGAGCGGGCCGCCGGCTGCCGGCCCGGCCACCTGGTCCGCCACGCGCGGGCCGCCTGGCGCCTGGCCACCCGCCACTGCGACGGCGAGTGCGTCGAGCGGGTGGAACGGCTGGTCGAGCAGGGTGTCGTCCCGCGGTCCGCCATTCACTGGGCCCGGGGCTTCGCCCGGAGGTATCCCCACGGGAGGCTCGCCGCCCACGTGCTCGGCTTCGTCACGCTGGACGGCCGGAGCGCGGAAGGCATCGAGCAGAGGTACGGGGACATCCTGCGGTCCCGGGGCACGACCCTGCTGCGCCTGCGGGTCTGCCGTCACCAGCCGATCCTCGAGGAGCGGGATGGTACCGCCCGGCCGCCGGCGACCCTCATGCTGACCCTGGACCTGCGGATCCAGGAGGTCCTCGAGAACGCCCTGGAGGAAGCGGTGCGCCGGCACGGCGCCCGCGGAGCGCGGGGGATCGTGCTCGACCCGCGGACGGGCGACGTCCTGGCCCTGGCCGCCCGGCCGACCTTCGACCCGAACCGGTTCTGGAGGTTCCCCCCGGCGGCCCACCGGGATGCCGTCATCGAGCGCCCCTACGAACCGGGCTCGGTGATGAAGCCGGTGACCGCCAGTGTGCTTCTCGCGGCCGGGGTGGTCCGGGACGGGGACACCGTGGACTGCGAGCAGGGCCGCTGGCGGGTGGGGGGCCGTTACCTGCACGACCACCGGCCCTGGGGGTTCCTGACCCTGCGGCGGGTGATCGAGGTCTCGAGCAACATCGGGATCGCCAAGTTCGCGCGGCGGGTCCCGCCGGAAACCCTCTGGCGGGGCCTGGGGCGCCTCGGGTTCGGCCGGCGGACCGGGATCGACCTGCCGGCCGAGAGCACGGGACGCCTCGATCCCCCGGCCACCTGGCGGGGTACCGACCGGGACGCGATCGCGTTCGGGCACCGGATGACCGCCACGACCCTCCAGCTGGCCCGGGCGTACGCGGCGATCGCGAACGGCGGCTTCCTCGTCACCCCCCGGGTGGCCCGCGCGCTCGGCGAGCCCGGGGGCGGCTGGCACTCCCGCGCGGCGGAGCCTCCCCGGCGGGTCCTCGACCCCGCCGTCGCCCGCCGCCTGGCGGCCTGGCTCGCCGGTCCGATCGAGGGCCCGCACGGAACGGCTCCCCGGGCGGCCCTCGCCGCCTGGCGGGCGGCCGGCAAGACCGGGACCGCGGAGAAGCTGGTCGGGGGCCGCTACGACCGGGGGAAGAACATCGTCACCTTCGCCGGGTTCGCCCCCCTGGGCGATCCCCGGGTCGTCGTCGTGATCACGATCGACGAGCCGACCCGCGGGGGCCGGACGGCGGGATCGGTGGCGGCCCCGGTGTTCGCGCGGGTCGCCGCGGAAACCCTGCGGCTGCTCCGGGTGCCGGCGGACCCGGACCGGCTTCTCGCCGGGGCCGCCACCCCGCGGGGAGGCCGGGGATGATCCGGCTCGACCGGCTGGTGGCGGGCCTGCCCGGCGTCGTCGTCCGGGGCGCCGGCGACGTGGCGGTGGAGGACGTGTTCCTCGACTCCCGCCGGGTGCGTCCCGGATCCCTGTTCGCCGCCCTGCCCGGGGAACGGACCGACGGGCGCCGTTTCGTCCCGGAAGCCCTCGCCCGGGGCGCCGTCGCGGTCCTGGCCCCTCCCCCCTGCCCGCCCCTCCCCGGCGGCGTGGCCGGGATCGAGGCGGAACGCCCCCGGCGCACCCTGGGCCTCCTGTGCCGCCGGCTGCACGGGGAGCCGGACGGGTCGCTGGACCTGGTCGGGGTCACCGGGACGGACGGCAAGACCACGACCGTGACCCTGCTGGGCGCCGCCCTGCGGGAGGCCGGCATCCCCGCGGCCACCCTCGGCACGCTCGGTTTCGCCGGCCCGGGGCTGGAGGCGGCCACGGCCCTGACCACCCCGGAGGCGCCCGACCTGTGGCGCCTGCTGGCCCGGGCCCGGGATGCCGGTCTCGCCGCGGTGGCGATGGAGGTGTCGTCGGTGGCCCTCGCCCGGCACCGGGTCCACGGGGCGTCCTTCCGGGTGGCGGTCCTGACCACCCTCGGCCGGGACCACCTGGACTTCCACCCCTCCCTCGAGGACTACCACGGGGCGAAGCGCCGCCTCTTCGAGACCCTGGACGCCTCCGCGGTGGCGGTGCTGCCCGCGGGCAGACCCGGTGTCGAGGCGTTCGCGGCCGCCGCCTCCCCCGCCCGCGTCGTGCGCTACTCCGGGGGGAACGGCCCCGGGAACGCGGACGTGCGGGCGCGAATCGTCCGCCTCCCGGAAGGACGCCGGGAAGCCGTGGTCGAGACGGCCGGCACGGTGACCCGGGTCCCGACCCGCCTCTGCGCCCCCTGGGACGGGGCGAACCTGGCCGCGGCGGTGGCCGCCGCCGCCGCCCTGGGAGCGGACCCCGCCGCGGCGGCCCGGGGTGCTGCCGGGGTCCCGGGGGTCCCGGGACGGTGGGAACCGGTGGAAGCGGGACAGCCGTTCCCCGTCATCGTGGACTACGCCCACACCCCCGACGCCCTCTCGCGGGCCCTCGCGGCCCTGCGGGAGGAGACCCGGGGCGGCCGGGCGATCGTCGTCTTCGGCTGCGGGGGCGACCGGGACCGGGGGAAGCGCCGGCCGATGGGCCGGATCGCGGGCCGTCTCGCCGACGTGGTGATCGTCACCGACGACAATCCCCGGGGCGAGGACCCGGAGGAGATCGCCCGGGAGGTGCTGGCCGGGGTCCGGGAGGGCGCGGCCCGGGCCTTCCGGGTCGCGGACCGGGAGGAGGCGATCGCCCGGGCCGTCCGGATGGCGGAACCCGGCGATGCCGTGCTCGTCGCGGGCAAGGGACACGAGGACTACCAGGAGGTGGACGGCCGGCGGCTCCCCTTCGACGACCGCGAGGTGGCCCGGGCCCTCCTCGCCGGGAGGGTCTCCCGGTGATCGCCCGCCGCGCGGACGAGCTCGCGGCGGCGGTCGGCGGCCGGCTGGTCGCCGGGGACCCGGCGGCCCGGGTGACCGGCGCCTCCATCGACAGCCGCACCCTGCGGCCGGGAGAGGCGTTCTTCGCCATCGTGGCCCGGAACGACGGGCACGCCTTCGCGGCGGACGCGGCCGGCAGGGGGGCGCCGGCGGTGGTCGCCTCCCGGCCCGTCGACCTGCCCCGGGGCGTCGCCCTCGTCCTCGTGGACGACACCGTGTCGGCCCTCGGGCGACTCGCCGCCGACGAGCGGAACCGGCGGCGCGGGATGAAGGTCGTCGCCGTCACCGGCAGCGCCGGCAAGACGACGACGACCGCGCTCGTGCGGGCGGCCCTCGGCGCCCGCTGGCGGGCGGGCGGGACGCGCGGCAACTGGAACAACCGGCTCGGACTCCCCCTCTCCCTCCTGGCCCTCGATCCCGCGGTGGAAGCGGCCGCCCTCGAGCTGGGCATGAACCGGCCCGGGGAGATCCGCGAGCTGGCGGGGATCGCCGACCCGGACGTGGGGATCGTCACCCTGGCGGCGAGGGCCCACCTCGGTTTCTTCCCGGGAGTGGAGGCGATCGCCCGGGCCAAGGCGGAGCTCTGGGAGGCGATGGCGGCCGCCCCGTCCCCGGACCGGCCCCGGGTCGCCGTCCTGCCCGACGACGACCCGGCGCTCCTGGAGCTGGCCCGGGGGACGAACCTCCCCGTCATCTCCTTCGGTCTCGGTCCGGCGGCGGACGTCCGGGCGGAGGAGATCACCCGGACGCCCGCCGGGGGCGTCGCCTTCCGGGTCGAGGGGCGGCCCGTGGAACTCGCCCTCTGGGGCCGGCACGCGGTGCGGAACGCCCTC
This sequence comes from uncultured Acidobacteriota bacterium, assembly GCA_964582785.1. Lineage (GTDB taxonomy): Bacteria > Acidobacteriota > Polarisedimenticolia > J045 > J045 > JAMOQA01. The sequence continues at coordinate 13,295 of CAZOTT010000009.1, read as the reverse complement.
GCCGCCCTGGCCGCGGCCCGGGCCCTCGGCATCCCCCTCGGGGAGGCCGCGGCCCGCCTCGCGGAGGTGGAGCCGCTCCCCGGCCGGGGCCGGTTCCATCGCCTGGAGGACGGGACCGTCGTGGTCGACGAGACCTACAACGCCAATCCCGACGCGGTGCTCGCCGTCCTCGGCGCCCTGGCCGACTTCCCCGTCACCGGGCGCCGGGTGGCCGTCCTCGGCGACATGCTGGAGCTGGGCGACCGGGCGCCCGCGCTGCACCGGGAAATCGGGGCCGCCGCGGCCGCGGCGGGCTTCGACCCGGTGTGGGCCGTGGGCAACTTCGCCGGCGAGGTGGCGGCCGGGGCCCGGACCCGCGGGGCGGACACCGGGACGTGGCCGGACGCCGCCGCCGCCGCCGCGGAGCTGCCGGGCCGGGTCCGGCCCGGGGACCTGGTCCTCGTCAAGGGCTCCCGCGGCGTGCGGCTGGAACTCCTCCTCGAACAACTGCTCGCCACGCGGCGGGCGGAGGAACCCCGGTGAGCGGGCCGGTTCCGGCGGACCGGGACGCGCTCCGGCGCCTCGTGGCGGAGCCGTGCGGCCGGCGGTTCCTCGTCGTCGGCCTCGGGCGCTCGGGCACCGCCGCCGCCCGGTACCTGCTCGCCCGGGGGGCCCGGGTGGCGGCCACCGATCGCCGCCCCGCCGGGGACCTGGGGCCGGGGGTGCGGGCCCTGGGCGAGGCGGGCGTGACGCTCCACCTCGGCGGCCATCCCGCCGCTCCCTTCCGGGAGGCGGAGGCGATCGTCCTCTCCCCCGGGGTGGACCCGTCAAAGGACCGGGTCGCCGCGGCGCGGGCCCGCGGGATCCCGGTCCTGTCCGAGATCGACCTGGTGGCCGAAGGCCCGGGCGCGAGGATCCTCGCCGTGACGGGGACGAACGGCAAGAGCACGACGACGGCCCTCCTCGCGGCGATGCTCGGGGAGGCCGGGTTCGACGCGATCCCCTGCGGCAACTACGGGACCCCCCTCGTCGAGGCGGTCGAGGGCGACCATCCCGGCCGGCGGTACGCCCTCGAGGTCTCGAGCTTCCAGCTGGAGACGACCCGCCTGCTCCGGGCCGGCGCCGCGGTGCTGCTCGGCATCCGGCCCGACCACCTGGACCGCCACGGATCCCTCGCCGCCTACCGCGCGGCGAAGGAACGGGTCCTCGACCTGCGGTCTCCCGGGGCCCCGGCGATCTGCTGCGTGGACGACCCCCTCGTGGCGGAAGCCTGCCGGGGAGCGCGTCCACCGGTGCTGGAGGTCACCCTGGAGGGGCGGCCCCGGGCGGGCGGCTTCCTCGACCGGGGACGGCTCGTCCTCCGGGTTCCGGGCCGGCAGGAGGAGGCGTTCCTGGGGGACGACGAGGTCCCCCTGCCCGGCCGGCACAACCGCTGGAACGTCCTCGCCGCGGCCCTGGCCGCCGCGGCGGCCGGCGCCGACGGGACGGCGATCGGGCGGGCCGTCCGCCGGTTCCGCTCCCTTCCCCACCGCCTGGAGGAGGTGGCCCAGGTCCGGGGCGTCCTGTTCGTGGACGACTCGAAGGCGACGAACGTCGACGCGGCCCTCCGCGCGATCGAGGCCTTCCCCGGGCGCCGGCTCCACGTCCTCCTCGGCGGACGCGACAAGGACGGCGATTTCCGGCCGCTCGCGCCGGCGCTCGCCGCGGCGGGGGCCCGGGCGATCACCTGGGGAGAGGCCGGTCCGCGAATCGCCGACGTGCTGGAAGGCGAGGGGTTCGGCGAGGTGGACCGTTGCGGCGACATCGCCGAGGCGACCCGGCAGGCGTTCTCCCGGGCGGCGCCGGGCGACGTGGTGCTGCTCGCGCCGGCCTGCGCTTCCTTCGACGCCTTCCGCTCCTATGCCCACCGGGGCGAGGCGTTCGCCGCCCTGGCCCGGGAACTGGCCCGGGGGGAGGAGCAGCGATGAGCCGCCGCCACCGGGGCCCGGACACCGTCTTCGCCGCGACGGTGGTGCTTCTCGCCCTCGGGGGCGTGATCGTCTCCGGCTCCGCCCGGACCTTCCGGGACGCGGCCTCCCACCCGCTGCCGCTGGGGCTCGCGACATCGCTCGTCCACCTCGCCCTCGGCGTGGCCCTGCTGCTCGCGGTGATGGTGCCGGACTACCGCCTCCTGTCCCGCCCCCGGGTGGCCTGGTCCCTGTTCGGGGGCACGGTGACCCTGCTGCTGGTCCCCTTCTGCCTTCCCCCGGTGGCGAACACCTGGCGCTGGATCCGGATCGGCGGGCTCAGCATCCAGCCCTCGGAACTGGCCAAGCCGGTCCTCGTGGCGATCCTGGCGGCGAGTCTCGCCCGGGCCGGGGACCGGATCCGCACGTGGAACGGCCTGGTCCGGCCCCTCGTGCTCGGCGGCGTGCTCGCCGGGCTGGTCCTCCTCGGCCGGGACCTGGGCACGCCGGTGCTCTACGGGCTCGTCACCCTCGGCATGGTCACCGTCGCCGGGGCGCGCCCGCGGCACCTGGCCGTCCTCGCCCTCGCCGGGGCGGTCCTGTTCGCCGGGGCCGCCTCCCTCGAGAGCTACCGCCTCCAGCGGCTGACGGCGTTCCTGCACTGCATGGACGGCCCGGAGGAGCTGTCCCCGGCGATGCGCGACACGTGCTACCAGCTCCGCCAGTCCCTGGTCGCCCTCGGCTCGGGGGGTATCGCGGGCAAGGGTCTCGGCCGCTCCACCCAGAAGGCGTTCTTCCTGCCCGAGGCGGAAAACGACTTCGTCTTCGCGGTTCTCGGGGAGGAGCTGGGATTCGTCGGCGGCGTGGCGGCGATCATCCTGTTCCTCGTGCTCGCCTGGCGGGGAACGGTGATCGCGGAGCGCGCGCCCGATCCCCTGGGCCGGTACCTCGCCCTCGGGGCCGCCTGGTTCCCGGCGATCCAGGCCCTGGTGCACGCCGGGGTCACCACCGGCCTGCTGCCGACGAAGGGGCTCCCGCTTCCCTTCTTTTCCGCCGGGGGCAGCTCGATGCTGGCCTCCTTCGTCCTTGCCGGGATCGTGCTGAACGTCTCCCTGCGGAGCTGGGACTCGACGAATCCCGGCCGGGTGGTGCCGGGCTTCCTGGCGGGAGGTGCGGCATGAGGCTCGGCCGGGTGCGCCAGGTCCATTTCGTCGGGATCGGCGGCATCGGCATGTCCGGTATCGCCGAGGTGCTGCTCGAACTGGGCTACCGGGTCACCGGGTCGGACCTGCGCAGCTCCCCGGTCACCCGGCGCCTCGCCCGCCTGGGGGCCCGGATCCACGAGGGTCACGATGCCTCCCACGTGGAGGCAGCGGACGTGGTCGTGGTCTCCAGCGCCGTGCCCGCGGGCAACCCGGAGGTCGAGGAGGCCCGCCGGCGGCGGATCCCGGTGATTCCCCGGGCGGAGATGCTCGCCGAGCTGATGCGGGTCAAGGCGGGCATCGCCGTCGCCGGTTCCCACGGGAAGACCTCCACCACGTCGATGCTCGCCACGGTACTCGCCCGGTGCGGCCTCGACCCGACGGTGATCGTCGGGGGACGCCTGGCGACGATCGGCAGCAACGCCCGGCTGGGGGCGGGAGACCTGCTGGTCGCCGAGGCGGACGAGAGCGACGGTTCGTTCCTCCGGCTGATTCCCACGATCGCCGTCGTGACCGGCATCGACCGGGAACACGTCGACCACTACGGGTCGGAGGAGGCGCTCCGGGACGCCTTCGCCGCGTTCTGCGCGCGGGTGCCGTTCCACGGGGCGGTGGTCGCCTGCCTCGACGACCCGGGCGTGCGGGAGATCCTGCCCCGGATCGACCGCCGGGTGCTCACCTGCGGCCTGTCCCCCGGGGCCGACTACGAGGCGCGGGACATCGAGCCCGAGGGCTTCGGCATCCGCTTCACGCTGGTCCGCCGCGGGGAAACGGTGACCCCGGTGCGCCTGCGCGTCCCGGGCCGCCACCAGGTGCAGAACGCCCTCGCCGTCCTCGCCGTCTCCGACGAACTCGGACTCTCCCTCCGGGTGGCGGCGGCAGCCCTCGAGGAGCATCCCGGGGTCGACCGGCGGCTGCAGCGGCTCGGCGAGGCGCGGGGGGTCCTGGTCCTGGACGACTACGGGCATCACCCCCGGGAGATCACGCTGACCCTCGCTGCGCTCCGCGAGGCGATCGGGGACCGGCGGCTCGTCGTCCTGTTCCAGCCCCATCGGTACACCCGCCTCGCCGACCTGATGGACCGTTTCGCCGGGGCGTTCCACCGCGCGGACGTCGTCGTCCTCGCCGACGTCTATCCCGCCGGGGAGGACCCGATCGAGGGGGCGACGGCGGAGCGCCTGGCGGCGGAGATCGCCGCCACCGGCCACCGGGACGTCACCTGGGCCGGCGACCTGGCGGCGGCGGAGGCGGAGGTGCTCCGCCGGCTGCGGCCCGGCGACGTGCTGCTCACCCTGGGGGCGGGCAGCGTCGGCGGGAGTGGCGGCCGCATCCTGGACGCCCTCCGGGACGGGGAGGCGGCGGGATGAGGGACCCGCGCGTGGACGGCTTCTACCGCCGGGTCGCGGCCGACCTGGGGGTCCCGGCCACGGCCGGGGAACCCCTCGCCCGGTGGACGACGATCGGCGTGGGCGGCCCGGCCCGCTGGGCGTTCTTCCCCCCGGACGTGGACCGGCTGCTTGCCACCTGGCGGGCCCTCGGCCCGGGGCCCCTCCCTGTCCGCGTGCTGGCCGGGGGAAGCAACGTGATCGTCGCGGACGAGGGACTCGACGCCGCGGTGATCGTGCTCGGGCGCGCGGCGGGACAGGTCCGCCGGGAGGGGGACGGGCTCGTCGCCGACGCCACCGTGCCGTTCCCCGCGCTGGTCCGGCGGGCCGCCGCCGAGGGGCTGGCGGGACTCGCCTTCGCCGAGGGGATCCCGGGACGATTCGGCGGGGCGGTCCGGATGAACGCCGGGACCGGGGCCGGGGAACTGAAGGACGTGCTGGAAGAGATCGAGGTGGCCGACCGGTCGGGCGACGTCCGCCGCCTGCGGCCGGGCCCCGGCGACTTCGGGTACCGGGAGAGTTTCGTCGCGCGGGAAGGGCTGCTCGTCCTGCGGGCCAGGCTGCGGCTTCGCCCCGGGGACCCGGCCGCGATCCGGGCGGAGATGGAGCGCCGGCGCGCCCGGCGGCGGGCCACCCAGCCGCGGGGCCGCTCCGCGGGCTGCATCTTCCGCAACCTCCCCGGGCAGCCGGTCGGCGCGCTGGTGGACCGGCTCGGCCTCAAGGGAACCCGGATCGGGGACGCCGTCGTCTCCCCGGAACACGGCAACTTCATCGTCAACCTGGGCCGCGCCCGGGCGGCGGACGTGCTCGCTCTCGTCGACCTGGTGCGGGAGAGGATCGCGCGGGAGACCGGGGTCGAACCCCGGCTCGAGGTGGAAGTGTGGAGGAACCCGCGATGAGGTGGACCCTTCGGTTCCGCCGCCGCGGGCGGCGGCGAAAGCGCCCGGCCCGTTCCCGCCCGTCCCTCCTCGAGCGGGCCCGGCGGCCGCTCCTCGTCCTCGCCGCGGTGGTGGCCGCCGCCGCCCTGGCCGGGGGAACCCGGGCGGTCGTCCTGTCCCCGGCCCTCTCCGTCCGGCGCGTGGCGGTGGCGGGTGCCAGCCGCCTGACCCCGTCACGGGTCCGCGCCGTGCTCGAGGAACACCTGGGGGAACCGATCCTCCTCGTCGACCTGGACGGGATCCGGTCGGCCCTGGAGGCGGAGCCGACCATCCTCCGGGCGGCGGTGGCCCGCCGGCTGCCGGACCTCCTCGAGGCCCGGGTCGAGGAGCGGGTGCCGGTCGCGCGGGCGCGTCTCGGGGGCCGGACGGTGCTGGTGGACGCCGCGGGCGTCCTGTTCCCCCCCGGTCGCGGGGGTCCCCGGGACAGCACGCTGCCGGAACTGCGGGGCCTGTCCACCCGCCCCGGCGAGGGTGTCCTGGCCGCGGCGGACCGCCCCGGCCTCGCGGCGCTGGCGGCGCTCCGCCGGGTCATCGGCCACGCCCCGCCGGCGGGCACCTTCGTCGACCTGGCCCCCCGCCGCCGGATCGTTCTCCGTCCCGGGAAGGACGCGCCCCTCCTGTGGCTCGACCGCGACGACCCGGCGCGGAATCTCGAAGACCTGTTCGCCTGGAAGGACCGGCTGGTCGCCCTCCGCGAGGGCGCGGCCATCGACCTGCGGTTCGCGAACCGCCTGATCGTGGTGCCGGGTTCCCCCGGCACCCTGGAGAGGTGAACCATGGCCCGGAACCCGGACACGATCTGCGCCATCGACCTCGGGACCCATCGCTGCTGCTGCGTGATCGCGGCGATCCGGGGCCCCCGTGACCTCGACGTCATCGGGATCGGCTCCCGCCGGACGGAAGGGATCCGGAAGGGAATGATCGTCAACCTCGAGGCGCTGGTCGGGTCGATCCGCGGCGCCGTCGAGATGGCCGAGGAGATGGCGAACCGGCAGGTGGAATCGGTGGTCGCCACGGTCCCGGCGGCCCAGGTGCGGTCCCTCACCTCCCGGGGAGTGGTCACGATCGCCGGCCGGGACGGGGTGGTCACGAGGAAGGACCTGGAACGGGTCCTCGACACCGTCCGCTCGGTGCAGATCCCCCCGGGGCAGTCGATCCTGCACGTCCTGCCCCAGGAGTACTCCCTCGACGGGCAGGGGGAGATCCAGGACCCGGTGGGCATGACGGGGCAGCGCCTCGAGGCGAGCGCCCACGTGGTGACCGTGCCCCGCCAGGCGGCCCAGCACGTGGTGGCGGCGATCAACCGGGCGGACGTGCAGGTGGAGAGCCTGGTCTTCCCCCTCCTGGCGGGAGCCGAGGCGGTGCTGACCCCGGAGGAACGGGAACAGGGCGTCTTCCTCGTCGATATCGGCGGCGGCACCACGGACGTGGCGCTCTGGGAACGGGGCGCCCTCTGGTTCACCACGTCGATCCCGATCGCCGGGGACCTGGTGACGAACGACATCTCGATCGGCCTGCGCACGCCGGTGCCGGACGCGGAGAACGTGAAGCGCACCTGGGGGAGCGCCCTGCCACCCGGGGACGGCGAGGACGAGGTCACGATCGAGGTTCCCGGTGTCGGCGACGGGCGGACGAAGCTGGTCAGGAGATCCCTCCTGGTCCAGATCATCGCCCCGCGGGTCCAGGAGATCTTCGAGCTGGTGCGGGCACGGCTCGACCAGGCGGGCATCGCGACCCGGGCCCGGGCGGGAGCGGTCCTCGTCGGCGGCTCGGCCAACCTGGACGGGATCGTCGAGACCGCGGAGGAGATTCTCGGGATGCCGGTCCGGGTCGGCATCCCCTCGAACTTCGGGGGCCTGGTCGACGACGTCCGGGCGCCGAGCTTCGCCACCTCGGCGGGCCTCGCCCGCTGGGAACTGGTCGAGGGCCGCCGCCACCGGGCACAGGAGCTGCACGGCAGGAAGCGCGGGAAGCTGCTGGGGGGATGGTTCCGGTCGGTTTCCGGCTGGATGGGCGAGCTGTTCTGAGCGGGACCGTCCCGCCACGGGACGAGGGAGGAGCAGGGACATGGCGGAAAGGACGAGAAGGGACCTCCGGTTCACCCTGGACGACATCGAGGAAGCCCCGGCGGCGATCCCCTTCCCCGGGACGGGCACGGCCGTCCTCGAGGAACCGCAGCCGCTGCCCGGGCCGGCCCCCGGCGCGGTGATCAAGGTCGTCGGGGTGGGCGGCGGCGGCGGCAACGCGATCAACCGGATGATCGAGGCGGGCGTGCAGGGGGTCGAGTTCATCGCCGTCAACACCGACGTCCAGGCCCTCTCCCGCAACCTGGCCCCGACGCGGATCCAGGTCGGGGAGAAGCTGACCCGGGGCCTGGGCGCCGGCGCGCGGCCGGAGATCGGCCGGGAAGCCGCCCTCGAGGACACGGAAACGCTTCTCGAGAAGCTCTCCGGCGCGGACATGGTCTTCGTCACCGCCGGCCTCGGCGGAGGCACCGGGACGGGCGCCTCCCCGGTCATCGCCGGCCTGGCGGCGGAGCTCGGCGCCCTCGTCGTCGCGGTCGTGACGAAGCCGTTCTCCTTCGAGGGCCGGCGGCGGCGGCAGCAGGCCGAGGACGGCCTGGCCGAGCTGAAGAAGGCGGTGGACACGGTGATCACGATCCCGAACGACAAGCTGCTCGCCACCGTCGACCAGGAGACGACGGTCCACGCGGCGTTCTCCCTCGCGGACGACGTCCTTCGCCAGGCGGTCCAGGGGATCTCCGACCTGATCCTGGAGACGGGGGTCATCAACCGGGACTTCGCCGACGTGCGCACGGTGATGAAGGGGATGGGAATGGCCCTGATGGGGACCGGCGTCGCCGAGGGGGACAACCGGGCGGTGGCCGCCGCCCAGCAGGCGATCAGCTCCCCCCTGCTCGAGGACACCTCCATCGAGGGAGCGCGCGGCGTGATCCTCTGCATCACCGGCGGCGACGACCTGCGCCTCCTCGAGGTGAACGAGGCGGCGTCCATCATCCACGAGGCCGCCGACCCGGACGCCATGATCCTGTTCGGCTACGTCCAGCGGCCGGAGATGACCGGGAAGGTGAAGGTCACCGTGATCGCGACCGGCTTCGAGGGAGGCGAGCAGCGCCAGCCGGCGCGGGCGGCGGCCGCGGAACCGGCCCGGGTCCCCGGCCCCGATCCCCGGCCCGCCCCTTCCCCCGCATCCGCCGAGGAGCCGCCGCCGCCCGTCATCCGGGCGCCGCGGCAGGTGGACCTGCGCGACCTGCCGTTCCTCGACGACGGGGCGGGGCCCCACCTCGACCTGCTGGACCGGAACGACTACGAGATCCCCGCCTACATGAGGCGGATGCAGGACTGACTGAAACCGCGGCCATGCCCCGCTCCCCCGCGCGGGGAGGGGGGTCCCCCAGGGGGGAAGGACCGGACGTGCGAACCACCCACCTCACCCCAACCAGCCCGTGCGGCGCATTCCGCGCCGCCACCCCTCCCCTTCCCGGGGAGGGTTCCGTGCCACCCCACTTCCCCCGGCACGCCGGCCTTCCCCCCGCATTCCTCCTTTCCCTCCTTTTCCCCCACCCGGGAGGCCCCGCCACACCCCCCTGAACGGCGGCATGGATCTCCCGGGCGAAGGGGCCGGCGCCGAGCCGGCCCCTTCCTTTCGTCGCCTCCCCGGGGCGACGGGACTCCCGCACCCACCCTCGTCGACGCCGCGGCAGAACTCCGCCTCCCCGATGCCGCCTTCGAACACGCATCCAGTACGATGACCGGTCCCACCGGACCCCGGTGTTCTTGACGAACTCCGATGATCACTTGCATGTCCGGTGCTCAACGCCTTTCGGCATCAGAGAGAACGGCACTCGGAGACGCCCTTCCAGGCAGCGTGATACGCAGCCATGTGCTCAACGCCTTTCGGCATCAGAGAGACCGGCACCGGTCCTTGGCGCGGGTCAGGAGGGCCTTGTTCTTGTGTGCTCAACGCCTTTCGGCATCAGAGAGACCGGCACAGGATTCCCCCTTCGGAACCACCCGGTAACGTGTGTGCTCAACGCCTTTCGGCATCAGAGAGACCGGCACAACCGCCGCACGACCTGCTTCACGTCTCGTCGAGCGTGCTCAACGCCTTTCGGCATCAGAGAGACCGGCACTTCTTCCCTGCCCCTATTTTTTCTCCTCTTCCAAGTGCTCAACGCCTTTCGGCATCAGAGAGACCGGCACTGCACCCACCCTATCTGTCTTTCCAGCCATAACTTAGAAGACGACACTTCAAGTTCCCGGCCCCTGCTTGCAAGCCCGACTGCAATCTCCGCCCTGTTTTCGTGGCCATACCTCCAGTGTCCCCAGCGAACTGCATTTCCTATCAGGAGGTTACATTTCGCTTCCCCACACTCAAGCATCAAATCGACCCACAACGGCGAGCAAGTGACTGATAAGAAATCACTCTCGCCGCTCCAGCCATCGTGATACCAGCGAAACCGGGGAGTCCTTGCATGGCACTATTCAGACGATTTCAAAAGTGTTATCTTCCTCCGGAAATACTTTTACATTTCTCTCTCTCACACGCCCGGCACAAATCGGACACAAGCCAATTATCATGATGCTGTCCTCCGGAGCCAGTATCCTGGTCAGCTCCCACCGGAGCCGTTCAACTCCCCGGTTACTGAGGCAACACTTGAACAGGCTGTACTGCAAGCGGCTGCCGTAACCCTCCAGATGCTTTGCCGTGCGACGGAGACGTTTCCGATCGCGCACATCGTATGCCACAAGAAACCAGCGCTTGTTTTTCATACCGTTCATCGCAACCTCATTCTTGCAAAAAGCCCCGATTGTCCGGCCCACTCCTTTTCCAAGAGACGAGTTTCGAGTTCCAACATGCGGCCATAGGAAAGGGAGTAACCTACTACCGGATGCCGCCACCTGTCTTCCAAACGTCTTTCAAAAAGCGTAATGGCTTTCTTGCGGCCTTCCGCGGAAAGCCACACCCGCCCTGCCGTTACCTGGAAGTCCTTTCTCCTGTCCCAGTGCAGACGGTTGAGCGAGCCGATCAATGGTACGTCCCACAGCGGTAATCGGAACAAGTCCATAAGATCAAGCACGAGCGGATGAGCCGATGATCGCGGAGTGTGATAAAAACCAAGAGCCGGCTCCAGCCCGACGGACACTATCGCCTGAAGCACCGCCTGGTACAGGAGGGCATAGCCAAAACTCAGAAGCGCATTGAAGCGGTCGCGGGGAGGACGACGGTTGCGCCCATTCGGCCGCAGAGCTGGATGTAAGTTTTCGGACAGGAGGCCAGGCAGCGCGGTGAACCATGCCCTGCCCGCTCTCCCCTCGTGCCCCCGGATGGTGCCTGCATCCTGGGCACGTGCAATTCCCGAAAGGGAAGCGCGCATCACATCGATCGATTCGTCCACATGCAACGCCCCGCGGTCGCGCCCTCTCGTTGCTCGCAGCAGATAACGCAAGTAACTCTCTACCTTGGCCATTGTCAGTTTCCTGGCCAGGCGCAAGCGCATACCGGGCTGGATCAACGCCTCATACTGTCTGATCCGCCGATGGACCCCCGACGCACCTGGAATGAGACCCGCCACATACCATCCTCCGGTCGATATGTAGTGAATGGGGATCGCATGTCGAGCACAGAGGTGAACGGCCTGAGTGGTAATCTGCGGGCAACCATGGATGACGAGTGCTTCTACTTCGTGGACAGGAAATTTCCGGCCATCGTCTGACGCCGTCTTGATGTGGAGGGTTTCGCCAGCGCGGGAAATCCGGGCAGCAGGTTTTGTCACGTGAATAACCCGCCCCTCCCTGCCGGGTGGGAAGAGACGAAGCACTTCCCATTCGGGATCTTCCGCCAAACGTTCTTCTTCCGGGAGTCATACAGGAGCAAGCGAGCAACGAATACAGAGGCGGTCATTGTCTGTGACAGGCGGTCGCTGTGTAGAGGCGCGAAGTTCCTGCGCCCGGGCCACCGCTGCCCGGACAGCAAGACGCATCTCTTCATCGAGAGGAACGCGAACGGTGATGTTTTCCGCGTGGTAGCGAACCCGCCCTTCGGGTACTCGGCGGCCGGTCTGTTTTTCCAGTAACATGGCGTACGCGCAGACTTGGAGCGCGTCGGAAGGCCAAGCAACGGTGTTATTGCCCTCTCTTCTCGGCCGGCCGCGCTTGTGTTCAAAGGGAATCAAAGCCCCATCACGATATTCCAGACAGTCCACCTTCCCGACGAGTCCCAATTCCTCATCGGCGAGTTCCAGGGTACGCCACCGGCCCTTCTGTTCTCCCGCCTTTGCGAGTTCCTCGTGAAGCGTCCGCCCGGCATACACCGCATCATCGGCAATGCGAATCTCTTCCACCTCTTCAAGGTAGAAAAGCCGTTCGCAATACGCCAGTGCATGGAGGGCCATGACCCGAATCGAGGAGGCTGGTGGGTCCGCCATGAATTCTACTCCTGTGACGGTGGTTCTATGGAAATCCATGCACTTTTGCAGGGTGAATTCGGCAGAGGGTCGTTCTCCGTGAGATTGAACTGCCCCCAGCGAGTTCCCTTTGCCCCTACGTGGTCCGCCCAGACCGGCAGGGTCAGGGAACCAACCTCAGCCCCGACGAGCAACAACCCGCGCCCGGGGTCCTCTGCGCGCCACGACCTGATTTCATCCACCAGGTGCGTGCTTTCACCCAGGGCCAGTCCACCAAAACGTTTCACCTCAGCCGGTTGGCGAAGGGCACGCCTCAGACGTTCCACCAGGGGTACGCCGCACCGCCCGTCAGCACTCCCTCCCTTTCTCACCCACACGCACAAACGGACACCTGTCAACAACTCCTGAAAATCAGGCCGGACGTTGGCTCCCAGCCCGGGCCCCCTCTTCTTGTCTTTCACCCTCCACACTCTTCTCAACACCACCGACCGCGCCGGTTTCGATAGCATTGCCACGGCAATCTCAGCCCCCCGGTGCACGAGGCGGTCACGTTCTCCCACCGCCGAGAGGAGCATCCCGTACACCGTCGACGGCGGCGGACACGGGTACGTCTCCCAGTACTCGCGGGCGTAAGCAACTCGAAAGCCGGCCACGGGGACGGAGACGAACACTCGAAGTGGCGCAACGGTCATGGCGTCAGCTCTCCCGTGCCGCCAGATCAAGATCCGCGCGCAGCCTCCTCCTTGTTTCTTCCGCGGCGGCCTTGACGCCCCGGAATACGGAGCATCCGAGTTCCTTCATCATCTGGCCGTCCGCCGTGTCGGCGATTGCTCCTCCAACAATCACCTCGGCCGGATCAATGTCGCCTGTCTCCATTCTTTTTCTGACAGAGGGCGCGCACAGACAACCGTTTTGGTCCATGGAAAACCCGTACAGCATCCGGGGCGCGAAATCCTCGGTCCAGCGGAACATGACAGCTTCGGGGGAGAAATCGAACAGGAATCGAGCCTGGTTGCCGGCGACATCGGACAGGTTCACCACGGCATCGATCACATCGAGGGCACGTTCTTTCCTCGCAAGGTCCTCAGGAGTCAGGGCGAAGCCGTACTGATACCGGGTGGCATGAACCTCGGTCCCATAGGGGACCGGGTCCATTCCGGTGCTACTGGCGGAAGGCGTCGCACCGACGGCGGCGGCGTTGAAGGTAATATCGCCACCAAATGGAGTGAGCGATATCGCCCGCGTCACCTCCAGCCGCGCCCTGCGCACGAGGGTCTTGCCGCGCGTTCGCCCCCCCCCCTCTCCCGTGTTGGCCTCTCGCTTTGCGGCCTCGGCAGACATGAAGCCCAGCACGTCATCGTCGATGAACTGCTGCCAGTTTTTGAAACCGTGATCTTTCCACTCATGAAAAGCCTTCT
>CAZOTT010000008.1:3086-49193 GCA_964582785.1 uncultured Acidobacteriota bacterium | reverse complement strand
CCTGCGGCGCCTCCGAGGCGATCGCCGCCTCGCTCCTCGCCCTGGGCTCGCCGGGAACCGCCGTCGTCATCCCCGAGCCGATCTACGAGAACTACCTGCCCGCGGTCCGGCTCGCCGGCGCGGAACCGCGGATCCTGCCGGTGGACCCGTTCACCGGGGCGTGGGACCCGGACCTGCTGGACCGCCTGCTCACCGGGGCCGGCCTGCTCGTGCTGAACACCCCCGCGAACCCGTCCGGCAAGGTGTGGCGGCGGGACGAGCTCGTGGACGTGGCCCGGCTGGTCGCCCGCCACGACGCGCTGCTGGTCACCGACGAGACCTACGCCTTCATCCTGCGGCCCGGCCTCGTCCACGTGCCGCCGGCCACCCTCCCCGGGATGCGGGACCGGACCGTGACGATCTCGTCGTTTTCGAAGACCTACGCGGTGACCGGCTGGCGGGTCGGGTGGGCCGCCGCCCCGGCGCCCGTGATGAGCCGGATCCGCCGGGTCCACGACTTCCTGACCGTCTGCGCCCCGGCCCCCTTTCAGGAGGCCCTCGTCGAGGCGCTGCGGCTTCCCGAGGGCTACTACGTCCGGGTCGCCGCCGAGTACCGCCGCCGGTACGGCCTGCTCGCCGGGGGGCTGCGGGACCTGGGCTGGCGGGTGAACGACCCGGACGGGACCTACTTCCTCCTGGTGGACCTGCGGGACGCGGGCATCGAGGACGACCGGGCGTGGGCGATCCGCCTGGCCCGGGAGCGGGGAGTGGCCGGCGTCCCCGGGTCGTCGTTCCTCTGGTCGGGGATGCGGCGCGAAGACGGCCTGCCGCCGGACCGCCGGGGGCGCTTTCTCCGTCTCAGCTTCGGCAAGTCCCCCGACCTCCTCCGGGAAGCCCTCCGCCGCCTCGGCCCCCCTCCGGGTCCGGCGTGAAGGGGGAAGAGGAAAAAACGGGGAACCTGGCAGGCGGCTCGGCGCCCGGGGCCAGGTGAAATGAAGCGGGGCCCGGTCGCCGGGGATTGGCGTACCGGGCCCTCAATACCGGAAGGTGCCAGACCTGCTCCTGAGATGCCGCGGCGGGGGGACCCGTTACTCCTCGAACACGTTTACTTCTCAGAAATCTGTGTCAGCCCCCCTTACTTGGTGAATAAATGGCGTGAACTCCTGCCAGCCTCTCCTGATTCTTCTCCAGCACCCGCGCGGGGAATGGCCCGCCAGCAGGGGTGTTGCTGGTCCGCGGCTGGAGGGATCCGGCCGGAAAGCACCCCGGCCAGCGTGTTCTCGGGGCGCTCCATCCGCGGGTAGTAGATGCACCACTTCTCTCCCCCAGCCCCCTCCACCAGTAGCGCCGGTACTGCAACGACCCCTACTGCATCGGCCTCCGGAAGACCACGCGGACCACCCCGGGGCACTCCCACAAGGGAGATCTTCCAGTCGAGACCCAGCTTCCTGCCCGCGTCGACGACACGCATCACCCGCGTCGCGAACTCCGTGGAGTACCTGCACCAGGGCGCGCCAACAAACAACGTGAGTTCAAGCGGAGTCTTGCCCACGTCGGCAACCGAGCGCAGGACGTCTTCGTCCGGCAGGTATGCGTGGTATGCCTCACGATATTCCCACAGGTCGCGGAGAAGATCTGATTCTTCCAGTTTCCCAACGAAGCTCCGCCACCGAAGAACGATCGTCTGCCCATCGAAACCCAGATCGACGGCCAGGCCACGGGATCCCAGGTACTTCACTGAGTGACTGTGCCCGCGGGGCACACCACAGTCTCCGGCCAGATCCTCGCAACTGGAGTCGAAAACCCGCGGACGCAACTTCCATCGCCCGTTCCTGACCCGGACGGCGCTGAAGAGGCAGTGGTTTCCGATCGGCACCAGGAACATGTATCCCGCGTGTTTCCTGCACTCATAGATCGCGCTGACGACGCGCCTACCGTCGACAAACGCCTCTACCCTTCCTGTCGGGGCATAGGAGGAACGACCGGATTCCCTGCCTCCCACGGCCCCCCCCAGACAGGGCCCGATTCCCGCGACGAGAAGGATCGCAGAGAGCCACACCCCTGCCCGGATGCGCCAGCTTCGGGTCACGTCGGATCCTGCGTCCCCTGTCCCGGTCACCACAGATTCTCCTCGGGTGACTCGGCCACGGCATCTTCGTCACCGGCCTCGTTCGGCTCGACATGGAAACGACCGGAACCACGATCATATTGGCCGCGGAACGATGCCTGCAACCTCGCCGGGGATGCAGAAAAGACACCGTTCAGGAACTTGACGTACAACTTCACGAAGAATTCGCCGGTTGCGGTGTCGATCCAACCGCTCCCGCCGCCCGAATCCAGAGAAAACACGTTCTCGCCTGTCTCGTCTCCTCCGAGAGCCACCGACGCGAAGCTGGGCAGAACGGCACCCACCGACACGACGTCAAACCTGAGCCTCGTTGGATTGGCGTCGTCAAACTCCGTGAAATGAATCACCGCAGAAAGAGTCCGGGCTGGAACCAGGATCGTCCGTGTGCCGCCTCCCCAGTTGTCGTCGTGTTCGACTCGAACGTGGACGTCGTTCTCCTGGGTGAGTGTCAGCGTGTTTCCCGGTGTCAGCCACTCGGCACCTCCGGTCGAGTCCGACAGGACCGCGGAGAGCGTCGCCCGTTCCGTGAGAAACCCGAGGCACCCGTCAACGATGACCCACCCCATTGCCTGACACTCACACGTGCCCGCCGTTTCATCCACCAGAACACACCAAGGGATCTCCGGAGGACACGATCCAACACACCCCAGCTCAGGCACACCACAGGAAGGGTTCGCCCCACTCGAGACTAGTCCTGCCAGGATGCCCAATCCAGTGGTGCGTCCCCGGGGGAGAACCGGTGCCCCGTTGCGGGGGCCGCCTCGCGGGCCGGCGGCAGCCGCGCCTCCCGGACCGCACCCCGCTTCCGGGGGGCGTCTCAGGGGGCGAAGAGGCGCCTCGTGGCGCGGGCCGTCTCCCGGGACCCGGAGCCCGGCAGCAGGGAGGCGGGGATCGCGTAGCCCCGGGGCACCAGGGGATCGTCCGGGATCACCCGGCAGAGGGGCACCTCGGGGATCGCCGTCCCGAGCCCGGCGTTCATCGCCCGGATGAACTCGTTGGCGACGATCGCGTACCCGGACGCGGTCGGGTGCACGCCGTCGAGGGAGAAGATGCCCCCGAGGTAGTGGCTCGAGAGGTGCCGGCCGCACCCGGTGAAGCCGGTCGCGTCGAGCCGCCGGGTCAGCGAGAAGATGTCGACGAGGACCGCTCCCACCTCGTCCGCCTTCCGGGCGATGAAGTCGTTGAAGCGCTCCGCGGCGGCGTCGATTTCCGCGGCCTCGGCGGCGGTGAGCACCACGTTCGGCGGCAGGGGCCCCTGCGCCTCCCCGGCCAGGATCGCCCGCACCAGGTCCATCCCGTCCATCGTCACGAAGTCCCCCGGCCCGATGCCGAGCAGCGCCCGGGTCGCGTCCGGGCCGAGGCCCGAGAGGAGGGAGATCTCGTCCCAGGAGGTCAGGTAGGGGATCACCTTGACGTCCGGCAGGTTGGCGATGACGAGGGAGGCGCCGGTCGCGGCCAGGCGGTCGACGACCTCGGAGTACGCGGCGGCGAAGTCCTCGAAGGGAGTGAGGAACGCCGGGTCGGCCAGCACCGCGGCGCCGAGCAGGTCGTTGTTGCCGATCCAGAGGACGATCGTGGTCGGCTGGAGGACCTCGGCCCATTCCACCTGGCTCCGCGCCTCGCCCAGGTAGAGCCCCGGCAGGCCGAGCACCAGGTCGGTCATGCTGTCCACCGGCAGGTCGGGGCGCAGCTCGAGGCACTCCCGCGTGTCCTGGCCGGGCACCGCCAGGTCCGTCGCCTGGAGCATCGGGTCGATCCGCCCCGGCGACTGCCCGGGAACGCGGGCCAGCGCGGGAGGCGGACCCGGGTCGAGGGTGATCACGTTCGGGATGCCGGGCCAGGCGATGAGGGGCAGGTCGAGCTCCGTCCCCGCCATCTTCGCGAGGAAGGCGGCGTACCCCACCTCCTGCTGCCGGTCGAGGAGCGACCCGTTCATGTAACCGGCGGACAGCGAGTCGCCGACGACGACGAGCCGGGTGAGGTCCGCGCCGGCGAGGACCGGCGACAGCGTGAGACCGAGGACGATGGCGAACAGCAGAACACCCCTGCGAACGGACACGACGGATCCTCCCTTCCCTGGCGGCGATTTCGCCGGCAACGCGTGACCCGTCCGGGATACCGGAGGGCGGTTCTCCTGTCAACCGCGGCCGCGCGCACCCGTCCGCGTCGCCCCGGCATCACCCGTCCGCCTTCCCCCGAGCCGGCATCCGGCTGCCCCTAGCCGCGGGTTCCCGGTCGCGGATACCACGGGCCGCAGGACACCCGGCCGCCTCGCCCCGGCATCACCCGTCCGCCTCCGCCCCGTCCGCCGGCCCGGGGCAACGTGATGGTCGGCCGCCTCGATCGCGCCCTCCCGACTCGGCAGTTTCCGGGGACCCGGCCGCCTCCGCCCGCCCGGACGCAGGACGGGCCGCCCCGCGGGGCGGCCCGTCGCCGACCAGGAGCGGAAAGCCGGCGGGTCAGTGGCGCTTGCCGCCCCCGACCGCCTTGCCGGGCACCATCGCCCGGATGAACTCCCGGTTCATGCGGGCGATCGCGGAGATCGAGATCTCCTTCGGGCAGGCCACCTCGCACGCGGCGTAGTTCGAGCAGGCGCCGAAACCCGCCTCCTCGTAGGCGCAGAGCATGTTCTGGACCCGCCGCTCCCGTTCCTGCCGCCCCTGGGGAAGGAGCGAGAGGTGGGCGATCTTGGCGCTCATGAACAGCATCGCCGCGCCGTTCGGGCAGGCCGCGACGCAGGCCCCGCACCCGATGCATTCCGCGTAGTCCATCGCCAGGTCCGCGTCGTCCTTCGGGATCGGGATCGTGTTGGCGTCCGGCGCGTTCCCCGTGTTGACGGAGACGAAGCCGCCCGCCTGGATGATCCTGTCGAAGGCGCTCCGGTCGACGACGAGATCCTTGATCACCGGGAACGCCTTCGCCCGGAACGGCTCGATGACGATCGTGTCCCCGTCCTTGAAGTGCCGCATGTGGACCTGGCAGAGGGTCGTCCCGGGAAAGCCCCCGTGGGGCTTCCCGTTGACGACGGCGCCGCAGCAGCCGCAGATCCCCTCCCGGCAGTCGTGCTCGAACGCGACCGGTTCCTTCCCCTCGGCGACCAGCTTCTCGTTGAGCACGTCGAGCATCTCGAGGAACGACATGTGCTCGTTGACATCGTCGAGGACAAAGGTCTCGAAGTGCCCCCGGTCCCGGGGCCCCTTCTGGCGCCAGATCTTCAGGGTCAGCTTCATCACTTGTAGCTCCTCCTGGTCGGCTGGACCTTCTCGAAGACGAGCGGCTCCTCGTGCCGCACGGGCTCGGCGTCGTCGCCCCGGAACTCCCACACGGCGACGTGTTGGAAGCGCTCGTCGTCGCGCAGCGCCTCGCCCTCCTCGGTCTGGTACTCCTCGCGGAAGTGCCCGCCGCAGGACTCCTCACGGGCCAGCGCGTCCCGCGCCATCAGCTCCGCGAGCTCGAGGAAGTCGGCGACCCGGCCCGCCTTCTCCAGTTCCTGGTTCAGCTCCGCCCCGGACCCGGGCACCCGGACGTTCTCCCAGAACTCCGCCCGCAGTTCCCGGATCTCCTCGATCGCCTCGTTGAGCCCCTTCGCGTTCCGGGCGAGGCCGACCTTGTCCCAGACGATCTTCCCCAGGGCCCGGTGGAAGCTGTCCACCGTCCGCTTCCCCTCGACCTTCAGCAGCCGGTTCAGCCGTTCCTCGACCTCCCGCTTCACGTCGCGGAACGCCTGGTCGTCGGTGCCCACCTTCTCGAGGCCCGCGTCGGCGATGTAGGCCCCCAGGGTGTACGGGATGATGAAGTACCCGTCCGCCAGGCCCTGCATCAGGGCGCTGGCGCCGAGGCGATTGGCCCCGTGGTCGGAGAAGTTCGCCTCGCCGAGGACGAACAGGCCCGGGATCGTGCTCATCAGGTGGTAGTCCACCCAGAGCCCGCCCATCGTGTAGTGGGGAGCGGGGTAGATCCGCATCGGCGTCTCGTAGGCGTTCTCCCCCGTGATCCGCTCGTACATCTCGAACAGGTTGCCGTAGCGGTCCCGGATCACCTCGACCCCGAACTCCTCGATGGCGGTCTTGAAGTCGAGGTAGACGCCGCGCCCGGTCGGCCCGACCCCGTGGCCCATGTCGCAGACCATCTTGGCGTTCCGCGAGGCCACGTCCCGGGGGACCATGTTCCCGTAGGCGGGGTACTTCTCCTCGAGGTAGTACCAGCGCTCGCTTTCCGGGATGTCGTTCGGGTTCCGCCTGTCGCCCGGCTTGCGCGGCACCCACACCCGGCCGTCGTTCCGCAGGGACTCCGACATCAGGGTCAGCTTCGACTGGTAGTCGCCGCTCTGCGGGATCGCCGTGGGATGGATCTGCACGAAGCAGGGGTTGGCGAACCCGGCGCCGCGCCGGTACGCCCGCCAGATCACCGAGGCGTTGCACCCCTTGGCGCCGGTGGAGAGGAAGAAGACGTTCGAGTAGCCGCCGGTGCAGACGAGCACCGCGTCGGCGACGTACGACTCCAGCTCGCCGGTCACCATGTTCCGGCAGACGATGCCGCGGGCCTTCCCGTCGACGACGACGATGTCCTGCACGTCCCGCCGGGCGAACATCTTGACCTGCCCGGCCCCGACCTGGCGCGACAGGGCCGAGTAGGCGCCGAGCAGGAGCTGCTGCCCGGTCTGGCCGCGGGCGTAGAAGGTCCGCTTGACCAGCACGCCGCCGAACGTCCGGTTGGCGAGCACGCCGCCGTACTCCCGGGCGAACGGGACGCCCTGGGCCACGCACTGGTCGATGATGTTCCCGCTCACCTCGGCGAGGCGCCACGTGTTCGCCTCGCGGGCCCGGAAGTCGCCTCCCTTGATCGTGTCGTAGAAGAGGCGGTAGACCGAGTCGCCGTCGTTCTGGTAGTTCTTCGCCGCGTTGATCCCGCCCTGGGCGGCGATCGAGTGGGCCCGGCGCGCGCTGTCCTGGAAGCAGAACGCCAGCACCTTGTAGCCCAGCTCGGCGAGGCTCGCCGCGGCGGACGCCCCGGCGAGCCCCGTGCCGACCACGATCACCGTGTGCTTCCGCTTGTTCGCGGGGCTGAGCAGCTTGATCTCGTCACGGAGCTTGGTCCACTTGTGCTCGAGGGGACCGGAGGGGATGCGTGCGTCGAGTTTCATCGGCTTCCTCCCGTCGGCAGCAGGCTGGCGGTGGCCCGCGGACTCACTTCACCAGCCCCAGCAGGACGGAAACGGGGATCGAGATGTTCCCCGCGGCGATCACGAACGAAAGGAGAACGGCCAGCCGCCGGCGCCACGCGTCGATCCGGGGATGCGTCACGCCGAGGGTCTGGAAGAGGCTCCACAGGCCGTGGTAGAGGTGCACGCCCAGCAGGAAGTTCGCCACGATGTAGATCCCGGCGATCCACGGCACCGAGAAGCTGTGGACGATGTTCGCGTAGACGTCGATCGGCTCCCCGACGGTCACCGGCCCCGTCCACCCCATCGTGAGGTGCGCGAGGTGGTAGAGGACGAAGAGCAGCACGATCGGGCCGGTCCAGATCATCGTGCGGGCCGCGTACCCGACCGTCAGGTCCACCTTGACCGAGTAGGGGTCCGGCTTCGCCCGGCGGGACTGGAGCCACACCTGGAAGGCGGCGACGATGTGCACGAGGAAGCAGACGACGAGGGCGATCCGGGTCGCCCAGACGACCTCGAGCGCCCCGTGGTGCAGGAAGTTCGCGTAGGCGTTGATGTGGTCGGGACCGAGGTAGATCTGCAGGTTCCCGAGCATGTGGACGAGGACGAACAGGAACATGATGATCCCCGTCACCGCCATCAGGATCTTCTTCCCGACCGAGATTTCGTAGAAGCCGGGGGTCTTCGCCATCGGTTCCTCCGAGCGTTGTCAGGACGGGAACCCGGATTCGCCGGGCCCCGGGCGATCAAGACTGCTGGATTATGACTAAGTAAGCCTTCCCTGCCAAGTCCCGTCGCGGCAGGATCACGGGCTCGGAGGTGTCCCGGGAAGCGGGCCGGCGCGTCCCGGGAGTCCCGGGACCCCGGGAAGGTCGCGTCGACCGGCGGAAGACCCGTCCCCGCCGGGCCGGGGCCCCGGTTCCACCCGGTCGCCCCCCCGGCCGGCGCAACCCCCCGCGGGTTCCGCCGTGGATCGTTCGCCGGGGCCGCGGCCGACGGCCTCAGGGACCCCCGCCTCCCGGGGCCTGCGGAACCGGGTACTCCCGGACCTCCACCCGCCGCCCGCCCGGCCGACGGAGGACCCAGAGCCCCGGTTCCCCGCCGGGCCCCAGCCAGTCCACCGGCACCTTGCCGGAACCGTCCGGCAGGTCCAGGACATAGGCGGGCAGGGCCGGGCCGGGGAGGGTGCCCCGCAGGGCCCGCCAGAGGCGCCGTCCCTCGGCGATCGGCACGCGGAAGGCGGCGGCGCCGGCCACCCGGTCCGGGTGGTGCAGGTACCAGGCGGCGATCCCCCGCTCCCACAACCCGCGGAACAGGTCCCCCAGCACGTCCGGCCGGTCATTTACGCCCCGCAGGAGCACGGCCTGGGCGCCGCACCGGAGGCCCGCCTCCCCGAGCAGGGCTACCGCCCGGTCGAAGCCCGCCGAGAGCTCCCGCGGATGGAGCACGTGCAGCCCCACCCAGCGCAGCCTCCCCGCGCCGGCGGCGGCCAGTTCCCGGGCGAAGCCGGCGGTGACCCGGGGGGGATCCACCACCGGCACCCGGGTGTGGACCCGGATCGCGCGGAGGCCGGGGATGGCGGCCAGGCGGGCGACGATCCCCGCGAGCCGCCCGTCGGCGAGGAAGAACGGATCGCCCCCGGAGAGGATCACTTCCCGGACCGGTGGCCCGTCCTCCCCGGCGGCGAGCCGCGCGAGGGCGGCGACCGCCCCGTCGATCTCCCCGTCCACCGGCTCCCGTCCGGGCGGCGCCCGGAAGCAGAACCGGCAGTACACCGGGCACCGGGTGGTGACCAGGAACACCGCCCGGTCCGGGTACTTCCGGACGACCAGGGGATGGGGGCGCAACCGCCGTTCCCCCACCGGGTCGGGCAACCCGCCGGGATCCGGCTCCACCTCGCGGGGGTCCGGCCAGGCGATCCGCCGCAGGGGGTCGTCCGGGTCGTCCGGGTCGACCAGGTCCAGGAAAAAGGGGGTGAACCGGAGCGGCAGGCGGCGCGCGGCGGCGCGCAGCCACGGCCCGGGACGCACCCCGAGCCGCCGGGCCGCCTCCGCGGGGGGGACCGGGGCGCTCCCGGCGAACCGCCGGGAACGCAGGGGCGGGGGAACGCCTCCCCCTTCCGGGCCTGCCGTGCGCGCCATCGCCTCCCCGTTATAATCGCCGCGCCGCCGGGGTTCCGCCCCGGGCGGGCAGGTTGTCGCGAACCGATTCCCGGGCCGCACCGGCCCGGCCGCGAGGTGCACGGTGTACGAGACGTCGGACCTGCGCAAGGGGCTCAAGGTCGAAATCGACGGCGAGCCGTACGTGATCGTCGAGGCCCAGTTCGTCAAGCCCGGGAAGGGGAACGCCTTCACCCGGTGCCGGCTGAAGAGCCTCGTCTCCGGGCTCGTCATCGACCGCACCTGGCGCTCCGGCGAGAAGATCGACCGGTGCAACCTCGAGGAACGCAAGATGCAGTTCCTCTACGCGGACGACCAGTACCACTTCATGGACACGACGACCTACGACCAGATCGCCCTGTCCCCGGACCAGGTGGGCGACGCGGGACGGTTCCTCAGCGAGAACCTGGAGGTCAGCGTGCTCCTCCACGACGGCAAGCCGATCTCCGTCGACCTGCCGAACTTCGTCGAGCTGGAGATCGTCGAGACGGAGCCCGGGGTCAAGGGGGACACGAAGTCCTCGACGACGAAGCCGGCGAAGCTCTCCACCGGGGCGGTGGTGCAGGTCCCGCTGTTCGTGGACCAGGGAGAGTGGATCCGGATCGACACCCGGACCGGGGAGTACGTGGAGCGGGTGAAGAAGTAGCGATGGACCCGGAGGGCGGCGGCCGGCGCGCGGGCCTGCCCGCGCGCCTTCGCGCGCTCGGGCGGCGGCGCGGCGTGCTCGAGGCCCGGGCCCGGGCCCTCGCCGCCCTCCGTGCCTTCTTCGACGGGCGGGGCTTCCTCCACCTGGAGACCCCGGCCCGGGTCCCCTGCCCCGGCCTCGAACCCCACCTCGTTCCGTTCCCCGCCGGGCACGGCCGCTGGCTGATCACCTCCCCCGAGCTGCACCTGAAGAAGGCCCTCGCCGCCCTCGCGCCCGCCTCCCCGGGGCCGGTGCGCCTGTACGAGGTCGCCCGGGTCTTCCGGGACGACGAGGGCGGGCCCTGGCATCTCCCGGAGTTCACGATGGTCGAGTGGTACCGGGCGGACGAAGGGCTCGAGGCCCTGGTGCGGGACCTCGCGGAACTGCTGCCCGCCGTCGCCGAGGCGGCGGGCGGCGATCCCCGGAACGCCTCGGGGACCGACCTCACCCTGCCCTTCGAGCGGCTGACGGTCCGGGAGGCGTTCGCCCGGTACGCGGGGATCGACCTGGCCGCGTGCCGGGAGCGGTCCGCCCTGGCCGCCGCCGTGCGGGCGCTCGGGCTTCCCGCGGACCCGCGTGACACTTGGGACGACCTCTTCTTCCGGGTCTTCCTGGACCGGGTCGAGCCGCACCTCGGGCGGGAGCGGGCGACGGTCCTCGCGGAGTACCCGGCGGGGCAGGCGGCCCTGGCGCGGGTGCGGGACGACCCCGCCTGGCCCGTCGCCCTCCGCTTCGAGCTGTACGCGGGCGGCGTCGAGCTGGCGAACGCCTTCGACGAGCTGACGGACGCCGCCGAGCAGCGGCGGCGGCACGAGGCCGACCGGGAGGCCCGGCGGGCGGCAGGGCTCCCCGTTCCCGACCTGGACGAGGAGTTCCTGGCCGCCCTGGCCGCGGGGATGCCCCGGGCCGCCGGGATCGCCCTCGGCTTCGACCGGCTCCTCGCGGTGGTCCTCGGGCTGCCCGGGGCCCGGGAGACGGTGGCGTTCCCCCCGGACCCGTGACCGGGGACCCGGTGACGGGAAGCTTCCCGGTGGTCGTTCCCGGCCGGGACCCGGCGGTCAGCGGGCCCGCGCGGTCACCACCGGGGGCGGGATCTCCACCCCCCGGCACGCGGACCCGAGGAAGGTTCCTTCCCGGCCGAACACCATGACGCAGAGGGTCCGCCTTCCCCGCCGGGCCGTGAACGGCAGCCGGATCCGCCGCGGCGCCCGGACGGGCCCCCCCGCGGCGAGCCCGTACACCCGGGAGTACTCGGGTCGCGCGTCCCGCCAGAGGGCGATCCCCGCCGCGCCCGGCTCCACCGGCCGCGGCCCGGAGGGGCGGACCACCACCCGGGCCTCGCACCGGAGGGCACCTCCCGGCCGGCCCGTGCAGCCGTCGACGCCGGCCACCTCGACGGCGAGGCCCCGGTCGCCCTCCCCGGCCTCCAGGTACGCCGCCAGGCGACCCGTTCTCCCGGCGCCCGGCTGGACCAGCCACGACGTCCCCCGGACGTCGAAACGCCCGGTCCGGGAGGCCAGGGACACGGCCCGTTGGCGGGCCCGGGAGGCCCCGGGCGGCGGAACCAGCGTGACCCGGGCCCGGCAGTACGCCTGCCGCCGGACCTCCTCGAGCACCCGGGCCCGCGCCCCGCCCCGCAGCACCAGTCCCCCGGTGGCGAGGGCGTCCGCCGAGCCGGGAACACCCACCCTGCCCCCGGGGACCGGGTCCACCCGGTGGATCGTCACCCGCGCCCGCCGGGCCTCCTCGGCCAGGTCCGCGATCCGCCAGGGGTCCTCCCCCGAGAACTGCACGAGGTCGTCTCCCCCGATCACGACCAGGTCCTTGTGGCCCGGCACGGCCCCCAGGGCGGGAACGATCCCCTCCCATCCTCCCCGCCACGGCCGGACCAGGAGATCCTTCCCCGCTCCGCCCCGGGGCGTTCGCCCGGACACCAGGGCCTCGAGGAGGGAGAGGGCCCGTTCCCGGTCTGCCACCCAGCGGGTGGAGACCATCTTCCCGGGCTCCTCCCGGAAGAGGGCGACCCGGTCGCAGGGACGCATCTCCTCGACGATGCGGCGGGCGGCGAGGGTGACGTCGGTGCCGTACCCCGGGTGCAGGTCGCCGGCCGGCGGTTCGAAGGGCGCGGCCTCCCGCATGTGCGGGTCGCCGGGGCAGTCGAGGGGAACGGCCGGAGCGTACGTCCCGAGATAGACGGCCACCCGGAGGCAGCCTTTCCCGGCTTCGAGCCGGCGTTCTTCCCGGAACCCGGTCCCGTCCCAGTCGATCGCCTCGACGGCCCACTCGCGTCCCCCGACCCGCGCCACCAGGTCGCCGGGGCGGATCTCCCGGCAGGACCGGGGGCCGCCTTCCCGGGGCACGATCACGGCGTCCACCTGGACCCGGGAGACCGTGACTTCTTCCCGGACGGCGGGCTGCCGGGGTCCCGCGCCCGCCGTCGCCGCGCCGGCGAGGCAGCCCGCCACGACCAGGGCCAGCGCCGGGAACCGCAAGGAGCACCTCCCGCCCCCGGGGAAGGGGGAGGACCGCCGGGGTCCCCCCGCCCCCCGGCAGCCCCGTCCGAGTGCCGATTCTCTCACGGGCAATGTGGTTCCCCGGGCGTGGCCCCCGCCAGCCGTCCCCGGCCCGGCCGGGACGATCCACCGCGGGCCGCCGGGAGGCAGGGCCCTCCGCTTCCCCGGGGTCCCACCGGTGTGCGGCATGTCGCGCTCACGCGGTGCCCGCGGGCCGCCGGCAGGAAGGCCCCTCCGCTTCCCCGCGGTCCCACCGGTGTGTGGCATGTCGCGCTCACGCGGTGGTCGCGGACTGCCGGAAGGAAGGGCGCTCCGCGTCCCGGCAGTCCCGCGGCCGGACGGGGCCGGGCCCACACCGGCGGGGCGGGCGGTCACGGCGCCCGGCCCCGCGTCAGTCCGGGAACTCCAGGACCAGGATGGCGGCCACCGGGGCACCCGGTTCGCACCGGACCTCGACCTCGTTGGCACCGGGCAGGAGGGGCACCTCCACGGACCGCGGCCCGCTCGCCGCCTCCCCGGCCCCGTCGAAGGCCACCCGGCCGTTCACCGTGACCCGCGGGACCCCCGCGCCTTCGCCGCCGGCCAACGGGGCGGCGAAGAGCCAGGCCCGGGCCGTGGCAGCGCCCTCCGGGTTCTCGACGGTCCAGGAAGCGGCGTGGGGCAGCCCCGTGAGGCCGGGTGCGTGGGCGAAGCGGACGTCGACGGCGAGCCGTCCCCCGAGCCTTCCGAGCAGGCACTCCAGCAGGTCGTCGGCGGCCGCCGTCCAGGCGTCGTGCCACGCGCCGACGTTCGAGGACCCTCCACCCCCGGAACCCGGGTTCCGGTACAGCTGGTCCGCCTCCGCGACCTTCCGAGCGTAGACCTGCCAGCACGCATCCACTCCGCCCGGGGCCGCCGCCCGGGCCGGGACGAGAGTGAGACCCGAAGCGGCCACGAGGGCGATGGCAAGCCACCCGATCCAGGTTTCTCTCCGACCGATCATGTGGAACCTCCTTTCCGCCGGTCCGGCGCCGATCGGTCGCGTGCGGGGCCGCGCCGATTGTTCCCCCCGCTTTTCTCCCACGAAGCACCCCCGGCGGGGGCCGACCGCGGGCAGGCCGGCCGGTTTCCTTTCCAGCGCTGCGGTGGGAGTGCTCCCGTTCTCGAAACACCGCTTCTTGCATGGGTGCAAAACGGGTGGTCGTCGCGCGGGACGCCGCCGACAGGGGGAGCCCCACGGGGACGCGCGGGGCGCCCCACCTGCCCGTCCCGCCGGAGGCGCACCGGGGGCAGGGGCGTGAGCGCAACCGGGACGGGCGGGGCGCACGGCGGAACGAAGCTTCCAGGTGGTCGGTCGGCTGCCCGGACGGGAGTCCGGAACACCGATCAACTTCGAACTCGCTCACGACCCGGTGGCGGACGGACCCCTGGCGCGCACCCGGAAACGGGGCCTGGAAGGTTGGCCTCACCGTGTGAGTGGTGCGCCGGGAACGGGGGTCGGACCCTCAACCGATGGTCCCGGAAGGAGTTCCGGAGGGGCGACCGGTGCGGTGGGCGGCGGCGGAAGGGCCTTTCACGCCCGGCGTTTCCGCGGAGACCCGGCCCCCGTTCCCGGCGCACCTCTCATCCGCCGCGGCGGCGGTTCCCGAAGCAACGCCCTCCGGGTGGACCCGTGGCGGGCCGTCTCGCGCGGGGCGGTTGCAGCACATTGTCCGTTTCTGCCTGTTGTAGTTCGATCTTGTCCTGATCTATCGTGGGCCCATCTTCCAGGGGGACGCGGAGATGGCGCAGGATGAAGAAGTTGCACGTGCGGTCGGCTCGTACCTGAGAAGGCTGCGGGTGCGGGCGGGGATGTCCCTCTCGCGGGTCGTCCGCCTGCTCCGCGAGGAGGGGATCGACCTGAGCTGCGCCACCCTTTCCCGGGTCGAGCTCGGCCGGGCGATCCCCCGCATGGACACCGCCCTCGCGCTCGTCGAGCGGCTCGGCGGGACCGTCGACGAACTGGCGGAGGTCGTCCGGATAGCCCGGGCCGAGAGCTTCACCAGCGCGGGGAACCCCGCTTCCCGGGGCATTCCCGCGGCCGCGGGGGCGCCCCGTGTCCGGCTACCGGGGACCGGGACCCCGGGAGGCGACCTCCCGGCGGACGATCCCGGGGCCGCGAGGAAACTCCATTCCCCGCCCGATCCCACGCCCGCCCGGGCACTCCCTTGCCACCCGCCCGGGACCGGGACCCCGGGAGGCGACCTCCCGGCGGACGATCCCGCGGCCGCGGGGGCACTCCCTCCCCCGCGCGATCCCGGCGCCGCCCGGGAGGAGGCCCGGCGGTTGATCGAGAACGGCTGTTTTCTCGAAGCGCGCCACCGGCTGGAAGCCCTGGTCGCCCGGCTGACCACGGGACCGCCACCGGATGTCGACCCGGGGATCCTCCCCCGGGTCCGGGTGGACCTAGCCGAGGCGTACCTCCGGCTGGGGATGCAGGCCCGGGCCCTTCGTCTCCTGGGAGAGGCCCTGGGCAGCCGGGGCACCCGGCCGGAAGACCGCTTCCGGGCCGCCGTCCTCCACCTCGGCGCGTGTTCCCGGGAGGAGGACCGCTTCCTGGGCGGTCTCGTCGCCCGCTGGGTGCGGGAACACCTGCCTGAATGGAGCGGAACGCCTCTCCATCCCCCGGCCCAGGCTGCCCTCGCGGAGTTCGCCCACCGGGGAGGCCGGTACCGGGAAGCCGCGGAGGACTACCTGGCCGCCGCGGCCAGCTACCGGGGCCAGGGCCGGGAGGCCGACGCGGTCCAGGTGGAGGTGTTCCTCGCCGACTGTCTCCACCACCTCGGGGAACGGCTGCGGGCACTGACCCTCCTGCGCCGGGCGATCGAGCTGGCCCGGAAACGCGGCTGGAAGCGGGTCGAGGCGCGGGCCCATCCCGTCCTCGCCGAGGCCTGGCGCCGGGAGGGAAGAACGCGGGAGGCGCGGGCGGAGTTCTCCTGCGCGGCGCGGATCGCCCGGGAACTGGGGCAACGCACGGACCTGTTCCTGGCGATCCACGGGCTGTGGAAGGTCGCCCGCGACGAGGGCGCACTCGGCCGGGCCCGGCAGGAGGCGTCCGTGCTGCGGTCCATGCTGCCCGCCGTGGATCCCCGGCTCCCCCAGGCGCGGGAATTCCGGGAATGGCAGCGCCGCCGGTTCCCGGCCCGCCGGCGTTGGGGGGCGGCGGACCATCCCTCCCCCGACCCGCGGCCCGGCGCTCCCCGCCCGTTCTGACGCGGGAAACCGGGGCGCCCCTCTCCGATCCTGGAAACCATTCGGTTCCCGGTCATTCCTGCAAGTTGACGTGGTCCAGCCGCGGCCCCCACCCACCCGGGCGACCTCATTTACGATTGCCAGCCTGCAAGTTGACGTCGTCCAGCCGGGGTCTTCACCCGCGCCTTCCGGAAAATGGGCGGGATAACACCCATTCTGGCAGGTGGGGTGTCGGATAACCCGCCCTGTGGCAGGTTACCGGGCCTTTTTGGCTCTCAAACCTGCCAGAAGGGGCGTTATCCCGCACCCGACCTGCCAGACGGCAAGTTATCCCACACCCCACCTGCCAATTCGCCCGTTATCCCGCCCCTCCTCCCTGCCGTGTCGTTGGAGGGCGGCGGGCCGCCGGGGCGGCCGAGTCCGGCGAGCCGTGCGAGCCCCGGCAGTCGCGGGGTCCGGGGCGCCGGGACCGAGCGGCAGAGCAGCGGGGCGGAGGGGCGCCCGCGGCGAGCCGCGAGGCGCGCAGGGCCCCGCGAGCGCCGCCGGTCGAGCCCGCGAGCCGGCCCGAGGCCGCAGGCAAGCGTCCCGGATCCTTTCCCGCGAGCTGCCACGCGGGCCGGCAACGAGCCGGGGGCCGGCCGGGGCGGACCCGCGCCCCGCCTCGACGGAAACCCGCCGACCTTTCCCGGGGTGCCCCCGAAAACGGGCGGGATAACCGCGGTTCCCGCAGGGAGGGTGCGGCATGAGCGGGCTCCTGGCAGGTTTCCGGGGACGTCCGGGGCTGCCGACGACGAAAGGAGCGGGATAACGGCGATTCCTGCAAGGGAGGTGTCGGAGAACCCGTCCTTTTGCAACTTTCCGGGCGCCTTGGGGCCTCGAGACTTGCAAAACCACGGGTTATGCCGCTCGCAGGTTGCAAGATCGCCAGTTATCCCACACCCCCCTTGCAATTTCGCCCGTTATCCCGCTTCTCCTCCCCACCGCGCCCTTCCCCGGGGCCCGTCGACCCCCGCCGGGCAGGCGGACGGAAGCTGCCACGGGCGGGCCCGTCGTCGGGACCCGCGTCCCGGCGCCCGGACATCCCGGCCCCGTCAATGTTCCGGAAGTGCGCCGGGAACGGGGGCCGGGTCTCCGCGGAAACTCTGGGCGTGAAAGGTCCTTCCGCCGCCACCCACCGCATCGGTCGCTCCTCCGGAAGTCCTTTCTGGACCACAGGTTGGAGATCCAGGCCCCGTTCCCGGCGCACCTCCGAAACACCGGGCGTGATAGGTCCTTCCGCCGCCGCCCACCGCACCGGTCGCTCCCCAGGAA
Organism: uncultured Acidobacteriota bacterium; assembly: GCA_964582785.1. GTDB lineage: Bacteria > Acidobacteriota > Polarisedimenticolia > J045 > J045 > JAMOQA01. The sequence goes on along the minus strand of CAZOTT010000008.1, from coordinate 32,047 downwards.
ATCCTTTTTGGACCACGGGTTGAGGGTCCGACCCCCGTTCCCGGCGCACCTCTTCAGTGCTTCCCGTGGCCTCCGGCCTCGCCACGGTTTTCCTCGCCGGGGTGATCCGCTTCGCCCTGCGCCCCCCCGACCAGGCGGGTGATCGCCCGGGCCAGGCGGGCCCGGAGCTCGTCGGCCCGGCCCTCGGTCCAGCCCGGACCGAACCGCCGGCGGCCGAGCCAGCGGCGGACGACCCGCGGCAGGCGGCGGGGACCAGCCTCGCCCCCCGCCACCCACTCCCCCGTCTCCCCGTCCACGAACCCGATCGCCCGGGGGTTCACGACCACCGCCTCCCGGACCGCGGCCAGGATCTCCCGGGCCGCTTCCCGGTCGGCGGCGCTGCCGGTCCCTTCCCGGAGCAGGCGCTCGAGGGTGGCCGCGTACCGCCAGTCATCGATCCCCTCCCGGGCCGCCTCCCAGTCCCGCAGGAAGCTCCGCGTCCCGTCCGGGTTCTCCACGCTGGCGTACTTCCGCGTCCAGAACATCACCCGTTCGACCCCGAGGCGCCAGGGCAGGAAGCCGGACAGCACGCGGGTGGGAAGGGGCCGGTTCCCGTAGATGTTCACGTAGGTGGCGTAGACGTCTCCCGCCTTCCGGGTCCGCTCCGCGGTCTCGGGCCCGAGGTAGCGGTTCACGTAGCAGCGGGTATCCAGCTCGGGCTCCAGGAGGAGGGCGGGTTCGTCCGCCACCGGGGGAAACCACCACTTTGCGGGGTCGGGCTCGGACACCGTCGGCTCGTTGCAGGTGATCATCGCGTCGACCCCGGCCTCCTCGGCGGCCCGGAGCATGGTGATCGCGAGGCGCATGGCGCCCCGGGAATGGTGGGGCTCGTCGATCAGCCAGTAGAAGGCCCCGGGCCAGCCGTCCTCCGCGGCGATGGCGTCCAGCCGGCGGAGGGCGGCGACCCACGTCCCGTACGCCCGGCGGCCCCAGCGGGTCTCCGGGTACGCCCGGGGGTCCGGCACCGGCCAGTACTCCCCCTTCTGGTGGGCCACGCCGGTGACCGGTTCCCGGTCCTCGAAGAAGGCCCGGTAGCCGGCGTTGAAGTCGAGCCGCTTCAACTCGCCCACGGGGGAGACGACCCCCGCCCGCCGCAGGGCGGCGGGCACCGACACCACGAAGTGCTGGTAGGTCATGACGCAGACCGGTCGGTCCACGGCCAGCCCCGCCGCCCGGGCACGGCGCACCGTCTCGCGCACCTCCCGGAAGTCCCGGGGGAAGGACACCCGGTCCCCGTCGACCACCGGCACCTCGCGCTTGGCCCAGCCCGGGCTCACGCAGATCGTCGTCATCCCGTGGGAACGGGAGTCGGCGAACGTCTCCCCTTCCCGGGGCCAGTCGTCCCCGTGCAGGAAGGTGGCGGCGGGCACCGGGTCGAGCCGGAACGGGTGCACGGTCACCTCGAGGGGGAGCCGCGCCACCGCCTCCCCGCCCGACCGGAGGACCAGCTCGCCCCGGTAGGTCCCGGGGGCGGCGTCCCCGGGCACGTGCACCGTGATCCAGAACTGGCGGCTCGCTCCCGCGGGGACGTCCAGCGGGGCGGCGGCATCGAGCCACCCGGGGTGGCGGGGGTGCCCGGCCAGCCGGGGCCAGCGGCGCAGCGGCTCGATGTACCGGGTGACGCGGACTTCCACCGTGTCCCGGGCCCGGAGGACCGCCCCCCCGGGACCCTCGAGGTCGGTCGGGACGAGCTCGACCCCGGAAAGGGCCCGGGGCGAGAAGACGCCGATGCTGGCGGGCTCGAACTCGTCCCGGGCGGCGGCCAGCCGGACCGGCCGCCCGACCTCCCCGGGGGACGGAACGTCCTCCGGCCAGATCGGCCGCCACCAGGCGCGGGAGTAGAGCACCGGCCGGTCCGGGGCCGGCGCGGGCCGGGCCGCGCACCCCCCTGCCGGGACGAGAAAGGCGAAGACGAGGAAAAGGACGCCGCCGTTTCGATGCCGCATGTCGGGCTCCGGGGGGCCGGGAAACGCTCGCATTTCCGGCACGAGATGGTACGATATCGAAACTCTGTCGCGGATGCCGTCCGCGAGCGGAAGGTGCCCACCCCGGAAACGGAACCGCCCGGGCGGGCGCGGACGAGGACGGAGCTGGTCCGGTTCTTGCTCACCGGACCGGCGAACAGGAGAAGACCTGCCCGATGCGCACGCCTGCCCGGATCTGCCTGCTCCTTGCGCTGGCGGCCCTCGCCGGGCCGGCGGTTCCTGCCGCCCCTCCCGCCCCGGTCCCCTGCCGGCTACGCACCGCCCCGTCCTTCCAGGCGACGACCACGTTCCGGGTGCGGGCCACACGCTTCGGTCTCGGCACCAGCCGCACGGTCCGGGTGACGGCAAGGGTGGCCGGTCTCTCCGGCACGATCGACGTCGAGCTGAACCGCCCGGTGCGGCCCCTTTTCGGGGTGCGGCGACTGGGGATCCGGGTCCGGCTCCTCGACGACGCCGGCCGCCTGGTCGATACCCTGGAGGCCGAGCTGCCGGCGGGCGTGAAGTCCTTCCGGCTGCCGGTCGCCTTCCCCGCTCCGGGCCGGTACCGGCTCGCCCTGGCGGACGAGGACCTGGACGCCTCCCCCGCGACCTGCTCGATCCGGCCGGGAGGCGAGGCGCACCTGGACGTGATCGCCGGCCCGCCCGGCAACGTGGCCACGCTGCCCGGGACCCCCACCGTCAACTGATCCCTTCCCCCGCCAGCCGCTCCGCGAGTTCCCGGTGCCGGAAGCAGGGCACCACGTGGTCCATCACCATGCCGGTCGCCTGCATGTGGGCGTAGACGACCACCGGGCCGACGAACCGGAACCCCCGCGCCCGCAGCTCCCGGGAGATCCGCCGGGAAAGGGGTGTCTCGGCGGGGACCTCCTCGTCCGCCCGCCAGCGGTTCACGATCGGCCGGCCGTCGACGAAGTCCCACATGAACCGGGTGAACGATCCCTCGGCCTCGACCACGTCGAGAAAGGCCCGGGCGTTCGCCACCGCGGCCTCGATCTTCCGCCGGTTGCGGATGATCGCGCGCTCGCCCATCAGCCGCGCGACCCGGCGGGCATCGAACCGGGCGACCCTTTCCGGGTCGAACCCGGCGAACGCCCGCCGGAAGGCCTCCCGCCGGCGGAGAATCGTCAGCCACGAGAGCCCCGCCTGGAACGTCTCCAGCACGAGGAACTCGAAGAGCCGGCGGTCGTCCCGCACCGGTACCCCCCATTCCTCGTCGTGGTACCGGAGGTAGAGGGGGTCGCCGGTCACCCACCCGCAGCGCCTCTTTCCGTCGGAACCCTTCGTCATCACCCGCCCATTCTCCCCGAACGGCCGCCTCCGTGCTCCCCCACCCCCACTGGAGAGAAGCTTCCCGGGGCGCCGGGTCGGTCCCGATGGCCCCGTTGCGCCGGCCGGGAGGACTGGCCTAGGTTCCCCGCGGGCCCCCGGACCGGGGGACACCCGGGAGACAGGATGCGGATCCTCTTCTTCGGCCCGGCCTCCTCGTGGCACGTCACCCGCTGGGCGCTCCACCTGCGGGAGATGGGCCACGCGGTGACCCTGGCCTCCATGCACCCGGTCCCCGCGGAGGTGCGGGAGATCGCGGTCTCCCTGGTCCCGCGGCCCACGGAGGGCGCCACGTCCCCGGCCACCCTGCTCGCCGCCGCCCGCCGGGCGCGCCGCCTGGCGGCCGAGTTCCGGCCCGAGGTCGGCCTCGCCTACTACATGACGAGCTACGGCCTGGTGGCGGCCCTGTCGGGGGTCCGCCCCTTCGTCGGGGCGGCCGCCGGGGGAGACGTCCTGGTCGACCCCTTCGACCCGCTGCCCCGCCGCATCGTCAACCGGGCCGTCCTCTCCCTCTCCCTCGGCCGCTGCTCCGGGATGCTGTGCTGGGCGCCCCACGTGGCGGAACGGCTCGAAGCCCTCGGGGTTCCCCGGGACCGCATCCTGGTCCAGCCCCGGGGGGTGGACCTCGAGCAGTTCCGCTACCGGCCCCCGCGGGCGGAACCGGGACGCCCGCTCCGGGTCTTCTCGATCCGGAACTTCAAGCCCCTCTATCGCCTCGACACGCTGGCGGAGGCCCTCGTCCGCCTCGGGCGGGCCGGGATCCCCTGCGAGGCCCGCCTGGGGGGGTGGGGCCCGGAAAAGGAACGGATCGAGTCGATGGTGCGGGAGGGCGGGGCCGCCGGTCGGGTGCGGTTTCTCGGCCGGATCCCCCCCGCCGAGGTCCCCGCCGCGATGGCCTGGGGGGACGCGTACGTCAGCACGTCTTCCACCGACGGGGCCTCCGCCGCCCTGTTCGAGGCCCTGGCCATCGGCCTCTTCCCCGTGGTCTCCGACATCCCGGCGAACCGGGCCTTCCTCGAGGAGGGCCGGACCGGACTGTTCTTCCCGGTGGGGGACGCGGCCCGGCTGGCCGAGCTGCTCGCCGGGCTCGCGGAGGACCGGGAACGGATCGTCCGGGGCGTGGAGGCCGCCCGGGAACTCGTCCGGGAGAAGCTGGACTACCGTCGCAACCTGGCGCGGATCGCCGGCTTCCTCGGGGAAATCGCCGCGGGGCGCTGACCCGGGGCCGCCGCGGTCCCGGGGCGGCCCTAGGGGTCCCGGAGCAGGTCGAGCAGGCCGGAGAGGTGCGTGACCTCCACGTCGGAGCGGCGGGTCAACTCGCCCAGCAGGGCCCGGTACCAGGCGCGGATCTCCGGGGTCTGGCGGGAGAAGTAGTTCGGATGGAGGTTGACCACGAGGGGGCGTTCCAGTTCCCGCGCCCGGTCCGCCACCCGCCGAACGTACTCGAGGGCGGACTCCCGGTCGAGCCCCAGGCCGGTGACGGAAAAGAGGGTCGAGTCCATCACGTGGAGGGGGATCTCGACGAGCCGGCCGTCCCGCAGGCGCCGGGGCGGTTCCAGGGGATGGGTGTCCGGGTCCAGGCGGGTGCGGTCCATGACCGTCGAGTCGTACCGGCCCCCGGCCCGCTCGAGACCGTCGAGCACCTGGCGCGTGAGGCGCAGGTAGTGCATCCGGACGCCCTGGATCCTGCGGCCGGCGATCCCGGCGAGCTCCCGCAGTTCCCCGGCCAGGCCGTCGGCGTCGTCGGGCGACTGGCCGTGGAGGCCGATCTCCCGGCCGGCCGCCACCAGTTCCCGGATCACCGGCGCCGCGTCCCGGGGCCGGTAGGCGATCCCGAGGCCGGGGCGCATCGCGAAGAACCAGGTGCCGGGAACCCCGGCCCGCCGCTCTTCCGCGAGCAGGTCGCCGATGACGTCCCAGCGATCGACTCCGCAACAGGCGAGGGCGAGACCGAGCCACTGGTCGAGGCAACGGAGCGGCCGGAAGCGTCCCCGGGAGAAGTTCTGCCGCACCGCGTTCCACCCCTGCCGGAGCAGGAAACCGTCCACCACGTGTTCCCGCAGGCCCAGGTGGTCGACGTCGTGGGTGAGGACGAGGGCCCAGCGCCTGCCGGCCGGCAGGTCGAGGACGAGCCCGGGTCCGGGTTCCTCCGGGAACCCCACCCCGGGCCGCCGTCCCCGCATGTGGTCCCTCATCGGCGCCGCCTCACGCGGGCATGCCGCGCACCCCGAAGTAGCTGAAGATCCGGCGCACCATCCGCCCGAGGTCCTTCTCGGGGTCCTCGAAGCGGAAGCGGCGCGTCTTCGCGTTGAAGAAGGAACCGCGCTCCGGGAAGCTCTCCTCGTCGTAGTAGATCCGCAGGCACCGTCCGCCGCCCGGGCAGGGCGCGGCCGGGTCCAGGTCGAAGAAGAGAACGGCCTCGCCGGGGGTTCCCGGCCGCCAGCGCAGGACGAAGCGACGATCCCCCCGCTCGACGACCTCCACGGGAATCCCGAGCTGGCCCGCCACCTCGAGCATCCGGTCGAAGATCTTTCCCAGCCGCCGGAGCCTTTCCTCGAGGGACAGGGGCTCGAAGTAGGGCTGCCGGATCACCTTCGCCGGGATGCCGACCGCCATCGAGTTCGACGGGTACTCTCCCCGCAGCAGGGCCTTGGCCCCGATGATCACGTCGTCGCCGATCCTCGTGCCGGGCATGATGAAGACCCGCCACGGGACGTACACCCGGTTGCCGATGATCACGTCCCCGGTCTGGAAGGGGAACCCCTCGAGCCAGGGCAGGAACGAACCGTGGGTGAAGATGTGGGTCGCCCCCCCGATGCTGACGTCGTCCCCGATGATCACCTTCTGTCCGCAGTCGATCCAGCAGAGGGGGCAGATGTAGGAGTTGACCCCCACGGAGATCTCCGACCGGGGAAAGAAGGGCTCCTTCCCGTTGACGATCGTCAGCGACCCGATCTTCGCGAAGTCCTTCAGGGTCACCCTGCCCGCCCGCATCAGCGTGAGGGGGTGGAAGCGCACCCAGCGGCCGATCTCGATCTCGTCGGCGATCACCACGGAGAGGGGGCCCAGCCGGGCGTGGTCCCCGATCCGCCGGACCCTGCCGTGGAGCACCATGCCGAAGCCGATGCGAACCCCGGGTCCCACGTCGACGCCGCGACGCCGCAGCCACCAGGTCTTGACGAAGCTCGGGAGGAGGGAAAACAGCAGTGCCTTGAGCATCGGGCTCCCCGGGCCGGCCCCGGCGCCCCCGGCCCGCGGCCGCCGGCCCGCGGGAACCATACGTCCCGGCGCGCGGGGCGGGCAAGGGTCCCGGGCCCGCCCGCGGGCCGACGCGGGGGCGGCGGCGTAGATTCTACCGGGGAGGGGCCGGAAGCCCGGTACCGGGAGGAGAGGAAAGGATCCTGAGAGGGACTCGAGCAGGGAGGGAGTGGCTCGCGGCTGCAGCGGCGGTGCTCCTGCTGTCGCTGCCTGCCCCTGTCCTGGCGGAAGATCCGCCACTCCATTCCTTCGAGTTCGTCGGCCCGCGGGACGTGGTGGGGTGGGTGCACCGCTTCGTCTTCGACCCGGCGGATTCCCGGCGGGTGTTCGCCGGGTGCGACGATACGATCGGGCTGTACCTCTCCGAGGACGGCGGGCAGACCTGGCGGAAGGTCCTCGCCTACGGGGAGGGGATCGATGCGTGGTCCCTCGACATCGGCCCCGACGGCACGATCTACGCGGGGGATCACTTCGGGAACGGCATTCGCGTCTCCTCCGATGGCGGCCGGACCTTCCTCCCGGCCCAGGGAGACGACCTCGACTACATCTCGTCGATCGACGCCCACCCGACGGTCGCCGGCCTGGCCTTCGCGTCCATCGGACTCAACAGCGATGCCGATGGCCAGGGAGGCAACGGCCCGCCGCTGAAGGATCGCGGTTTCATCGCCAGGACGGTCGACGGCGGACTGCACTGGACCAGGATCGAGGGCGGGTTGCCCCTCGACGGGGCCTTCCGGAGGGTCTGGATCAATCCCGGCGATCCCGACATGATGCTGGCCTCGAGATCCCTCGACATCTGGCGCTCCGTGGACGGGGGTACGACCTGGACCCAGGTCGACACCTCCTCGAGCATCCCGCTGGGAATCCGCTACATGGGGGCGGAGGACTTCGCCGCGTCACCGTCGAATCCCGACCGCATCATCGCCACCGCCATCGTCGCCGACGTCACGGTGCTCGAGACGAAGATCTACTTCGAGGTCTGGAAATCGGAGGATCGCGGCCTGAGCTTCCAGCCGACGGACGCCCCGCGCTCGACCTGGTTGCCCTACTACGACGCCGTGGCCAGCCCCGACGAAGACCTGTTCTACGTCTTCGGCTACACCGACGACGACCACGGGGTCCTCGAGGCCCGTGGGAGCCTCGGCGCCCACTGGCAGGCCGTCACGAGCGCGCCCCCCCACGCCTGTCTCGGGGGCAGCTTCATCCCCGGCCAGTCGGGGGAGATGCTCGTCGGCCCCTTCGGCGTCGGGGCCTGCCACTTCGATCCCGCCAGCGGAGGCCGGTGGACTCCCCGAGGCAGGGGGTTGGCGGGCGCCGGCTGCCTCGGGCTGGCCCTCGTCGAGGGAGAGCCCGAGCGGTGGATCGTCGGCTGCGGCAACCTCGGCCTCCAGCCGGTGCTCGCCCGGAGCGATGACTGGGGGGCGAGCTGGACCCGGATCGACCTGCCGCGGCTCGAGTTCCACGGCTGGACGGATGACGACGGCAACATCGTCAACGCCTTCCTGCCCCTCGTCGCCGACCGGACGATGCCCGGTGTCGTGCTGCTCGGCGGCGATGTCATCGAGCGCTCGACGGACCGCGGCGAGACCTGGACGGAGGTCGCGGGAACCGGACGCACCTATACCCTCGCCCAGGGGGCCGGCGGAGCGATCTACGCCAGCGGAGTCTCCAGTGTCTTCCGCTCGACCGATCACGGGGAGACATTCTCGCTCTATGGCCTGCTGCCCTGTCCCGGCGTGAGGGTGCGGGTCTTTCCCGATCCCGGCACCGCCGGAGAGGTCTATGCCTCCTGCGAGGCGGACGACCCGGGTGTCGACGGCTTCTATCACCGGGCGGACGAGTCCTCGGAGTGGGAGCGGCTCGCCGACCCTCCCGCTCCCGCCGAGGAACGCTCCACCGTGTTGAGCAGGGATCCCTTCACCGGCCATCTTGCCGTCGTGACGATGATCGACAGCGACAACGCCTCGGTCGGCCCCCCCGACGAGCGGCACTTCTCCAGCCACGTCTGGGTCTCGAGCGACGGCGGCGCGACCTGGGCCGATCGCACTCCCCCCTTCGAGTGCGCGGTCGCCCAGAGCATCGCCTGGCTCTCCGACCGGGCCGGACACCTGCTGGTCGGGGGCTTCTCTTCCGATGCGACCTGCCCGGGTATTCCCGGCCGCCTCTGGGAGTCCTTCGATGACGGCATCCACTGGCGGGATGCCACCGCGAACCTCGCCGTTCCTCACGCCTTCCCCGACGCGCTCCATGAAGACCCCCGTTTCCCCGGGGCGATCTTCCTCTCCACCTACTACAACGGCTTCTACCGCTGGATCGTCTCCCCGGACCCCGTGGAAGGTCTCGCGTGGCAGGCCGGCAGCAGGACGACGCTCGACTGGCTCCCCGCGGACAACGCGACCGCCTACGACGTGGCCCGGGGCGACCTGGGCACGCTGCGCAACCAGGGGGACTTCGGCGCCGCCGTGCCGCTTTCCTGCAGGCAGCCCGAGACCTCCGTCACGGACGAATCAGTTCCCGCCCCGGGGGCGGGTTTCTACTACCTGGTTCGTGCCTGGCGCGGCCCCGATCCCGGCAGCTGGGGCTCGGCGCGACGCGACGACACCCTCCCTGCCTGCCCCTGACCTCCCGCCGCCCGCTCCCGGCCGTCCTTCCATCCGCAACCGCGACGCGGCGTCACCGCAACCCTCCCGCTCCAGGTGCGCCATCTTCAGGGCGCGGGTTCGAGCCCCGCGGGAACTTTTACCTTCACGCCGCCCTCGGCGGCGCGGGACCGGCGCCAGGCCCTCCCGGACGGGAGGGGCACCGGCCATCTCGGCGCCGACCGCGCGGGTTCCCTCGCCCGTCGCGTGCCGCTCATCGGGAAGGTCCGGAGTCGTGCCGAAGGTCGGCGCGGGACCGGCGCGTGGCGGCCGGCCGGGGGGAGGGACGGCGAAACGTGCGAGGACGGAGCCGGCGGCAGCCCCGTCAGGGAGGACGGCGCAGGGCCGGCGGATGGCGGCGGGTCACGGGTGAGTGGCGGCGGATCGGGCGTCCCCGGATCGTCCGCGGGACCGGGCCGGCCGGGCCGAGGTGGCGCGAGGGCCGGCCGACGTAACCCCCCGGAGGATCGCCCCGCCCCACGCCCCGGTCGTGGCGCACCGGGTCCATCCCGGGAAGAAGGTCCGCACCCGGCGCCCGGTCACCTCCGGGGCCCCCGTCCCCTTCCGCGCCGGGCGCCTTCCGCACCACGCACCACGGCCACCCGCACCGCGCCCCGCAGATCCACCCGGACCAGGTGGACCACCCGGGACGGGGGAGAACCTCCCGCCGGCGGCCGTGGTCCTCCCCCGCGGTGCGAACCGTCACCCGCCCGGACGACGTGCCGCGCACCGCGGCCTCGCCCCCGTACACGACGGTTGGCGGGGGAGCCATCCAGGCCCCGCTTCCCACCTCGATCCAGGTGCCGGGAGCCGGCGAGGCCCCGGTCCCCGCGCCCCCGCCGCCGAGCACGCTGATCCTCGGGTGCCGGGGCAGGTCGTCGTTCGTGATCACCCGGGGAGGCGCCGGGCGCGCCGCGGGCCCGGGGCCCGGGGGCTCCGCGGCGCGGGCGCCCGGCCCGCCGGCCACCAGCGAGGCGGAAAGGCCGGCGAGGAGCAGGAGAAACGGGGCCCGTGGGAGGCGGCGCATGCCTTCCCTGTACGGCGAACGGTCCCGGGGAACCAGTCAGGGGCAGGCCGCCGGGTTCGCGTTCGTCCGCTCCCGCCCGGCCGAGTCCCGCCCGAGGCTGCCCCCGCGCAGGCAGGCCAGGGAGAACGCCCGGGCGAGGTACGTGAACGCCCCGCCGGCGGGGGGGCGCTCCCCGTCCTCGAACACCAGGTCCGCCGGGCGCGGGTCGTCCCGGCACTCCCCGAGGTCCCCCCCGGCCAGGCCTGCCGGGCGGCCCCGGGTGACGTCGTACTGGTCGGCTCCGGGGGCGGCCTGCCACGTGACCCGGGCCGGGTCGACCCCGTCCACCCGCAGGCCGGTCACCTCCGCCGGTTCCGTCCGGTCCCCCGCCGCTCCCTCGCACCCCCGGGGAGGCTCGAAGGCGGCCAGGAAGGCGATCCCGGCGGCGTTCATGAAGATCGTCGGCTCGTTCGTGACGTAGTCGGCCCGGTCGTCGTGCCAGACCGCGTAGTCGGACTGGAACGGGGCGTACGGGTCGGGCCCATCGAGGCTGATCCCCTCGTCCTCGAACTCCCGCCGGGTGGTCGGGCCCTCCGCCCAGTAGCCGACCAGTTCCGGCTGCCCCGGGTTCAGGGCCGGGTCCGCCACCTGGTGGTGGGGATGGTGCGGCCAGGCGCTTCCCACGCCGTTCACGAAGGCGACCCCCCAGGGATTCCGGCCCAGCAGGTAGTCCCGCTGCCGCCGCGCCAGGTCCCGCCGGGCGTCCGTCCCCGCCAGGGCCCCGTGCCACAGGGCGAGCAGGCCGGCCCCGGCCATGTCGGCGGCGCATCCCCAGTACGGTTCCTCGAGGGCCTCGCGGAAGGGATGGGAGAGGGACAGGGCCTCGTAGTTGTCGAGTTCCTCCTCCAGCCAGGCGATCGCCCCGTCCCGGGAACCCGGGTCGTGCATCCCGAGCCGGGCCCGGGCGACGGCGTGCAGGTCGCCGGCGGAGAACGACCAGGCGTGGCCCATCCGGTCGCACCAGTGGCGGGCGTCGTCCCGGTAGGAGGTCTCGCCGGTGGCGATCCACAGCTCGGTGGCCCCGACCGCCAGGTCGTCCTTCCAGGTGTCTTCCATCCGGTCGAAGGTCTTGTGCTGCACGGCCCGCCGACCCTTTCCCCAGGCGTACACCGCCCGGGCCGCCGCGAGGCAGCGCCCGGCCAGGTCCGGGTCCTGCCAGGGGCCCGCCCCGTCGCCCCAGGCCCGGGAGGCCAGGGCCAGCGCCCCCGCCACCCGGCCGGCCACGTTCGCCCCCTTCCCCGGCCGGCACGCCCACGCGGTCCGGTGCCGGAGCCGGGGGTCGTCGCTCGCATCGTCCCCCTCGGGCATCCGCCACTCCCCGTGGTCCGACTCGTCCCCGAGCTGGAAGTAGAGCGCCTCCGACTCCCCGTCCCAGGCCCGCAGCAGCCACTCGACCCCGACCCGCGCCTCCTCCAGCACCTCGGGCACCCCGTCCCCGTCCGCGTCGGAGAACGAGCCGGGATGCTCGTCGAAGGCCACCAGGAGCAGCAGGACCGCCGCCGCCTCCTCGCCGGTGAAGTGCAGGTAGTCGCCCGCGTCGTGCCAGCCGCCGCGCAGGTCGACCGGCTCGCCGTCGCGGGGCCCGCCGTCGGCGATCCCGTGGTTCAGGTGGCAGGGACCGTGCATCCGCGGAGAGGTGTCCCCGCACCGCTGGACCTGGAAGAAGCGGAGGCTGACCGGGATGACCGGCGCCAGCGCGTCCTCCCCCACGCGGAACCGGGGCGAGACGGCCAGGGGAGTGGCGGGATCCCCGAGAACGACCTCGAACTCGCCGGGGCCCTCGAGGCCGGTCACGTCCAGCTCGAAAACGTGGGCGAAGCTTCCGTACGGTCCCCGGTCGGCTCCCACCGACCCGGTGAGGACGGTCGCACCGGTTTCCGCGTCCCGCACGAGGAACGGCTCCCCGCCGAGGTCCTCGTCGGCCAGCGCCAGGACGGTCTTCGTCTCGGAGGGAAGCCATCCCGCCTGGTCGACCCGGAGGTACGTGCTCCCCGCCGCCCAATCGACCGTTGCCAGCGCCAGGACGACGGCGGAAACCACCCCCGCGCGGAGCACGCCCGTCATGGAATCTCCCTTCTCTTCCCCTCGCCGCTCACGGTACACCCTGGAATCACCGGAGGGCCATTCCCGGGGGGATCGCGGGGGCGCCGGGAAACCGGGCCGCCGGCCGCGGGCCGACCCCCCGGGAGCCGCCCCGCCGGGGGCGCCCCGGACCCGTCGCGCCGCGGCGGATCAGCGGCCGCCCGGGTGGAGATGGCGGGCCAGGAACTCCCAGACCTCCCGGCGGGACTCCCGGGCGAGGAGCGTGTCCATCCGGTTGAAGCTGTGCCCCCCCGGCGCGTCCGGGTAGATCCGGTACCGGAAGTCCTTCCCCGCCGCCTTCAGCGCCTGCACCAGGTGCTCCACCTCGACCACGTTCACGTCCCGGTCGTTCGTGTTCCCGTGGACCAGCAGGGGAATCCGCAGCTTCTCCGCGTTCCAGCAGGGGGAGCGCCGGCGGTACTCGTCGACGTCCTCGTAGGCCGTCTTCCCGATGTGGTACGGCGCCGAGTAGAGAGCCCGGTAGTCGTCGGTCTGGTACCCCATCCGGGCAAGGAGGTCGGAGACCGGCACCCCGGCGTAGGCGCAGCGGAACTTGTCCGGGTGGTCGAACGCCGCCATCAGGGCGATCAGCCCGCCGTGGGACCAGCCGAGAATCCCGACCCGCCTGCCGTCGACCTGCGGGAGTGTCTCCACCGCCCAGTCCCGGGCCGCGACCACGTCGTCCACCTCGAGCCCGCCGTAGTCGATCGCTTCCTCGTAGGCGCGCCCGTAGCCGGTGGACCCTCGGTACTCCGGGGCGACCACCACGTACCCCTGGTCCATCAGTTCCCGGATGACGTGGGTGTAGTACGTCGTGAAGTCCCCGTGGACCCCGCCGTGGGGGAACAGCAGCAGGGGCAGCTTCTCCCCCGGTTTCCGGTCCCGGGGAGTGAAGACGTAGGCCCACATCCTGAAGGGGTGCCGCTCGTTGGCGATGCCGTAGGTCTCCTCCGCCCGCGGGTTCGGGACCGTGGGGATGAACACCTTGTCCACCTCGGCCACGTCGCCGACCCGCTCGAACCAGAGGACGTCATCGACCTTCTTGAGCAGCCGGTCCAGGGTGAACTCCAGGGCCTGCACCCGCTCCTCGAGGGCGGTGAGCCGCTCCCCGAGGGGGTCGGACGGGGCAGCGGGCGGGGGCGGCGGGGCCGCGAGCCCCGGCGTGAGTCCGCCGGCAAGCAGGATCGCCACCAGCGCGCCGGCGGGAATCCCGGCGATGTTCGCCCGTGTCCGTCGCTCGCTGCGCATCGTCGTCCCTCCGTTTCGACGGCCGGCCCCGACCCCGCCACCCCATTCTCCTTCCACGACGGCGACTCCGCGACCGGCCGGGAGCCCCCGGCTCCCCCCGGCCCTATAATCCGCGGCATGTTCAGGAAGCTGCTCGTCGCCAACCGCGGGGAGGTCGCGGTCCGGATCGCCCGGACCTGCCGCCGGCTCGGTGTTTCCCCGGTCGCCGTCCATTCCGAGGCGGACGCCGGGGCGCCCTGGCTCGAGGCGTTCGACGAGGCGATCTGCCTCGGGCCCTCCCACCCCGGGCGCTCCTACCTCGACCAGTCCGCCGTCCTGCAGGCGGCGGTCCAGGCGGAGGTCCAGGCGATCCACCCGGGCTGGGGGTTCCTCGCCGAGAACGCCCTCTTCGCCGCCCGGGTCCGCCGCCTCCGCATCGCCTGGGTCGGCCCGACGCCGGGGGCGATCCGCATGATGGGGGACAAGGCCTTCGCCCGGGAAACCATGACCCGGGCCGGGCTGCCGACGATCCCCGGCTCGGAGGGCCTCGTCGCCGACGTGGACGAGGCCAGGCGGCTGGCCGACGGGATCGGCTACCCGGTCCTGCTCAAGGCCACCGCCGGCGGGGGGGGCAAGGGGATGCGGGTCGTCCGGGAGCCGGCGGACCTGGAGCCGGCGTTCACCGAGGCGAGCCGCGAGGCGGAGGCCGCCTTCGGAAACCCGGGCCTCTACATGGAGAAGTTCATCGAGCGCGGCCGGCACATCGAGTTCCAGGTGCTCGGGGACACCTTCGGAGCGGCGGTGCACCTGGGGGAGCGGGAGTGCTCCGTCCAGCGCCGGCACCAGAAGCTCGTCGAGGAGGCCCCGAGCCCGGCCCTCGACGACGACCAGCGCCGGGAGTTCGGGGAGAAGGTCGCCCGGGCGGTGGCCGCCCTCGGGTACGTCGGGGCCGGCACGATGGAGTTCCTGCGGGGACCGGACGGGTCCCTGTACTTCATGGAGATGAACACCCGGCTCCAGGTGGAACACCCGGTCACGGAGGAGATCACCGGGATCGACCTGGTCGAGCACCAGCTGCGGATCGCCGCCGGGGAACACCTGGCCCTGCGGCAGGAGGAGATCGGCTGGTCCGGTCACGCCGTCGAGGCCCGGATCAACGCGGAGGACCCGGCGCAGGACTTCCGGCCCGGCCCCGGGACGATCACCCGCTTCGACTTCCCGGGGGACGCCGGGCCCGGGACGATCCGCGTGGACACCCACGTGCTCGCGACCCCGGCGGAGGTGCCCCCCTTCTACGACTCCCTCGTTGCCAAGGTGATCGCCCGGGACGGGAACCGGCAGGGGGCGATCGAGACCCTGCGCCGCTGCCTGGCCGCCGCCCGGGTCGAGGGGGTGCCGACCACGATCCCCGCCCACCTCGCGATCCTCGATCACCCGGACTTCCGGGCGGGGGCCTACGACACCGGCCTCGTCGCCGGGCTGGACCTCGGCGGGACCGCCGCCGGCACGGAGGACTGACGAGATGGCCCGCATCGCCCTCCACCCGATCGGCAGCCCCCTGCCCGGGGAACTCCTCGCCCGGAACCGGGCGGCGATGCGGCCCCTCGAGGAGCGCCTCGAGGAGCGCCGCGCCGCGGTCCGCGCCGGCTGGGGCGAGGAGTACGTCGCCCGCGTCCACCGCAAGGGGAAGCTGACGACCTGGGAACGGATCGACCTCCTGGTCGACCCCGGCAGCGAGATCCTCCCGGTCGGCACCCTGGTGAACGACGGCCTCCTCTTCCCCTTCGGGTCGAAACGGCGCCCGTCCCCCGGGGCCGGCGTCGTCACCGCCTTCTGCCGGGTCGAGGGCCGGTGGACGATGGTGATCGCCAACGACAACACCGTCGCCTCCGGGTCCTGGTGGCCGCGCACGCCGGAGAAGATCGAGCGGGCGCAGGAGATGGCCCTGCGGCTGCGGATCCCGGTGATCTACCTGGTCGACTCTTCCGGGCTGTACCTGCCGGAACAGGCGCAGACGTTCCCCGGCCGCACCGGGGCGGGGGCGATCTTCAAGATGAACTCGCGGCTGTCGGCGGCGGGGGTTCCCCAGGTGGCGGGGGTCTTCGGCGACTGCATCGCCGGCGGCGGCTACATGCCGATCATCTCCGATATCGTCTACATGACCGAGCAGGCGTACATGGTGATCGCGGGAGCCGCCCTGGTGAAGGGGGGCAAGAGCCAGAAGATCACCTCCCTCGACATCGGCGGCCCGGACGTCCACGTCCACCTGAGCGCCTGCGCCGACTTCCGGGTGCCCGACGACCGGACCCTGATCGACCGGATCCGGGCCGACATCCGCAAGCTGCCGACCCCGGCGGTGGACTACTACCGCCTGGACGCGGAGCCGGCCCCGCCGCGCTTCGACCCGGGGGAACTCCCCGGCGTCTTCCCCCCGGACTACCGGCACACCTACGACATGCGCCAGGTGCTGGCCCGGCTCGTGGACGACTCCCTGTTCCGGGAGATCTTCCCCGGCGTCGGGCCCGAGATGATCTGCGGTGTCGGGCTGGTCTCCGGCCTCCCCCTCGCCTTCATCGCGAACAACCCCCAGCTGACCGACCACCCGGAACTGGCGGGGGAGAAGCGCCCCGGGGGCATCCTCTACCGGGAAGGGATCGCCAAGATCAGCCAGTTCGCCCGGGCCTGCAACGAGGACGGGATCCCGCTGGTCTGGCTCCAGGACATCTCCGGCTTCGACATCGGGCCGGAGGCGGAAAAGAAGGGGCTCCTCGGTTACGGCTCCTCCCTGATCTACACGAACTCGACCCACACGGTGCCCACCGTGACCGTCCTTCTCCGCAAGGCGTCCGGGGCCGGCTACTACGCCGAGTGCGGCCTGCCCTACGACCCGGTCCTCCAGCTCGCCACCCCGATCACCCGGCTCGCCGTGATGGAGGGGCGGACCCTCGCCATCGGCGCCTTCCGCACGAAGCTCGACGAGAACTTCAACATCGTCGCCGACAGCGAGGAGGAACGGGAGAAGATCCGGCGGGCGATGCAGGAGGTCGAGGACCGGATCACCGCCGACATGGACCCCCACCGGGCCGCCCGCCAGATGGACGTGGACGAGGTCGTGCGGATGGACGAGCTGCGGCGCTGGCTCGTCGCCTTCGCCGAGATGGCCTACCAGTCGATCGGCTACCGCACCGTGCGCAACCGGCGGATCTGGACCCTGCACGACCTGGTCGTGCTCGCGGACGAACCCCGCTGAGGAGAGGAACCATGGGCCGACCGACCATCGAGGCGATCGCCGAGCGGAAGGAAGACGGTTCCGTCGAGCTGCGGTGCCCCGGCCCCGCCGTCGTCCACCTGGAGCGGCTCCCCGGCGAGGTGCTGGTCCCCGGGTCCGTGCTCGGGATCCTGGGCCGGGAGGAACGGTGGGCCGCCCTCGTCGTCCCGGAGGGCGTCCGGGGGGCGGTGGCCGCCCGGGGGTTCGAGGACCCCTGGGCGCGGTGCGGGCACGGCCGGCTCCTCGCGACCCTCGTGCCGGTCCGGGCGGAGGACGGCGGCGCGGCCCCCGGCGGCGGGCCCGGGGCCGACGCGGAAACCGGCTGGCCGGTGCGGGCCCCCTCCCACGGCACGTTCTACCGCCGTCCCGGCCCGGACAGCCCCCCGTACGTGGAGGTGGGCGGCGAGGTGCGCCGCGGCGATACCCTCTGCCTCGTCGAGGTCATGAAGTGCTTCTCGCCGGTTCCCTTCGAACCGCCCCCCGGCCACGACCGCGGGATCGTGCGCGAGGTCCTGGCCCGGGACGGCGAGGAGGTGAAGTCCGGCCAGGTCCTCTTCCGCGTCGAGCTGGGGTGAGGGGGCGGGGGGCGGGGCAACCCGTCACCCCCGAGCCCCCTCCTTCCGGGGGGCCACCGGGAGGTGGTTCCAATCCCGTGGCCGGGGCCCGTCAGCAGGACCTCGCCTCCCCGGTGACCGCCTCCACTGATCAGGGGTCAGGGACAACCATGTTCCGACGCTTCGATCCCCGGGTCGCGCGGCCCGGCCAGGCGGTTTTCTGCTCCCTGGTCGTAGAGACCGATGTTCCAGGCGTTCGCCGCCCGCACCAGGAACCAGAAGGCATCGACACCCGGTTCCGGCTGGAGCCCCTGGTGGGACACCTCGTGCTCGCGCGTGTCGTCCGCCAGGCAGCCCTCGGTCGCCTCCGAGAACCCGCCTCCTTCCCGGAGGGGCAGCACGCGTCCGTAGACCACGTCGTAGGTGTCCGCGGTGTCCGTCCAGTGCACGAGCGTGTCGTCCAGCCAGACGACAGGGGCCGGGAACGGGGCCATCTCGATGGTGGCTCCCTCCAGGTCGCACGGACCCCGGTCGTTCACATCGCAGGCGTCACCGGGTGGCGTGCCGAAGGGGCCGATCCAGAGAACCGGGTGATCTCCGCGCCCGATCACGCAGAGCCTGTCCCCCCCGGGAGCGGCCCGGTCCACCTGGGCCCCCACCTCGCCCGCGCCCTGGGCCTCGATGTCGTCCACGAGAGCCCGGACCTCTGTCGCGGGAGAGCCGGCCGGACCGGCACCGGGAGCGGACTGGTCCTCCGCCTCGGCATCCTGGAGACCGTCGTACGGCCGCTGGTACCAGGTGTCCACCGCCCAGGAATAGCCTCCTCCGTGTCCCTCCCCCCGGACGACGTAGGCGGTTCCGTTGCAACCGGTCGGCACGTGCGTCGGCCGCGGGACCATCCGGCCCCGGGCGACACAGTCCACGTCCGCGGTCCAGACACCGTATCCCTCGCCGGGGACCAGGGGAAAGTCGGTGTCCGGACCATTTTTCGGCCTCCAGTCCACGGTCGTGCCGTCGCAGGCGAGGTGGCTCACGTGATCGACGGTGCATTCGTCGAACGCCTTGAAGAGATCGTGCGCGTGCAGGCCCCTGACGCCGATCGGCACCGAGACGAGATAGAACCGGTTCGGCTGAAGTTCCCACTCCACCGGGCCGTCGCTCCCATAGAGCTGGAAGGGAATCGGCTCCGACTGTTCCACCTCGAAACCTTCCCCAGGGTGGACGCAGAAGCAGCCGCTCCCGCACTCCTCGGCACCCGGTTCCGGCAGGATGCATCCGGCCGGTTCCCCCGTGCATGTTCCCTGGACGGCATCCCACGTGTAGGAAGCACAGCGGCCGTCATCCCCGGGAAACTTCTTCGTCACCCTGGTGACGTGTGGAATCGCATCCGCGAGGTCTTCCGCGGTCAGGATCGGGAGTTCGGGCTGGCCGGGAGGCAGGGAGACCCACGTGATCGGACAGTCCTCGCCCGGGTGGTCGACGCATGCGAGAGCCTCGCACCCGGCGTGGGTGGCCCCCTCCTGGGCCTCGGCGGGGACCACCGCGCCGCAGAGGAGCGCCGTGAAGAGCGCGCAGGAAGCGATGAAAATGACGGAACGATTCCTGGACATCCGGCTTCACCTCCCCGGGGTGACGCCGCGTTTCCCCCAGACCGGCGGGGTACCGGTCCGGCAGGACGTCACCCGGCAAGGCAGCGTTCCGTCCGATGCCGGACGGATTCTACCGCGGTCGCGGGGCGGTTCCGCTTCCCGCCGGGGGGAGGGTGCGGTATCCGCCCCGCGCAGCCCCGGACAAGGGGGAACGATCGCGGGAGACGGGCCCGGAACCGCCGTTTTTTTGCGCGAAAATCGGCGTTCCTCGGGGGACGAGTTGCGCTAAGATGGCCCCCGGCGTCGGGAGCCGCAGGGAGAGCGCATGGAACCGCGCGTCGTGTCCTTCCAGAAGTGGATGCTCGAGAACGAGGAGTTCCTCGACCGCCTGGGCAAGCATGCCGCGCGGCGGATCGCCGACTCCATTCTCGAGCGGGGGGAGATCGACTGGGAAGAGGTGATCGACGGCCTGTCCCGGGACGTGGAACGGGAGATCAAGTGGTTCTCCCCGACCGCGCGGGCCTGAAGGCCGCTCCCCGCCGCGCCGCCGGAACACCTCCTGCCACCCCCGGGAGATCACCGTACCTTTCGGGCCGCCACGACCAGCCGCCGGGCACGGGGAGGGTGCCCGGCGCGGTGCCCGCTGCACCGAGAGGTTCTCGCATGGTCCGCCTTCCGTCCCGGCCGGGAATCCGGCACCTCGTCCTGTCCGTCCTGCTCCTCGCGGCGATCTCCGCCGGGGGCCCGGTGCTGTCGTCACCCGGCTCTCCCGGGCGGGCCCGGCCCGGTGCCCGGCGGCCTGCGGCCCCTCCCGGGCAGGAGGACGCGCCGATCCCCGACGGCCGGCCGATCCGCACCTTCGATCCACCCTCCTCGGCCGCGGGGACCGCGGCGGAGAACGGCGGCACGAACGTCCGGGCGAACCGGGACAGCAGCGGGCGCGACCAGACCGAAACGACGATCGCGATCAACCCCCTCGACGGCGACAACCTGGTCGGCGGGGCCAACGACGCCCGCCTGGGCCACTGGGCAGCGGGCTACTACGTCACCCACGACGGGGGGCTCACCTGGACCGACGGAACCATCCCCTGGGCGATCCACGCCAAGCAGGGGGACCCCACCGTCGCCTTCTGCGGGGACGGCGTCGCCGTCTTCGGGTACCTGGACTACGAGGACGCCTGGCAGCCCCACCGGCTGGTGGTGACCCGGTCCACCGACGGCGGCGACACCTGGGAAGAGCCCGGCGTCGTCGTGGAATCCCAGGGAACCCCCTTCGCCGACAAGCCGTACATCGCCTGCGCCCGGGCCCCGGGGGCGTACCAGAACCGGGTCTACGTTTCGTGGACCTGGTTCACCAGCCCGTTCGGGGGGCCGATCCGGGTGATGACCTCGGACGATCACGGCCGGACCTGGACGAACGCCCACAATATCTCCGGCACCGCCGGGGTCCAGGGGTCGGTGCCGGCGCCCGGGAGGGACGGCGAGGTCTACGTCTTCTGGAGAGGCCCGGGAAGGATCGAGTTCGCCCGCTCGACGAACGGGGGCGCCAGCTGGTCCTCCCCGGCGACGGTTTCGCCCATAACGGAGATCGGGGACGGGCCCCACTACCGGAGAAACTCCTTTCCGACGGCCGCCGTCGACATCTCCGGGGGGCCGTACGACGGCACCGTGTACGTCGCCTGGGCGGACGGACGGAACGGCGACGCGGACATCCTGCTGTCCCGCTCGACGGACCACGGCCAGACCTGGTCGGAACCGGTCCGCGTCAACGACGACCCGCCCGGCAACGGGCGCGACCAGTACTTCCCCTGGCTGGCGGTGGACGACGAGGGCCTGGTCCACCTCTCGTGGATCGACCACCGGGAGCGGAACAACTCCTGGTACCACGTCTACATCGCGACGAGCCGGGACGGCGGCGTCACCTTCGACAGGAACCTCCGGGTCACCGACGTCCCCTCGGACGGGTCCCTGACGGGGTTCCTCGGGGACTACACCGGGCTGGCCGCCGGGCACGGCAGGATCGTGCCCCTCTGGCCGGACCTGCGGGCCGGCACCGGGGAGGAGGACGTCTACATCGAGGTGGAGCCCGCGTTCGAGTACGACATCGTCTCCGGCGTCGTCTTCCGGGACGACAAGCGGACCCTCGACTTCACCGACCAGGAGCCCCGCCTCGGGGAGGGCATCGTGTACGACGTCCTCCTCGGCAACGTCGCCGACCTGGCGGGCGGAGCTCCCTGGGAGCAGGCCTCCTGCCTGGCGGAGGAGCTGGACGCGCCCCCGGCGGACGTGCCGGACGAACCCGCGCCGGGAGAAGCGCTCTACGTTCTCGTGCGCGCCCACGGGCCCCGGGGACGCGGCAGTTGGGGCTCGGGTTCCGGGCACCCCGATCCCCGGGACGGTTTCGACGATCACTCCCCCTGCGGCGACTGATCCCGCCGCGGGGACCCGGGTGCCGGCACCACCGCCCCGCCGGGGGCCGTCACGAGGGGAACGCCGAAGGCGCGGGCGGCCGCTTCCCCCGTGAGCACGGCCAGCGGCTCCCCGTCCGCGATCACCCGGCCCCCCGCGAGGAGGATCGCCCGCCCGGGGCCCCTGCCCGCCAGGACCAGGTCGTGGAGGGTGGCGACGACGGTGCGGCCCCCGGCGGCCAGCCGGGCCAGCAGGGCCAGCAGCTCGCAGGCGTGCCCCACGTCGAGCCCGGTCGTCGGCTCATCGAGGAGAAGGACCGGCGCCTCCTGGGCGAGGGCGCGGGCCACCAGGACCCTCCGGCGCTCCCCTCCCGAGAGTTCCCCGAGGAGGCGATCGGCGAGGTGCTCCGCATCGGTGGCGGCGAGGGCGCGGGCGATCGCCTCCCGGTCGGCCCGGGCCGGGCGGCCGGTCCATCCCAGCCGGCGCCACCTGCCGAGGGCGACCGCCTCCCGGACCCGCAGGCCCCGCTCGGCCACGTCTTCCTGGGGCAGGTAGGCGAGGTGCGCCGCGATGTCCCGGCGGGACAGCCCGCGGAGGGAACGTCCCCCGAGCCGGACGTCCCCCGCCGCCGGCGGGAGGATCCCCGCGAGGACCCGCAGGAGGGTCGTCTTTCCCGCCCCGTTGGGACCGGCGACCAGGACGAACTCCCCCCGGCCGATCCGCAGGTCGATGCCCCGGAGCACGTCCCTCCCCCCGAGGCGAACCACCACCGCCCGGGCCTCGAGCAACGGCCCGCCCCCCTTCATTCGAGGAGACCCTCCTCCACGAGCACGGGCGGGACGGCCACGGGCACCCCCGACCCGTCGAGGACCGGGATCCCCAGGGGTGCGCGGATCCCCCCCAGCCAGGCGGCGGGGGGCGGCGCCGGCACGAGGCCCCACCGGGCCCGCGGCCACCCGTGATCCAGGAGGACCCCCCCGACGAGGAGGTGCCCCCCGGCCAGCAGGGTCCGCGTGACGAGGCGGACCCGGGCGGGCCAGGGGGGAGCGGGTCCCCGGACCGCCAGGCGAAGGAACCGCCAGCCGGCCCGGCCCGGCACCCGCCACGAGGGGCGCACGGCGGACCCGGTGGAGCGGCCCTCACCGCGGCGTTCCTCGACCAGGGAGCGCGGCCGCACGAGCAGCCGGCCGTCCCGGACCACCGCCAGGGGACGGACCGGTTCTCCCTCGCCGTCCCGGTCCACCGGCCTTGCGGGGAACGGGAAGCCCGGATCGTCCACGATCACGACGGGCGCCGCGACGGGGCTCCCGGGGCGCCGCTGGCCGCCGGCCCACGCGGCGGCTTCCCACCGCAGGAAGTCGGCCAGGGCGAAGGCGTCGACGGCCAGCGGGAGGTCGCCGGGCAGGGACCGGGCGGGGAGTTCCTCCGGCGGGTCGGCCACGGCCCGGGCCACCGCCGGCACGAAGCCGGGGGGCCAGCCCGCGCCCGGTCCCTCGACCAGGGTCGTCCGGGACCACCGGGGCAGCTCGGGGGTCTCCCCGAGGAGCACTTCACCGGTGGAGATCACCCGCTTCCAGTGGCGGGGCGGGCCGCCGGGCCGTTCGAGGGTCTCCTCGACCCGGGCCCGGCTCACCCGGACGTGCAGGCGCGGGGCCCGGCCCGGCAGGGCGGCCCCGAGGTCGTCCCGGAGCCGGCGTGCCCAGGCCACCAGGCCGGCGAGGGGGCGCCCGGGAGAGCCGAGCCGTCCCCCCACCGGGGGCGGGCTGACGAGGGCCGCCCGCTCCCCCTGGACGAGCCCTTCTTCCCACCCCTCCACGAGGCGCACTCCCCGGGGACCGGCCAGGCACTCCCCGTAGGCCGAGACCTTGACATGCATCTCCCGGGGGGGCGGCGCCGTCCCCCTGTCCACCGGAAAGGGGTTGGCGGGGGGCCTCGCCCCCCTCCCCCCCCGGAAGGGGTGGCCCTGGTCGCTCATTCCATCTCCCCGGGAGGCCGCGTCTTCGCCCCGCTCCGGGGGATCAACCGGGCGGGGTCGAGAACAATCGTCGGCGCGCCGACCATGACTGCGATCATCCACCCTTGTCGCGTGCAGGTCGCCTGTTCACCCTCCACCGCGGGAGCGTTCCGCACCGGGCGCGCCCCGCGCCACCCCTCCCCGCACCCCACGGCCAGCAGGTGGTTCCCCGCCACCGGCCGGAGGCCCTCCGGGGTCACCCGCATCACGTCAGCGGCCCCGAACAGGAGCGTGCCTCCGAACAGGTCCAGCCGGCCGGAGTCCGCCCGGAGCACCACCGGCACGTCCCGGGGCAGGTCATCCCAGTCCACCCAGCCCCCCCCGGCCGCCTCCACCGTCGTGCAGGCCAGGGAAGGGATCGCGGGGGAACGGATCCCCTCCCGGCGCAGCCGCCCCGCCCCCCGGACCTGGAGCGGTCCGGCGGCATCCCAGAGCACCGCGGCCCGGGCCGGCAACCCGGCGTCGTCCACCTCGAACCCGGCCGGCCAGGGGGCCCGGCGGGGATCGTCCAGGATCCGGAGGCCGTGGGGGTTCCCCGGTCCGGGACAGGGAAATCCCTCGATCGCCGCGTGTCCCATCTCGTGGCCCCACCACCCGGCGGCGCTCCCCAGCAGGACCACCGGCCCTTCCCAGGGAACGGGCGGCAGCGGCTCGAACCGGGCCCGGGCCTCCGCCGCGTCCCGGGCGCCCGCGAGCCGTTCCACCCAGGCCCGGTGGCCCGGCCCCGCCCAGGGGACCCGCGCCGGGTCCGCGCCGGACCAGCTCACCTGCGTCCAGGCTTCTCCCGCCGCGAGCCGGACCGTCACCCGGAGCCCGGTGGACAGCTCGCTCCGGGGCTCCTCTCCCGGCCGCCGCCAGGCCCGGGCCCGGGCCGCGACCTCCCACCGCACGTGGCGGGCACCGGGGCCGGCCGCCCGGACCGTCTCCTCGAGGAGCGGGAACGTCCGGCGGAACCGGTCGACCTCCCGGGCCAGGTGCCCCGAGAGCTCCGCCACGGCCCGCTCCCAGGCGGCCCCCGGCGGGAACCGGAACTCGTCGTCCCGGGCCAGCGCATCGAGGGCCCCGGGAGCGGCCCCGACGAGGAAGCGGGCGCGGGTCACCTGCCCCGAGGCCGGGTCGAGCCACTCGGCGCGGGCCCCCCCGTCGACGATGGAGGTCTCGTGGACCGGCCCCCGGCCCCGGGCCACCCCGCGGATCTCCCACGTGGCGTAGAGGGGACTCCCGCCGGCCCGGGAGGGCAGGTGCTCGAGGGCGAGGACGGCGTCGCTCAGGGTCCGCTCCATGGAGCCCATCTTCTCACCCCCCCGCCGCGCGGGAAAACGGCGGGGGGCCCGCCGGATCGCCCCCGGTCTGCCGGGAACGGGCCGCGCTCCTCCCGGGCCCGCCGGCCACCGGCGTCCGTGCCCTGGGATCCGGGGCCCCGGCCCGCCGGGGCAGGCGCCGCGCCGGGACCCCGTCACATTGTCCCGCGCCCCGGCGGGGACCTATGTTTTGCCGCGCCCGGACCGGGATTGCCGTCCGCCGGCGGTGTGCGGAGATCCGTTCCCCGCGTGGCGGAAGACCGGTCCGCGCGGGGGCCCGAGCGATGCCTGTGACCAAGCGAATCGTCCTGATCGATTTCGACCGCAAGTCCCTCGAGGCGACCCGGCAGCGCCTCGTGGAGATGGGGTACGAGGTCACCGCCGTGGCGGAGGCTTCCCAGGTCAACCTCGCCCTGTCCGGGTCCCCGCCCGACCTCGTCATCCTCGAGCCGATGATCCCCGGGAGGGACGGGTTCGCCCTCTGCCGCTCCCTGAAGCAGGAAAGGGGGGAAAACGCCCCCCGGGTGATCCTGGCCTCCCGGATCTACCGGGCCCCGCGCCTGAAGTCCCTCGCCCACGAGGCGGGAGCGGACGCCTGGCTGGAACGGCCCCGGCACGACGACCTGCTCTACCAGGCGGTCGAGCGCCTGGCGCCCCTGGAACGCCGGTCCGCGGTCACGGGCGCCCCGGAGCCCACGACCCGGACGGTGACCCCCTCCCCGTCCGCCCCCGCAATCGTTTCCGGGCCCGCGGCCCCCTCCGGCACCCCGGCCCCGACGGTCGCCGTCTCTCCGGCCACCCCGGCCGGGCCCCCGCCTTCCGCGGCCGTCTCCGCGTCCGCCCCCGCCCGGTCCCCGGCTTCCGGGCAAGCCTCGCCTCCCGTCGCCTCCGCCGCCGGTGCAGCCCCCCTGTCGGCAGGGGGCACGGCCTCCCCTTCCCCCCTCGGGAGCCTGGCGATCGACGACGACGAGCTGGACAGCGTCTTCTCCTCCCTGCTCCAGTCGGACCCGGCTCCCCCGGACAGTCCCGGCACGGGAGGCGCCGCCGCGGCTCCCGGGACAGGGACGCCGGCGGAAGACCCCCTGCCCACCTTCTGGCCCGACGACGTGGGGGAACGGCTGGCGGGCGCCGCGGGCGAGCCGGCACCCGGCGCCCCGGCGCCGGGCGTGGCGACGGCGGAGGCCGACCCCCTCGCGGAGGTCACCGGGCCCCCGGCCCGGGGCCGGCAGGTGGATGACGAGGTGGACGAGGTGCTCTCCCGGGCGTTCGACCTGGCGCCGTCCGCCCCGGCGCCCGCCCCCGCCCGGGAAGACTCGCCGGGCCCTGCCACCGGCGCGGCAGACCACCCGTCCCCCGCGAGTGCCCGCGAAACAGGGGAACGGCCCGGGGGCGAGGGTTTCCAGCACGCCGGACCGGACTCCGCGAGCATCCCCGAGGCGGAAGGGTCGCCCCCGGAGGCGGCCGTCCCCGGCGGCGGGGAGCCCGGGATCGAGATCACGGTGGAGGACCCGCCGACCGGGTCCCCGTCTGCCGGCCCCGCCGGGGAGCAGGAGATCCCGGAAGCCCTGCGCGGGATGGACCGGGGAACCGCCGAGCTGCTCTCGAGCCTCGAGGAGCTGGAGGACTCGATCCCGGTGGAGGAAACCGGGAGCGGGACCTGGCCGGAGACGGGCAGCCTCACGGCGGAACTGGAAAGCTCGGTGCCCCTGCCTCCACCGCCACCGCCCGAGGAAGAACAGACCCTCGAGGAAGTGCTCTCCCGGATCCAGGAGACGTCCGGGATCGTTCCCCTTGCCGAGGCGACCTCGCCGGAGGAACTCTCCGCCCCGGCCTCCACGGGGAACGCGCCCCCGGAGACCCCGGAACGGGCCACCGGTCCCCGGCCCCTCCCCCCCGGCTACCTCCCTCCCCGCCGCGAACGCCGCCCGGCGTGGCTCGGCTGGTTCCTCGGGGCCCTGGCGGTCGGCGTGATCCTGGCCGGGATCGCCGGGGCGGTGTGGCTGGGGCGCCGCCCCGAACCGCCGGCGCCCGCCCCGAAGGTGTTCCCCCGGCCGGCCCCCGGGGCGGAGACCCCGGCTCCCGCCGCGGGCGAGACGGTGCCCGGCCAGGGCCCGGTCCGGCGGCTGCCCGAAGGAACCTCCGCCCCGGCCGGGGCCTCCGCCGCTCATCCCGGCACACCCGCGGGCCGGACCCCGGCGGCTTCCCGGTCGAAGGCCCGGACGCCCGGGCGGCAACGGACCGGCCCCCGCACCGGGTCTTCTGCGCGGCCGGGAACGACCGGCCGGGCTGGCGGGACCGCCTCCCGGGCCGGGACCCGGGCCGGCGGGAAGACGAGGTCCGCCGGCCCCGGCGGAACCGGGACACCGGGCGGCACGCGCCAGCCGGGAGATGGCCGTCCCCGGTCGGCACAGCCCGACGCGCCCCCGGGTGGTTCCCCCGGACAACCCCCGGCGGCCGCGGGGGGTGGTACGCGTTCCTCCGCCGCCCCGGCGGGTCCGGCGAACGCGGTCCGGAGCGGGAAGAACGGGGCACCCGCCGCCGACGGAGCTGCCGCTCCTTCGACCCCCGGGGGAGCCGGCGCCAGGTCCCCGGGTGGCTCGCCGGCACCCGTCCGGCCCCCGGCCGGGGTCGCGGAGGAAACGCCGGCCCCGCGGGAACGGGAGTCCGTCCCCGGTGCGCCGGCGGCCGGGACGCCGGGTCCGTCCCCTGTCGGACCGGGGGGTCGCCCGGCACCGGCTCCCGCCGCGGCCCGGAGCGGGGCGGGGGCTCCCGGCGCCCGGTCCGGGGATCGCCCTGCACCGGTTCCCGCCTCCGGCGAGGCCGGACCGGCCGGCCGCCCGGCCCCCGGGGAGGCTTCCCGCCGGGCCCCCGGGGCGACCCGGAAGCCTCCGGCCCGGGGACCGCTCGCGGTCCCCCCGGCGACCCGGCCCCGGGTTCACCTTCCCCCGCCCCCGGAACCTCCTCCCGCGCCGAGCGCCCTCGCCCGGCCGGCGCCGGTGGTGCGCCTGTCGGAACTCGATCACCCGCTGCGCCGGCTGTCGGGAGAGCTCCCGCCACTGACCCCGGAGGCCCGCGAGGCCGGGGTTCACGGGCGGGTGTTCCTCAACCTGCTGATCGGCCCGGACGGCCGGGTCCGGGAAGCCCGGGTGATGATCGAGCCGGGCTACGGTCTCGGGGAGGAGGCGGCCCGCGCGGTTCGCTCCTGGCGCTACACCGCCCCCCGCCGGGACGGGCAGCCGGTCCGGGTCTGGAGAACCGAGGTGGTGGAGTTCCGGGACCCCGCCGGACAACCCGACGGGGCCCCGGCTTCCGGCGAACCGGCGGGACGTCCCTGAGCCCTCCCCCGGGAGCCGACGCCGGGACGCCAGGACGGATTCCGCCACGGCGCGGACCGGTGGGCCCTCCCGGTCTGTCCCCCCGGGAACCGGGAACTCCCGGTCGGCTCCCTTCTCTCACGCACCTCCGGCCGGCGCGTCTCCGCGGCCCCCCGGATCCGGGGTCGGAACAGGAAACGCGTACCGCCGCTACGGGCGGTACGCGTCCGGAAAGCTGGTCGGCTCGAGATGAGCTAGCGCGCGTTCTTGCGCTCCGCCTTCCGGCGCTTGCGCTCGTTCTCCCGCCGCCGCCGGCGGCGACGCTCGGAGGGCTTCTCGTAGTACTCGTGCTGGCGAATCGCCTTCCGGATGCCGAACTTCTCGACCTTCCGGCGGAACCGGCGCAGGGCCTTCTCGAGATCGTCCTTGACGACGACGTAGGTGGAATCGGGCATCTCGCTCTCCAGCTCCTCCTGCGGCCCGTCGCCGCACGCGCTTCCGGGGCCCCGGCGATTCGCTCTCCCGGCAATGGGAAACCCCTCCGGCCGGGGGCCGGAAGGGCACGAACACCCCGTTCTCCCGTCGGGGGAGACCGGGGGAAGGGTACGCCGGGCCAGGGGCACTGTCAAGGCGCTCCGCGCGCTCCACCGGTGGACCCGTGGACCCGCGGGGAACCGGGGCACCGGGACGCCCGCCGGCCGGGAGGGGACCCATGGTGGAGCGAAGCTTTCAGGTGGCCCGAGCGGGCCCCCTTGCCGACCGGCAGGGCGGAAAATCCGGACGGTTACGCGCAGTCGCAAACCATCGGCGACGACCCCCGGTCGGGTCGGGCCCACGACCCGAAAGCTTCGCTACACCGGGCAAGGGACCGGGAAGGGCGCCCCGGCGGG
>CAZOTT010000008.1:0-2986 GCA_964582785.1 uncultured Acidobacteriota bacterium | reverse complement strand
CCGGGAAGGGCGCCCCGGCGGGGGCCGGAGCCACCGGACACCGGTGGAACCGGCCCGACAGCACGGGGAGTCCTCCCGTTTCCCCTGCCCGGCTCCGCCCTGACCCCAGGTCACCGCCGCCGTTGACGGGCCGGCGGCCGGCCGATACGCTGGCGGATGGCCCGGCTTCCGGGTTCCACCCAGCGCGCGGCCCGGGGGCCGCCTCGCGAGGATCGCCATGGCCTGGTTCCGCAAGGACAAGAAGCCCCGCCAGCTGCCGGAGCAGACGACCGCCCGCATTCCCGAGGGGATGTGGGTCAAGTGCGCCGGTTGCAAGGAGATCATCTACCGCAAGGAGGTCGTCCGGCGTGCCTGGATCTGCCCGAAGTGCGGGTACCACTTCCGGATCTCCGCGCGGGACCGCCTGGCCTCCATTCTCGACGAGGGCTCGATGGTCGAGTTCGACGCGGCCCTCGGGTCGGTGGACCCCCTGAAGTTCCAGGACACGAAACCGTACCGGGAACGCCTCGAGACCTACCGGAAGAAGACCGGCCTGAACGACGCCGTGATCTGCGTCACCGGCGCCATCGAGCAGGTCCCGGTGGTCGCGGCGGCGATGGAATACGGCTTCATGGGGGGCTCGATGGGGTCGGTCGTCGGGGAGAAGATCACCCGGGCGGCGGAAAAGTCCCTCGACGAGCGGGCACCGCTGATCGTGATCTCCACCTCCGGCGGCGCCCGGATGCAGGAGGGGGCCCTCTCCCTGATGCAGATGGCGAAGATCTCCGCCGCCCTGGCGAAACTCCACGAGGCGCGGATCCCGTTCTTCTCCATCCTGACCGATCCGACGACCGGCGGCGTCACGGCGAGCTACGCGATGCTCGGCGACGTGAACATCGCCGAGCCGGGGGCGCTGATCGGGTTCGCCGGGCCCCGGGTGATCGAGCAGACGATCCGCCAGAAGCTGCCGGAAGGGTTCCAGCGTTCGGAGTTCCTCCTCGACCACGGGATGGTCGACCTCGTCGTCGAGCGGAACCTGATGCGGGAAACCCTCGCCCGGCTGCTGCGCCTGCTGTGGCGGGCCCCGGCGGCCGCCGAGGCCTGATCGGCCGCCGTGTCCGTCCCCGCCCCCCACCCGGAAGGCGACCCGCTGGTCGCCTGGCTCTTTTCCCTGCGCGGCAGCGGGATCAAGTGGGACCTGGATACCGCGGAGGGTTTCACCCGGTTCCTCGGGAACCCGCAGGACCGGTTCCGCTCCGTCCACGTGGCCGGAACCAACGGCAAGGGGTCCGTCGCCGCGATGCTCCACGGGATCGCCCTCGCCGCGGGACTCCGGTGCGGCCTGAACACGAGTCCCCACCTGGTCCGCCCGGAGGAGCGGATCCGGCTCGGCCCGGACGACATTTCCCCGGACCGCTTCCGGGCCACGGTTGCCCGGTTGCGGGAGGCCGCGGCCCGGGCCCTGGCGCAGGGCGCCGTCCCCCGGCACCCCTCGTTCTTCGAGATGATGACGGCCGCGGCCCTGGTCGCGTTCGCCGAGGACCGGGTGGACCTCGCGGTGGTCGAGACCGGGCTCGGGGGCCGGCTCGACGCGACCAACGTGCTCCGCCCGGAACTGGCGGTGATCACCTCCATCGCCCGGGACCACACGCGGACCCTGGGCCGGACCCTCCGGGAGATCGCCCGGGAAAAGGCCGGCATCGTGAAACCGGGGGTTCCCTTCCTCGTGGGCCCCGCCCCGCGCCGCGTCGAGGAGGTCTTCCGCGCCGTCGCCCGGGAACGGGGGGCCCGCCTGCACCTGACCCGGGACGAGGTCCGGCTCGCGTTCCGCCGGGACGGATCGTTCACGGTGACGACTCCCCGGCGCCGCTACCCGGGCCTCCGGGTGGCCCTGGCGGGGCGCCACCAGGCGCGGAACGCCGCCCTCGCTGTCCGGGCGGCGGAGCTGCTCGCCGAGCGGGGCCTGCCGCTGGACGACCCGGAGGCGATCCGCCGGGGCCTGGCGGGGGTGCGGTGGCCCGGCCGCCTCCAGCGGGTCCCCGGGGATCCGCCCGTGATCCTCGACGCGGCCCACAACCTCGCCGGAATCCGGTCCCTCGTGGCCGCCCTCCGGCGGGAGGACCGCGGGGGGCGCGCCCCCGTGCCCCGGGTCCTCCTGTTCGCGGCCACCGGGGGACGGGACGGGGGCCGCATGGTGACCCTGCTCGCCCCGCTGGTCCGGGAAGCGGTCGTCACCCATCCCGGCGTGCCCCAGGGGAACTCCCCCGGCGAGCTGGCAGCCGCTGCGGAGCGACGGCTCCGGGCCGCGGGGCTCCGGCTCCCGCTGTCGGTGGTGGCGGACCCGGCGCAGGCCCTGGGGGCTGCCCGGGCGCGGGCGCGGGCCCTGGGCGGCCAGGTGCTGGTCGCCGGATCCCTCTACCTGGTCGGGACCGTGCTCGGCCTGCTCGACCTGCACCCGGGGCCCCCGGGCCAGTGAACGCCTGCGACGAGGAAGAACTCGACTTCCTGCCCACGTACACGGGGCCCGCACCGACCGCCTCGGCCCCCGGGTCCGGCGGACGAGGCCCGGGCCCCGCTGCCGGTCCCGGCAGACCGACCCCCGGCCGTACATGGACGAGGGAAACCGGGTCCCCGGGCGGCCGGGCGGGAGGGGGCAGCCGCCCGACGCCCGCCTGGCCCTCCGGCAGCCCGGACGCGGCCCTTCGGCAGCCACCCGGGGCGGACGCGGCTCGTCCGGCCGAAGCCGTGGAATCACTGAACGCCCGCGGCGAATCAGGCGGCGCGAACGCCGGCCCTCGGCGGCCGCCCGGCCCTCAGCGCGGCACCGCCTGCCAGGACGGCCCCGGCCCGCCCGGCCGGACTCGCAGGGTCACTGCATGGTGACGCGAAGCTTTCGGGTCGGTTCCCCGGGCCGGCAGGTCGCGGTCCCGGCGGCACGATATCGAAAGCGTTCAAACGGTCTCGGGAACCGGAGGATCCTGACCTTGCGCCGTTCCCTCGCCACCTG
>CAZOTT010000007.1:18723-50263 GCA_964582785.1 uncultured Acidobacteriota bacterium | reverse complement strand
CGCCGACTACGACGAGGACACCGACCGGTACGCCCACACCGAGGAGCTGAAGCACGACCCGTACTTCGCCAGCTTCCAGACGAACTCCTGGGGGAACGCCCGGACCCTGCACTACGACAGCTACTCGGAGGAGATGGACGACATCATCTGGCGGCTGGACATCGCGATCCTCCAGTCCCAGTCGAACGCCGGCGACCAGTACTCCCGTCCCCAGGCGTGGGCGAAGAACATCATCTCGGTCGGGGGGGTGCACCACTACGACACCCTGGACCCCTCGGACGACTGCTGGTGCAACGGGGCGTCGATCGGCCCCGCCGAGGACGGGCGGATCAAGCCGGACGTCAGCTACTGGTACGACGACATCTACACGACCACCACCGGCAACGGGTACACCTCGTCGTTCGGCGGGACCTCGGCGGCGACCCCGGAGAGCGCCGGGGTGCTCGGCCTGATCGTGCAGCTCTGGTCGGAGAACGCCTTCGGGACCGACCCCCAGGGGGACACGGTCTTCGAGCGCCAGCCCCACGCCTCGACGATGAAGGCCCTGCTGATCAATACCGCCGAGCAGTACCCGTTCACCGGCGAGGATCACGACCTGACCCGGATGCACCAGGGCTGGGGACGGCCCTCGGTGAAGAACGCCAGGGAGCGGGCCGACAGGAGCTTCATCGTCGACGAGGCGGAGCGGCTCCAGCTGGGGGACGTGGCCCGGTACGAGGTCCAGGTGGAGGCGGGCGAGCCGGAGCTCAAGGTGACGATGGTCTACCCGGACCCGCCGGGGACGACCTCGGCCACCATGCACCGGATCAACGACCTGGACCTCCGGGTCACCTCGCCCTCCGGGACCGTCTACCTGGGGAACGTCGGCCTGAAGGCGGGCAACTACAGCGAACCGGGCGGAGTGCGGGACGAGGTGGACACCGTCGAGAACGTCTTCGTCCAGGACCCGGAGGAGGGCGTCTGGGTCGTCGAGGTCGAGGCGATGGAGGTCAACCGGGACGCCGTGCCGGACACGCCCGAGGACGATGTCACCTTCGCCCTGGTGGTCACCGGGGCCACCGGGCGGGTCTGTGACGGGCCGACGGCGGACTTCACCGCCGACCCGAACCCGGCCCGGGTCGGGCAGGAGATCCTCTTCGACGGGACGGCGAGCGGCGGCGCCGGCGGGCCGTACACCTACCGCTGGGACTTCGACGGCGACGGGCGGATCGACTCGGAGGAAGAGGACCCGGTCCACGTGTACCACCGCCCGTGGGACGGACCGGTGACGATGCAGGCCAGGGACGTCGAGGCGTGCCCCTCGGACAAGGTCCAGCACACGGTGACGGTGACCGGGCCGGACATCCGCTACGAGGACTACGTGGACCTCGTCGAGGTGGAGGGGAACGGCAACGGCAAGCTGGACCCCGGCGAGACCTGGGAGCTGACCGTCCGCCTGCGGAACCGGGGCAACGAGGACGGGACGGGCGTGACGGCGGACCTGGCGGTGGACCCGGAAACCCCGGGCCCGGTCTCCCTGCTGGCGGCGTCGGCCACGTACGGGGACATGCCGGTCGATTCCGTGGCCGCCGGATCCCCCGCCTACCGGTTCCGGATCGGGCAGGAGTTCCCCTGCGGGAACGACGTGGTTCTCGACCTGGTCAACGTCCGGACCACGGATCCGGTCAACCGCTACCCGGACCAGCCCGGCGTGATCCGGTTGCTGGTCGGCGGCGCCGGTGACCCGGTGACCTTCTGGTCCGACGGTTTCGAGTCCGACGGGGGCTGGTTCTTCCGGGGGGACGGCGAGTGGGAGGAAGCGGCCCCGCAGGGACTGGGCGGCGGCACCGGGATCCCCGGCCAGCCTGTCCCCAACCCCGACCCGGACCAGGCCTACGAGGGGACGAAGGTCCTGGGCAACGACCTGACGGGCCTGGGCACGTTCAAGGGGAACTACGAGGCTCTGGTCGACGACTCGACCGCCACCTCGCCGACGATCGACTGCTCGAACGCGGCGGAGGTCACGCTGCACTTCGCCCGCTGGCTCAACGTGGCGCTCGGGGACGAGGCCCGGATCGACGTCTCGGCCGACGGCGGCCTGACCTGGGACACCCTGTGGTCGACGGCGGACGGGCTGGAGGAGGACGCCTGGACCCAGGTCAGCCACGACGTCTCCGCCTGGGCGGACGGGAACTCCTCCTTCCGCCTGCGGTTCGCTCTCACCTCCGACGGCGTGGGCCAGTTCTCCGGCTGGAACGTGGACGACCTGCACCTCGACGGCGTGACGAAGGACTCCTGCGAGCCGTTCTCCGTCTCCTCTCCCGGGGTCATCGACGGCCTCGCCGTCGGGCGGAACGCGGACGGTTCCCTGCACCTCGCGTGGGGGGACGGCTGCGGGGCCGGGACCGCGGCGGGGATCTACCGGGGCGACCTCCACACCGGCTGGTCGTCGCTCGCCCCGGAGCCGGGCTTCTGCGCGGTGGGCGGTGGCGAGGCGGACGTCCCCGGCGGGACGGGGGACGCCGACTTCTTCATCGTGGTCCCGAACGACGGGGCCTTCGAGGGCAGCTACGGGACCGATTCCGGCGGGGAGCGGCGGCAGCGACCCGGGGAGACCTGCCTGCCCGGGGACGCGATCGACGCCTGCGCTCCCTGAAGGGCGGGGCGGAACCGGGGACCCGGCCGCGGCCTCCCGGGGGGGCACGGTGCCCGCCAAGAAGCGGACACGGTCCCGGGCGACCTCGGGGCACCCCGGAACCGCGGGCGCCCCGGGCGCCCGGAGGAAACGGCCCGCCGCCCCCGGGCCGCCGCGACGGCGCCGCGGGGCCGCGGCCGGACCCATGGAGATGGTTTCGCCCCGGGGGTGGGCCCTGCCGCCCCGGAATACGTCTCCCGGGTCAGGACGGCGGGGCGAGGTAGAGGGCGAGGGCGCCGGCCAGGTTGTTGAGCGCGTGGGCGACCAGGGGGGCGACGAGGCCCCCGCTCCGGTCCCGGAGCCGGGCGAGGAGCAGCCCGATCCCGGCGTAGGACAGCACCAGCGGCAGGTAGTCGAGGCCTCCCGCCAGGTGGAGCAGGGCGAAGACCGCCGCGGAGACGCCGTAGGCCCAGGGGCGGCCGGCGCCCTCCTCGAGGAGACCGTAGAGCCTGCCGCGCAGGTAGAGCTCCTCGCCGAGGGGAGCGAGGACCACCAGGAGCGGGACGACGATGGCGGGGTGGGTCGCCCGCATCACGGCGAACGCCGCCGGTGACCCGGCCCCGGTGACGAGGGAGCCGACGGCCCCGATGGCGAGCATCCCGGCCCCGCCGAGCACGCCGGTCCCGAGGACTCCGCGGTCCACCCGGAACCTGCCCCGGATCTGGCGCCGCCCCGCGAGGAGCGTCCAGGCCAGGAGGGCCAGGGGCAGCGAGGCGAGGGCGGCGAGGGGGAACGCGCTGGCATCCCGGCCCACGGCCGCCGCCGGAAGGTTCTCCCCTTCGAGCAGGGCCCGGGCATTCCCCGCGTCGAGGGGCATTCCGGCCGCCAGCGCCACGACGATGATCCCCGCCAGCAGCCCGACCGCGAGCAGGGGGATGGCCAGCACGTCTCCCAGGAGGAGGAACAGCCGGGCGCGAGGCCGCCGCCCCGTTCCCGGGGGCGGTCCCGGCGGGAGGGCCCGCCCGGGATCCCCGTCGCCTTCGTTCGTCACGCCGCTTCTCCCCTGCACCCCCCGGTCCGCCGTGATCGGTTCCCGGGGAAGGGGCGGTCCCGGCGGGAGGGCCCGCCCGGGATCCCCGTCGCCTTCGTTCGTCACGCCGCTTCTCCCCTGCACCCCCCGGTTCGCCGTCCCCGGTTCCCGGGGCAAAGGTAGCGTCCGGCCGACACGCCGTGCCTCCCGGGCGCCCCCCGGCCCACCGGCCGGTTCGATCAGCGGCGGCGGTTCGCCCCGTGCGAGGCGCCGTTCCCCGCCTGGCGGGGCACCGGGATGTACTCGACCGAGGGCAGAGTGCGCTTCGGCTGGGGGTAGAGTTCCATCAGCTTGTAGACCTCCGCCGGGACGTTCTCCGTCACGTGGAGGCCGAGCTGTCGGGCGTGGTCCGGGGTGATCGCGTAGTCGTGGGTCCACCGGCCCTCGGAGAGGGTCTTCGCGATCCGCCGCGCTTCCTCCTCCGGGTACCGGTCCCCGAGCAGCTCAAGCACGGTCTCCTGGAGCTGGGCGATCGCCTTGCGTCCCATGTCGGCCATGATCAGCGTCTCGTCGTCCACCTGCTCGATCGGCTTCCGGTCGACCACCTCGAGGAACGACGCCGCCGGCATCTGGCCGAGCTGGGGGTCCACCGGCCCGAGGACCGCGTGGGGATCCATCACGATCTCGTCGGCGGCGAGGGCGATCAGGGTCCCGCCGGACATCGCCATGTGGGGAACGAAGACCGTCACCCGGCCCCGGTGCCGCCGGACGGCCCGGGCGATCTGGGTGGCGGCCAGCACGAGCCCGCCGGGCGTGTGGATGACGAGGTCCAGGGGGACGTCCGGGTCGGTCAGGTGGATCGCGCGGATCACCTCCTCGGAGTCGTGGACGTCGATGTAGCGCATCACGGGGAAGCCGAGCAGGGACATCGTCTCCTGCCGGTGCACCAGCAGGATCACGCGGCTGCCCCGCTTCTTCTCGAGGTCCGCGATCAGCCGCTGGCGGGCCGCCTCCAGCATCTTCTGCTTGAGGACCGGCTGGAGCGACACGAGGACGAGAAAGATCCAGAAGGCATCCATCGGGGTCATGGGCGGGACTCCTTTCCCCCGGTCCGCGGGGCCGGCTTCGGATCGTGGCAGAACCTTATGGGAGCCCGGCGTCGCCGTGGCAAGGTCGCCCGCCGGTCGGGGTGCGGTCGGTGCCCGGGGTGCCGCCCGGGGCGGCCGGCGTCCCCGCGGCAAGGTCGCCCCCCGGTCAGGGGGAGCCATGGGGACCGTTCCCGCCGTCGGTTCCCTCGCTGACCACCTGCCAGAAGATCCCGTCCTCGTCCGTCTCGAAGCTGGTCGCGGTCGTGGCGCCGACCCGGTGGCGGACGATCCACGGCCAGGGAGCCCGGTTCCCCGCGTAGACCCGGTAGCGGCGGTGGCAGTCGTCCTCCACGGGATCCCACGCGAGGCGGATGCGGTCCCCGCCGTCCAGCTTCTCCACGGAGAGGCCGGTGACGTACGCCTCCGGCCGGCAGCCGGTCACCGCCGCCGGGTCGACGACGGAAACGACCAGCCGGGTCGGGTGGTCCGCGTCCTGGTAGACGCGGTTCGTCGCGACCTCGGTATGGGTTTCCTGGTGGAACGGCTCGCCGGTCTGGGGGTTCATCCGGAAGCGCGGCCAGTTCGAGGAGGCGATCGCCACCCGCAGCCGGTGGCCCGCGGCGAGGGTGATCGAGGTGTCCCAGAGGTTGACGGTGAAGTGGTGGATCTCCCCGGGCACCAGCAGGTCCTCCCGGTCGAACCCGAGCCGGTGGCGGCCCATCAGGATGAGGTCGGTGACCAGCATCGCCCGCCCGTCCGGGTACACGTCCTCGAGCTTGACCGCCCAGTCGGTGTCGGTGCGGTCGGAGGAAGCCCACAGCTCGAGGCGGAC
The DNA here is from genome assembly GCA_964582785.1 of uncultured Acidobacteriota bacterium. Taxonomy (GTDB): domain Bacteria; phylum Acidobacteriota; class Polarisedimenticolia; order J045; family J045; genus JAMOQA01. Next base: position 44,699 of record CAZOTT010000007.1, on the reverse strand, counting down.
CGGGCCGGAGATCTCGAGGGGCTCCGGCAGGGCGGGCGTCTCCCAGGTCAGGACGTCGGCCCGCTCGTCCACGGGCCGCTGGTCCATCGGGCCCTGGCCGATGTCGTCGTACAGGTTCGCGCCGCCCCGGGTCGGGACCGGGTCGTCCGGGTCGGACACGTACTCGGCGAACGCTCCTCCCGCGGGGGGCGGGTCCGTCGAGAGCAGGCCGCCGGGGTGCAGGTAGTAGGCCCTCTCCGTGGACGGGGGCGGCCAGTCGTCCGCCTCGCGCCAGGTGTTCCCCGGCCCGTTCGCCCCCTCGGGCAGGCCCGGTCCCATCACGTAGTAGCGGGCGGGAGGCTCGTCGAGGATGCCGTTGTCCTCCCCCCGCAGCCAGAAGGCGTACCACCGGAGCACCAGGTCGTCGTAGTCGGCGAAGACGCTGTTCCAGGGGTACTGGAGTTCCCCCTGCCAGGGGCTCGCGTACCAGCCGTGGATCCACGGACCGACGACCATCCGCTGGTTCCAGCGCGCCCCTTCCCCTCCCTGGTGCTGCAGGAGGTGAAAGAACTCGACCGTCCCCTGGCTGAAGATGTCGTACCAGCCCCCGATGTGGAGGATCGGGACGACCACCCGGTCGAGACGGTTCTTCAGGTTCCGCTCGTTCCAGTACCCGTCCTCGTCGGGGTGCGCCCAGATCTCGTCCAGCTTGTAGGAGGAACCCTGGCCGTCGAGCCAGGTCTCGACCATGTGCTTGCGGAACTCCCCGCCCGGGTAGTTCATGTGGTGGTAGAAGTCGGCGCTGGCGATCTCGGCGACGCAACAGACGAGGTGCGGCGGGGCGGCGCCGGCGACCAGGTACTGGGTGATGCCGGGGGCGGAGCCACCGAAGGTGCAGATGCGGCCGGTGGACCAGGGCTGGTCCGCGATCCACTCCACGGTGTCGTAGCCGTCCTGGTGCTCGAGCCAGCCGTCGTCGTCGAAGACGCCGTCCTCCCCTTCCGAGTCCTCCCGTCCCCGGGTCGAGTTGATGACCACCGCGTAGTCGGCGTCGATGAAGATCCGCGGGGGAGTCCCGCGCTCGTAGGGAGTCCGCTTGAGCAGGGTGTCCCAGGACATGCCGGGAATCCGGGAGGGAAGCCAGACGTCCGTCCCGAGGTGGGTCACCCCGTCCCGCATCAGGACGTACTCGGTGCGCTTCGAGGACGCGACAGAGAAGTCGATCCCCGTGACGTCCCCGCCGCTGGCGTCCACCGTCCGGGCCGCCGGGTCGTCCACGTCCGCCTTCCAGGGGACCATCGCGTGGGTGTCGGTCGCGGGCCAGACCTCGTTGAAGACCGTCTCGTGGGTCGTGAAGACGTAGACCCGGTCGCTCCCCGGCGCGGTCTCGTCGACGAACAGGTGGTAGACCCCGTCCTCGCCGGTGACGGCGGTCACCTCCACCGGGATCTTCTCCCCGGGGGCGAGGCCCTCGCAGGAGTCCGCGCGGGTGGCCCCGACGGTGATTCCGACCAGCGGTTCCCCCGTTTCCTCGGAGGTGACGGTCCCGCTGATCTCCACGTCCGCCCGCGCCCCGCCGATCGCCGCCGCCAGCACGGCGAGAAGGGCGGCCCCCGCGACGAGCATCCACCGGGGGCGCCGGGGACGGGGGCGGCGGTGACCCGCCAGCGCCGCCCGCGGGCTGTTGCCCGTGGCGTCCGCCGCCCGGACCGCCCGGGCTGTCCCGTCCGGCCGCCTCGCCCGGGTCTGGCGCGGAACTTCCGCCCCGCGATCGGCCCGGGGCGCCGCGCCCGGCCGCACTGCCCGGTCCCCGTCCCGCTTCCACGTTCCCGGCTCGAGCATCGGTCCTCTCCTCGCGGGCAATCTCCCACTTCCCGTCCCGCCGCTTCCGCCGGACGGCGATTGCGGGGGGCGCCTCCGCCCACCACGCGCCCCGGTCCTCCCGAAAGGTACGCCGGAAACGGGAGGACTGGTGTTCCCGGCCCCGGGCCGCTTCTCCCGCCGTCGGGGGGGTGCTGGGCCGCGAGAGCAGCGGTGGCCGCCTCCCACCACCCCAACGCCTCGGGCAGCGAGTGCATCTCCCGGGCCGTGGGAGCAGCGGTGGCCGCCTCCCACCGTCGCCCCACACGGGTGCTGGTCGCGGCCGGGCGGGCGGGGTGCGCGGGCCCGCCCCCGCCGGTCGGCCGCCGTCCACCGGGTCGACGGGGAGAAGGGTGGGATAACGGGGGAATTTGCAATGGGGGTGTGCGACAAGTGGCGATTTTGCAAGTTTCGAGCGGGATAACGGCCTGTTCTGCAAGTCTCGAGCGCGAAAACGCGCCGAAATTTGCAAAATCGGGGGTTATCGCACACCCCTCTTGCAAGAAAGGCGGTTATCCCACCCGTTTTCGGGGCGGGGGACCGGTGCGTCGGTTGTGGCGGCGGTTCGGCGAGGTCGGGATCCGCCGGGTGCGGCCTCCGGCCGTCTTGCCGTCTCAACCGGCGGCGGTCACGGGGTCTTCCCCGCCTGGTGGCTGGCCGGCCGCCGCCCGGGCGCTTCATCCGGTGGATGGTGCGCCGGAAACGGGGGGTCGCACTCTCAAACGGTGTTTCTGGAAGAGCTTCTGCCCGAGATGGCGGGTGTGGTGGTGGTCAGGGCAAACGCTTGTCCCGCCTCCCGTTTTCGCCGCCATCCGGCCTCTGTTCCCGGCACACCTCCCAGGAAGAGCGGGATAACGGCGACCCAGGCAGGTTCCTGGCGGCTGCGACCTCGCCGCCGGCGAAACGGGCGGGATAACCGCGATTCCGGCAGGGGGGGTGTCGGATAACGGGGCCTGTGGCAGGTTTCCGGGCGATTTCGGCGCCGAAACCTGCCAGAACGGGCGTTATCCCGCACCCGACCTGCCAGATCGGGAGTTATCCGACACCCTGCCTGCCATTTCGCGGGTTATCCCGCACGCAGCCCGAGGTGCGCCGGGAACGGGGCCGGGGTTCCGCGGAAACGCCGGCCGGGAAAGGTCCTTCCGCCGCGGGTCGCCGCCCCCGGCTGCCCCGTCGGGAAGTCGTCCTGAATCCCTGGTTGGGAGCGCAACCTCCATTCCCGGCGCACCTCCCATCCGGGGGCGCGGCGTCCGGCCCGCCACGGGTGCTGGGCGCCACCGCCGGTTCGCGGCTGGTCTTCGGCCCTCCGGACCCTGCGACTGCCGGGTCTCGCACGGCTCGCCGGAGTCGGCCGCTTCCCGGCGGCCCGCCGCTCCTTCTGGATGCTGCCCCCGGGTCCGGCGCGGCGCCCCGCCGGGGTTTCGGGGGCCGCCACTCACACCCCCCGGGACCAGCCAGCCCGATTCTCCGCCGGTCGCTGGGGCGCATCCCTGCGTTGCGTCACACCCCCCTCTTCCTGTCACCCCGGCCCGCACATCCCCCCGGCTTCGCTCCTCGCGCCTCCCGTCGGCCTCGTGGCGGAAACCGGGGCTGGTTCGCCGTTGCGTCACATCCCCCCTCCTTCTGTCACCCCGACCCGCACATCCCCCCCGTGAATGTCCCCTCCAGGAGGTCCCTCGCCGCCTTGCGCGGTCCGGGAGTCGGCGGTGGCTTCGGCGTGCTGGGACGTAACCTGGTGTAATAAAGGAGGTTGCGTGCAAGGTGCCCCGCCGGCCCGGGTTCGTGCGGGGTACCGCGCCGGCCGGGAAGGGGACACTTCGGGGGGGGATGTGTCCCGGGGGGTGACATTTCGGGGGGAGATGTCATGAAACCCGGTCGCGGGTCGCCGAGTCCTTCGCGCCTGGCGGCCGAGAGGTCGCCGGCCGGGTGCCCGGGGGAGGAGATTGGAGAATGTCGGACGCGAACAGCCCTCCGAAGGGTGGTCGCGTGCGATTTTCACAGTTCATCAGGCCACCGGTTGCAAGTGTGACCGCCGTTGCCACCACCCGCCGGCGTCAAACACCTGCATCGCCACATCGCCGCCCGCGGAGTGTGACCGCCGCTGCCACCACCCGCTGCCGGCGGCGTTCCGGGACCAGCGGGTGGCCCTTGCCCCGGGGGCCGGGGGCTGGTTCACTGGGGGCCGATGGCCCGCTTCCGGTTTCTCCACGTCGCCGATCTGCACCTCGATGCTCCCTTCGAGGGGGTGGCGTCCCTGCCCGGGGGCTGGACGGAACGGCTGCGGGACGCCTCCCTCGGGGTCCTCGACGAGATCGCCGCTCTCGCCCGCACGGAGGAAGTGGCGTTCGTGCTCCTGGCCGGCGACCTGTACGACGGGCCCGAGCGGGGGCTGCGCGGGGCCCTGCGCCTGCGCCGCGTCCTGGGGGAACTGGCGCGGGACGGGATCCCCTCGTTCCTCGTCCTCGGGAACCACGACCCGGTGGAGAACCCGGGCCTGGTCCTCCCGGAGCCGGTGCCCGGCGTGACCCTCTTCCCCGGCGGGCGCCCGGGGACGGCGACGGTCGCCCGGGAGGGGGTGCCGCTCGCCCTCGTCCACGGCGCGAGCCACGGCCGTCCCCGGGAAACCCGGAACCTGGCGGCCCGGTTTCCGCGAGCCGGTTCCGCCGGGGCCGCCGGAGGGCCGCCTCGCACCCCGGGAGGGCCCCTCCTCGAGGTCGGACTGCTCCACGCGAACCTCGCCGGGACCGAGGGCCACGATCCGTACGCCCCCTGCTCCCGGGAGGACCTCCTCGCCGCCGGGTACGGGTACTGGGCCCTGGGGCACGTCCATCGCCGGCAGGTCGTCGAGCGGGGGGAAGCGTGGATCGTCTACCCCGGGAACACCCAGGGCAGGAGTTTCAAGCCGAGCGAGCGGGGGGCGAAGGGGGGGATGCTCGTCGAGGTGGAGGACGGCCGGGTCGTGTCCGCGGAGTTCCGGCCCCTCGACCGGGTCCGGTTCGAGGAGATCGACGTGGAGCTGCCCGCCGGTGCCGGCGACGGCCCGCTGCTCGACCGGCTCGCCGGGGCGGGCCGGGAACTGCTCGACGCGGCCGGCGGCCGGGGGGTGATCGCCCGGGCCCGGGTCACGCTCCGGGATCCCGGGTCGGCCCTCCTCGCGCCGGGCCGGCAGGAGGCGGTCCTCGCCGAGCTGCGGGACGCCGCCCCCGAGGGGCTCGCGTGGGCGCGGCTCCGCCTGTCCGCCGGGGGGGAGCCGGCGAACCTGGCCGGCCGGCGGGACCTGGCCGGGGAACTGGCCGCCCTCCTCGTGGACCTGGAGAACGACCCGGAAGCAGCGGCGAACCTCGCCCGGCAGGTCGCGGACAAGATGCCCCGGCTCGGCGCGGTGCGGCGGGTGCTCGGGGATGCCCTGCCCGTGCCGGGACCGGGCGAGCTGCGGGAAGCGGGACACGCGGTGCTGGCGCGGCTGCTCGCCGAGCCCGGGGGGGAGCCGGGCGGGGAGAAGGCGCCGTGAGGGGGTGGTGCGCGGGCCGCCCGGAACGCGGTGGTGGCGCGGTGGCTCGCGGGGGCCAGTGCACCGGGGACGGGGGCCGCACTCTCCATCGGTGGTCCTGGAAGGAACCCCGGCCCGGGCGACCGATGCGGAGGCCGGCAGTGTCGGGGCCTTTTCCTCCCACGGATTGCGGGGAAGCCCGGCTCCCTTTCCCGGCCCACGCTGCTCGCGGGCCGGGGTGGCGCCCGGGGGACCGCCGGTGACCGGGCCGGGCGGCGGGCGTTTCCCGGGAGCGGTTCCCGTGCGGGTCCGGTCCCTGCGGATCGACGGGTTCGGGATCCACCGGGACCTCGTCCTCGGGCCCCTGGCGCCCGGCGTCCAGGTGATCGCCGGGCCGAACGAGGCGGGGAAGTCCACCCTGCTCGCGTTCCTCCGCTGGATGCTCTTCGCCCCGTGGTCGGGGCGGGGCGTCAACCCTCCCCTCCCCCCGCTGCGCGGGGGAGCCGCCGGGGGAGAGATGGAACTGGCCGGCCCGGGGGGGACCTGGCGGCTCGCCAGACACACCAGGGGGACCCGGCGGGACTTCCGGGTCGTCCGCCCCGACGGGACGGAAGGGGGGGAGGAAGACCTGGCGGCCCTGGTCGGGGGGACGACCCTCGACCTGTTCCGGAAGGTATTCCTCTTCGACCTGGCGGACCTGGCCGAGATCGGCCGCCTCGGGGGGGAGTCCCTCGAGGGGAGGTTGCTCGCCGCGGGGATGACCGGCGCCGGGGCGGGGGCGCGGGAGCTGGCCGGGGACCTGTCCGCCCGGGCCCGGGAGCTCGCGGCGCCCCGGGGGGACTGCCGGGTGAAGCGCCTCCTCGACCGGCAGGCGGAGCTGGCCGCCGGGCTGCGGGAACTCCGGGAAGCGGCGGCCGCCGCCGCGGACCGGGGCGAGGAACGGGCGATCGCCGCGGAGATCGAGTCCCTCCGGGAGGAGCGGCGCCGGCTCGCCGCCCGGCGCTCGTTTCTCGCCGCCGTGGAGGAGCTGGCGGCGGTGCGGGCCCGGGCGGCGGCCCTGGAGCGGGAACGGGCGGGCCTGCCCCTCGACGACCGCCTCCACCGCCTCGCCCCCGCCCTGGGGGAGCTGGAGCGGGACCTTTCCGCCGCCCGGGCGGCCCGGGAGGAGCTCCGGGAGCTCGACGCCCGCCGGAAGCGCCTGGAGGAACGGGCCCGGGGCCTGCTGGGCTCCCTCGGGGAGGACTGGAACCGGGAGCGCCTGGAGGCCCTGCCCCCCTCCGGGGCGCTCCGGGAGGAGGCGCTGCGCCTGGCCCGGGCCCGGGACGAGGCCCGGGAACGGCTCCGGGACGCCCGCGCCGCGGCCACCGCCGCCCGGGAACGGGAGGGAGCACTCCTGGCCGCGGCCCCTGCTCCCCGCGGGGAGATCGCCGACCGGCTCCCGTGGGGGCTGGCCGGGCTCGCCCTGGCGCTCGGGGGCTGGCTGCTGGCCACCCGGGACGACCCGCGGGCGGGATTCCTCGCCCTGCTCGTCGCCCTGGTCCTGGCGGGCCTGGCCGCCGCGGCGGCGCGCCGCCGTCACCGGGCGCTCCTCGCCGGGGAGGCCCGCCGGGAAACCGCCGCCGCCGACCGGGCCCGGGCGGAAGAGGCGGTCCGGGACGCGGAGCGCCGGGCGGAGGCGGCGGACGCCGCGTGGGAGGCGTTCCTCCGGGAACGGGGCCTGCCGGGGGTGGACGATATGGACGGCCTCCTGGCGTTCCTCGACCGGGCGCGGGAAGCCCGGACGGCCCTCGCCGAGCTGGACCGGCTGGACGCGCACCGGGCCCTCCGGGAGCGGCGGGTGGCCGCCTGGTGCGAGGCGGCCGGGGACCTCCTGGAGCGGGCGGGAGTCGCCGCGTCCCGTTCCCCCGCGGAAGGCGGCGATCTGTCCCCCGGGCGAGCTCCCGCCCCCGGTCCCGGCGGGACCGGCTCCCCGGAGGGAGACGACGGCCCCCCTCCCGGCCCCTTTCCCGCGCCGGGTCCCGGCGGGACCCGCTCCCCGGCGGGGGACGGGGATCCCCTGCCCCGGCTGGCCGCCGCCGTCGGCGAGCTGTCCACCCGGGTCGCCGGGGAGGCCCGGGCCCGGGCCCGCGCGGCGGAGATCGCCGCGGCCCTGGGCGAGCTGGAGGCCCGGGAACGGGAACTGGTCTCCGGGCGGGACCCGGACGAGGTCGAGCGGGCTCTCGCCGGCTCCGACCGGGATGCCCGCCGGGCGGAACGGGAGGCGATCGAGACCCGCCTCGGCGAGCTGGACGCCACCCTGGCGGAACACCAGCAGCGCCTCGGGGCCCTCCGCGCGGAGCGGGAGCGGCTGGAGCGGGACACGGACCTGCCCGCCCTGGAGCAGGAACTGCGGTCCGTCGAGGAGGAACTGGCGGAGGCCGTGGCCGCCTGGCAGCGGCTGGCCCTCGGGGAGGCGCTGGTCCGGGAGGCGCTGCGCCGGTTCCGGGAACGGCACCAGCCGGCGGTCCTGCGGCGCGCCTCCCGGTGGCTGGACGCGATGACCGGCGGCCGGCATCGGTTCGTGCGGCCCCGGGAAGAGGGGGACGGGCTGGAGATCGGCGGACCCGGGGGTACGGTCCTCGGCCCGGACGAGCTCTCCCGGGGAACCCGGGAACAGCTCTGGCTCGCCCTCCGCCTCGCCCTCGCGGTGGACGTGGCGGCCCGGGGCCCGGCGCCGCCCCTGGTTCTCGACGACGTGCTCGTCGACTTCGACCCCACCCGCCGGGCCGCCGCCGCCCGGGTCCTGGCCGACGTGGGCCGCGAGGTGCAGGTGCTCGTCCTCACCTGCCACCCGGACCTCGCCGATCTCCTGGCCCGGGAGGCGCAGGCGGCGGTCGCCGAGCTGCCTTCCCCGCCCCCCTGAGCCGGCCCGTGGAGCGGGAAGTCCCTCGCGCGCGTCGGGGGAGGTCGGCACGAGAGACACGTTCCGTGAGCTGGCCGCCGGCCCGTGAGAGGAAAGTCCTTCCCGCGCCAGGGAGAGGTGGCACGAGAAAAGAGAACCTTCCGCCGGTCGGCTGCCGGCCACCCCGGCGGGAGCCCGTGCCCCCCGCGGCCCCGGCCCCGGGAACGCCCGGCGGCGGGGCTAGAATGGCTCCACGACCGGGGAACTCCTCCCCGGCGCCGGGAGAGACCGAATGCTGCGCGCGCCGGACCCCCGTCTCGAGGGGGAGCTGCTGATCGAGCGGATCCGCGAGGAGATCATCGGCTCGGACCGGGCCCTGCCCGGGCCGTACGGTCCCCGGCGCATGACCTACGCCGACTACACCGCCTCCGGGCGCAGCCTCGCCTTCATCGAGGACTTCATCCGCGAGGAGGTGATGCCCCTCTACGCGAACACCCACACGGAGGCGTCCGGAACCGGCCTGCAGACGACCCGCTTTCGGGAAGACGCCCGCCGGATCATCCTCGAGGCGGTGGGCGGCACCGACGACGACGTGGTCATCTTCACCGGCTCGGGGGCCACGGGGGCGGTCAACAAGCTGATCGACATCCTGAACCTGAGGATCCCGGCGGACCTGGACCGGGAGCACCGGCTGTCCGCGCGGATCCCCCCGGAGAAGCGGCCGGTCGTCTTCATCGGTCCCTACGAGCACCACTCGAACGAGCTTCCCTGGCGGGAGTCGATCGCCGAGGTGGTCCCGATCCCGGAGGACGAGGACGGCCAGATCGACCAGGAGCGGCTCGAGGAGGAGCTGGAACGGTACCGGGACCGGCCCCTGCGGATCGGCAGCTTCTCCGCCGCGTCGAACGTCACCGGCATCGTCTCCGACACCTACGGGATCTCCACCCTGCTCCACCGGTACGGCGCCCTCGCCTTCTGGGACTTCGCCGCCGCGGCGCCCTACGTGCGGATCGAGCTGAATCCCCGGGGGGAGGGCCCGGACGGGCACCTTGCCTGGAAGGACGCGATCTTCATCTCGCCCCACAAGTTCATCGGCGGCCCCCAGACCCCCGGGGTGCTCGTGGTGAAGCGGAAACTGTGCCGCAACACGGTGCCCACGGTGCCCGGCGGGGGCACGGTCAGCTACGTCAGCTTCAACGACCACACCTACCTCCCGGACCCGGAGCACCGGGAGGAGGGAGGCACCCCGGCGATCGTCGAGTCGATCCGGGCGGGGCTGGTCTTCCACCTGAAGCGGGCGGTGGGCGAGGACCTGATCGAGGAGCGGGAAGAGTCCTTCGTCCGGCGGGCGATCGAGTCGTGGTCCGCGGACGAGAACATCCTGATCCTCGGCAACCCCCGGGCGAAGCGCCTGTCCATCGTGTCCTTCGTGGTGCGCCACGGGGACCGTTGGCTCCACCACAACTTCGTCGTCGCCCTGCTGAACGACCTGTTCGGGATCCAGGCCCGGGGCGGGTGCTCCTGCGCCGGCCCCTACGGGCACCGGCTCCTCGGGATCGACCTCGAGAAGTCCGCCCGGTACCGGCGGGCGATCGAGCAGGGATGCGAGGGGATCAAGCCCGGCTGGGTGCGGGTGAACTTCAACTACTTCATCTCGGAGACCGTCTTCGAGTACATCCTCGAGGCGGTCCACCTCGTCGCCCGGGAAGGATGGAAGCTGCTGCCGGACTATGAATTCTTCCCGGAGACCGGGCTCTGGCGGCACCGGGAGCACCCCGGGACCGAGGGGCTGCTCTCCCTGCGGGACCTCCGGTACCTGGACGGCAAGCTCCAGTACCGGGCGCAGCACATCCTCGAGCCGGAGACCGCCCTCGCCGAGTACCTCGAGGAGGCCCGCCGGGTCTTCGCCGCCGCGGCGGACCGCCACGACCTGGTGGGCCCCGGGGAGGCCCGCCTGGACGACGAGATCGAGCCCCTGCGCTGGTTCCCCCTGCCGGGGGAAGTGGTCGGTCCGGCCCGGCCCGGCCGGTGACCGGCCCTGGAGTTGGTACCATGTTCCGGGGGCGCCCCGCCCCACCGGACGAGATCCTTCACCGGGAAGACGAGGAGGTCGCCATGCACGGAAGGAAACCGAGATTCCTTTTCGCCGCTGCCGCCGTGGCCGTTGTCGGGATGGCCGCCGTGGCCCTCGTGATGGCCCACGTGGGCAAGGACGATCCGCTTCCCGAGCCGAAGCAGGCCGCCGTCGGGATCTTTCCCTACGAAAAGTTCCAGGACGACGAGACCTGCGCCGGCTGCCACGAGGAGATCGCCGCCCAGCACGCCCGGGGCATGATGTCGAGGTCGTTCGTCCACGGCTGGGACGAGGTCGAGTACTTCAAGCTGGCCCTTCCCCACGCGATGAAGGAAAAGAAGGTCGCCGGCGTCAAGGCGGGCTGCATGGGGTGCCATGCTCCCCTGGCCTTCCTCGCCGGGGACATCCCGCCCAAGCCGGTGGCGGAGAAGACCCGGGCCAACGACGGCGTGGCCTGCACCGTCTGCCACTCGATCACCGGGTTCCGCGGGGACACGCCGTTCAACTTCAACTACGAGATCGCGCCGGGGAACACGATGCAGGGGACCCGTCCCGGGCGGAAGAGCCCCCACCACGGGATCGCCGTCAACCCGTTCCTCGGCACCGCCGAGTTCTGCGGGACCTGCCACAACGAGAAGGACCCCTGGGGGCAGTGGGTCAAGGCCACCCACCTCGAGTGGAAGGAGAGCCCCTACGGGAAGCAGGGGGTCGTCTGCCAGGACTGCCACATGACCCGCACCGAGGGGAACCCGGCTCCCGACGTCGGCGGGGAGACCCACCCCGACATGCGGACCCACCTCTTCTTCGGCGCGCACACGAAGGCCCGCCTCGCCGGGGCGGTGGAGATCGAGCTGGTGCCGGACGCGGGTTCGGCGAAGCCCGGGGAGACGGTCACGATCCACGCCAACGTGATCAACCAGAAGGCCGGCCACATGATCCCGACCGGTTCCGCCGAGGAGCGCGTCGTCTGGCTCCACGTGGAGGCGATCGACTCGACCGGCAGGGTGTTTCACCTGCCGGTGGACCGGAAGGGGTTCGAGGGGGAGGACTACACGATCTCGTCCCCGGGGACCCTCGCCTACCAGGACCTGGGAGAGATCATGGGCCTCGCCGACTTCCGGGGCCTCGAGCGGGACGGGGACGTCCCCGCCGGGGACCGGATCTACCGCCTGCCGTACCTCGACCCGAAGGGCCGGATGACCGTCGCCCAGTGGAACACGAAGAGCTTCGGGCCGGACTACCGGCTGCCGCCGCTGACGGCGGTCCCGGAGACGTTCACCTGGAAGCTGCCGAAGGACGTGGCGCCCGGGCCGGTGACGATCCGGGCCACCGCCTGGTACTCGAAGCTTGTTTCCTCGGTCGCCCGCTTCCTCGAGGTGCCGGAGGACGAGGCCCGGCCGGTGAAAATGGCCGAGACCGTCGCCACGATCACCGTCGGCGACTGAGCCGGCCGGCGGGGGTCCGGGGCGGGCGCCGGGCGCACGGCCCGGCGCCCCCTCGCGTCCGGCGAACGCCGGGGCGACGATTCCCCGTCCCGGTGGCTCCGTCCCCGGGCGCCCCGCTCGCCGGGACGGCCCGCGGGAGCGCGCCGGCCGGCGGCGGGGGCCCGGCCCGCGGGCACCCCCCGGCGCCCCGGACCGGTCAGCGGTAGCGGGTGGGGTCCGGCAGGCCCGCCTCGCGGAACCCCTTGCGGCGCAGGAGGCAGGCATCGCAGGCGCCGCAGGCGCGGCCGTCGCCGTCCGCCTCGTAGCAGGAGACGGTCAGGGAGTAGTCGACCCCGAGCTCCGTCCCGAGCCGGACGATCTCCGCCTTCGACAGCTCCAGCAGGGGGGCGCGGACCCGGAAGCGGCCGCGGCCCTCGACCCCGGCGGCGGTGGCCACGTTGGCGAGACGCTCGAACGCCTCGAGGAACGCGGGCCGGCAGTCCGGGTAGCCGCTGTAGTCGACCGCGTTCACGCCGAGGTACAGGTCGAAGGCGCCCAGGGTTTCCGCCCAGGCCAGGGCGAGGGCGAGGAGGACGGTGTTCCGGGCGGGGACGTACGTCACCGGGATCCCGGCGCCGATCTCCCCGGCGCTCCTGTGCTTCGGGACCCGGATCGCCGGGTCGGTGAGGGCGGATCCGCCGAAGGAGGCCAGGTCCAGGGGAACCACCCGGTGCGCGGCGGCCCCGAGGGCCGCGGCGACCCGCCGGGCGGCGGCCAGCTCCGCCCGGTGCCGCTGGCCGTAGTCCACCGAGAGCGCGTAGGGGACGAACCCGTCCCGGCGGGCCAGGGCCAGGACGGTCGCCGAGTCGAGACCGCCGGAAAGGAGCACCACCGCGGGGGCACCCGCGCCCGGCCGTGCGTCGCCCATGCCCGGAGAATAGCCCTCCCTCGGCGCGGCCGCTCGCCGGGGGGCGGTTCAGGCGCGCGCGGCGTCGGGGGCGTGGAAGCGGATGGCGGCGAGGAGCTTCTCGGGAGCCACCGGCTTGGTGACCACGTCGTCGCAGCCGGCGGCCAGGCACCGCTGCCGGTCCTCCTCGAAGGCGTGGGCCGTCAGCGCGATCACCGGGAGACCGGCGCGCCGGGGATCCCGTCGGATCCGTTCCGTCGCCTCGAGCCCGTCCATCCCCGGCATCGAGATGTCCATCAGGACCAGGTCCACCGGGCGCTCCTCGAGGAGCGCCAGGGCCTCCCGCCCGTCCCCCGCCAGGTGGACCTCCGCTCCCCAGCGCTCGAGGAACCGCCGGAGGAAGGCCCGGTTCACCGGGTGGTCCTCCGCGACGAGGACCCGCAGGCCCGCCAGGGGATGCTCGTCCCCCGCGGGGCCCGTGACCTCCCCCGCCCCGGGAGCCAGGCGATCGGCGAGGGAGGAGGGGGTGACCGGCCGGAGCAGGGTCTCCCGGCCCGGCGGCAGGCCGGGGGGGGCGGTACCGGCCGGGACCAGGACGAGGCAGCGGCAACGGTGATCCCCGGGAGCCTCCGCGTAGGCCGCGTCGAGGAAGGCGAGGCCGGGTGGATCGAGGCACCGGTCGGGGGGCCGCGGGGCGATCGTCACCCGCGCTCCGAGGGCCTCGAGGATCCCCGCCAGCCCGGCGGCACAGCGGGGATGGGGGTCGAAGACCACCACCCGCCTCCCGGCAAGGGCCTCCCGGGTGGGGAACTCCCGTTCCCGTCGCTCGAAGGTCCTCCAGGGGATCGTGACCCGGAAGGTGGACCCCTCCCCGGGCACGCTGTCCACCTCCACCTCCCCGCCCATCGCCCGGGCGATCTCCCGGCTGATGGCGAGGCCGAGCCCGCTGCCGCCGAACCGGCGCCGGGTGCTCGCCTCCTCCTGCCGGAACGGCTCGAAGATCGTCTCGATCCGCGCGGGGTCGATGCCGATCCCGGTGTCGATCACCTCGAAGGTGGTCTCGTAGACCAGGGGGTCCCCCGGGACTTCCCTCCCCCGCACCCGCAGGACGACCTCCCCTTCCTCGGTGAACTTCACGGCGTTCCCCAGGAGGTTGACGAGGACCTGCCGCAGCCGTCCCGGGTCGCCCCGCAGGGACGGCAGGTCGAGGGGGGCGATGTCGAGGCCGAGGGCGATTCCCTTGCCTCCCGCCATCGGGGCGACGGTGGCCAGGGCGCCCTCGACCAGGGTCAGGGGGTCGAAGCGGACGTCCTCGAGCTCGATCCCACCGGCCTCGATCCGGGAAAACTCCAGGATGTCCCCGAGCAGGTCCAGGAGGGAGCGCGCCGAGGAACGGGCCATCGCCAGCATTTCCCGCCGCTCCGGGTTTTCCTCGTCGGCCAGCAGGAGTTCCACCATGCCGAGGACGCCGCTGACCGGGGTGCGGATCTCGTGGCTCATGTTCGCCAGGAACTGCTGCCGCACCTCGAGGGCGCGCTCCACGTCTTCCCGGGTCCGGGCGAGTTCCCGGTTGAGCAGGCGCAGGGCCTGGGCCTGCCGGGAAAGCTCCTCCTGGGCCGCGAGCCGGGACACCTCGTCCCGGTAGCGGAAGAGAACGACGATGGACGTCAGGCCGACCATGGTAAGGAGCATGAGCCCCAGGGGGATCCTGCCCGGGAGGTCGGAAATCAGGATGCTTGCCAGGGTCGGGCCCCCCAGCAGGCCGGCGAAGGTGGCAAACGAGGGAGGATCGTTGTCCAGGGTATTGCCGGAACCCGCGATCAGCCCGATGGCGACGAGGGGAACGAACGTCTTGGCGTAGCCCGGGAGCTGGAAGAAGAACAGCGGAATCCCGACCGCCCAGGCGAGGCTGGTCAGGAAAAGCGTTCCCCGGAGCAGCACGAGATCGCCGTTGGTGACGAGGTCGGTCCTGGCGCGGGACTGGACGACGTGCCGTCCCGCGCTCGAGAGAACGAGGGCGACGAACCAGGCAACCAACCCCGCGGGCTTCCACCGCGCCACCAGGATGGCGAAGAGAAAGCCGATGAAGAGCTGGGAAAGGTTTCCCCGCCGGGACCGCGCGACGAACTGCCGGCGCAGGGCCTGGCGGACAGTCGGCCCGAGCCGCCGGTCTCCCCACAGGAAGTCCCGCACTGTTCCGCGGGGCTCCGGGTCTCTTCCCGTGCCCGGATCGCCTCGGTGCTTTCCCGTCATCGCCTCCGGGTCCCGCCCGCTGTCTGTCCCCCGGGCGAATATCGGTTCCCCGATCCGCGGTGGCCAGCCGACGTGTCTCTCCTTCCGGGTCGGCCGAAGCCGGGCCGCGTCCGGGCCCGGCGGCCGGCGGGGGATCCGGGGCGGGCGGGGAGAGAAGCCCGGGGAAACGCGCGGGCGCGGAGGGCGAGGACGGGGCGGGTCCAGGGTCCGCAGCCGCGGAGTTCGCGGAGGCGGGCCTCGTGGCGGCCGGCGAGGGCGGGGTCGGACACGGAGGCGGCGGCGAGGGCGTGGGCCCAGGGGAGGAAGTAGAGGGAGACGATGTCGGTCCGGGCGGCGTCCTCGACGTGGCGCACGTCCGCCTCGATCTCGCCGTCGGAAGGCGGGACCCGTCCGGCGAGGCGTGCGGCGAGGGCGCGGAGGGGGACGACGGGGACGGCGTGGCCGGCGCCGAAGCCGTCCTCGTGGGGGGCGAGGAGGTCGAGGGTTTCCCGGGGCCGGGGCGGGTCGTCGAGGATCGCTGCCAGGGCGCCGAGGTAGGCGAACTCGGGGTACAGCTTCCAGGGAATGACGGGGAAGGCCGCGATCCGGGCGGCGGCGCCGGGGTCGTCCCGGTGGAGGGCCAGGATCGCCCGGGTGTATCCCCAGTAGTAGGAGACCAGTTCATCACCCCGCCGGGCGGCGAGTTCCCATCCCGCAGTGACCACCGGTCCCCTCTCGGGCCTTCCCGCGAGGAGCGCCCCCAGCACGAGGTCCCGGCCGAGGGTGACTTCCCGCGAACTTCCGAAGACCTGGTCCTCGACGGCGTTCCATTCGCCCCGCCGGACCAGGATGTCCAGCAGGCGCTTCCAGTGCCCGGCGAGTCCGGGCTCGAGAGCGAGGGCGGCGCGGACGTCCCGGAGGGCCCCTTCCAGGTCTCCCGCGGCCTCCCGCAGCATCGCGGCCCGGCCGAGGGCCACCCCCCGCTGGGCGGGGTCGCCGGGAACCAGGCGGGCCAGGTCTTCGAACTGGGACGCGAGGGCAGGCTCGGTCCCGGCCGCCGCGGCGGCGGGGAGCCGCCAGAGGAGGAGCAGAAGCCGCCGCTGGCGGGAGAGCCAGGTCTCCGGTGAGATGCCTCCCCGGTCTTCCGCCCGGAGGGGCGTCCCCGTGGCGGCGGCGAGGGGGATCACCAGGCCGTCGGGGTCATGGACCAGGACCCGGTCCCCGGCCGCTTCCAGCTCCACGGCGGTCATCTGCCCTCCCAGGTAGGTCGTCCAGGCGGGACGAAGGTGCTGAGCATTCCCGGTGACCGGGGGAGCCGTTTCCAGAGACCCGGTACGTGCGACCCGGGGGTCCACCGCGACCAGGGCCAGGCGATCGTCCAACCGGTTGGCGTGCTGGGCCACGACGAGAAGGCGGGGCGGACCTCCGGGCGCCGCCGCAACCTCGATGGGATCCTGGCCGGAGTAGAAATATCCGTCCCCGTCCAGGGTGAGGAAGTCGTCGGGTTCCTCCGGGGAGAACAGGAGCAGGGTGCTGGGGGAATGGCCCCGGTGATGGTAGATGGCGCCGAGGAGGGGGTATCCCCGGGGGCTGCGAAGGTGGCGGAAGGACACGAGGCGCGCCACGCCCATCACGCCGTCGTAGCCGGGGACGACGTGGCGCCGGCCGTGGGGGAAAGGGTGCTCTCGGAGCCAGGCCACGCGGGGGGAACGGACCCGGCCGATGGAACGGGGATTTACGAGGGCGTGAACCTGGCGCCGGGTCAGGCGGGGGGAACGGACCCGGCCGAGGAGGAGATCCACCTCGGCGATCCCCAGGGGGAAGTCCTCCGGGAAGGGATGGCGCGATCCCGGTTTCAAGGCGTCGGGGGCGAGGCGGACGTACCACCTGCGGGTCCAGGGCCGGCCGGCGGGGAACGGGACGGCGCCGACTCCCACCGGGCACGGCATCTCGAAGGTGCGGACGGCCAGGCCGGCGAGGGACCGGGCCCGGACCACCGTGTCCCCCAGGCGGGGGTCCTCCAGCCGCCAGGGGAAGAACAGGACGAGGGCGGCGGCGCAGGCGGCGGCCGCGGCGGTGGCGGCGATCCCGGCCCGCCGGCGGCCCCCGGCCCGCCAGGCGCAGCGGAGGCGGCGGAGGAGGGACGCGCCCCGGCCGGCCGCGAGGGCGGCCAGGGCCTCCCCGGCGTCCCGGGGCCGGTCCCGGGGGTCCGGGGAGAGCAGCCAGTCGAGGAGGCGGCGGAGGTCCCGGGGCAGGTCCCGCAGGGCGGGGGGCGGTTTCGGCAGGTTGCCCCGGGCCTGGGCGGAGAAGAGGGAGAGGGTTCCCTCCCCGCCCCAGGGGGCCTCGCCGACGGCCATCTCCCACAGGAGGATGCCCACGGACCAGAGGTCGGCGGCGGGGGTGAGGACCCGCTCTCCCCGGGCCTGCTCGGGGGAGGCGTAGCGGGGGGTGCCGAGGAACTGGCCGGTGGCGGTCAGGGCGAGGTCGCCGGCGCCGCGGGCGAGGCCGAAGTCGAGGAGGACGACCCGCTCGTCCCCGCCGGGGTCCCGGTCGAGGAAGACGTTGGCGGGCTTGACGTCCCGGTGGAGGACCCCCTCCCGGTGGGCGGCGGCGAGGGCGTCGAGGATGCCGCGGAGGATCCGGCGGATCTCGCCGGGGGCGAGGGCCCCCCGCTCCCGGATCCGGTCCGCGAGGGTCTCCCCGTGGAGGCGTTCCATGACGAGGAAGAGGAGCCCGTCGTGCTCGCCGATGTCGTGGACCCGGACGATGCCGGGGTGGTGGACCTGGCGGACGGCGTGGAGCTCCCGGCGCAGCCGGGCGAGGGCGTCGGCCTCGCCCAGGTGGGGGAAGAGGACCTTGATGGCGACCAGCTCGTCGGCGACCCGGTCGAGAGCCTCGTAGACCTCGCCGGTGCCGCCGGTCCCGAGGCGGTCGCGCATCTCGTAGCGCCCGGCGAAGACGGCCCCGGGGCGGAGGAGGGAAAACCGCAGGACGCGGCCGTCCCGCTGCGCCGGCCTGGTCCGGTCATCTTCCGGCCCGGGGGACCGGTTCCCCGGGGCCGGCTCCCGCGGCGCCCGGTCCGTCATCGATCGTCCCTCTCCCCCGCCCGTCCCGCCGGGGACGGACGCGCAGCCGAGAATCTACCGCCGTTCAGGGCCCGGGTACAGGACCCCCGTCCCCCCCGCGCTCCCCCTCGTCCGGGGCGGGGAGCCGGTCCCCCCGGCGGAGGGTCCAGGCCAGGAGAGGCGGGCCGATCACCTGGTTCAGGGTGATCGCGGCGAGCACCGCCGGCACGAGGATCTCCCCCCACCCGGGAAAGCGCCGCCCGATCTCCGCCGCGAGGCCGAGGCTGACGCCGGCCTGGCTGACGGAGGTCAGCCCGGCCAGCAGGCGCCACCGGACCGGGTCCCCGGCGAGGGCGCTCCCGGCCCACCCCGCCCCGGCGAGGGCGGCCACCCGGAGGAGGACCAGGGTCAGGGCGAGGGGCCAGGTCCGCGCCAGGACGGAGACGTCGAGGCGGGCCCCGGCGAGGGCGAAGAAGGCGACGTAGATCGGGGGGGAGACCTTTTCGAGGGCCCCGGTGAACGCCTCCCGTTCCCGGGAGACGTTCTGGACGAGGATCCCCGCGACGAGGCCCATCAGGAGGGGTTCGAGCTGGACGTGAACCCCCGCCCCGTGGGCCACCAGGAGGGAGACCTCCCGGGACAGCCGGGTGACCAGGAAGGCCAGGGCGGCGAGGAGCACCGGCAGGTCCACCCGGAAGGCCCGGATGATCCCGAGGACGGCGAGGCCGACCAGTCCCCCGAGGAGCGCCGAGGCCGCCAGTTCGGCGGCGAGGAATCCCAGGAAGGAAAGGTCGAGCCGGGCCCCCGGCGTCCCGAGGACCCGGGCCACCGAGACCGCGGCCGCGAAGGCCAGGATGACCAGGGTGTCGAGGGCGATGGTGACGCCGAGGGTCGTCTCGGCGAAGGGGCCCCGGGAGCCCGACTCGTCGATCAGGGCGATCGTCACGGCGGGGGACCGGGCGAGGGACAGGGCGCCGAGCACCAGGGCGGCGCCCGCCGCCGCCCCGGGGCCCGGCGGCAGCACGGGAACCAGCCGGTGGATCGCCAGGAGGCCCGCGCCGACCGCCAGGGGGACCAGCAGGGCCTGGGCCCCCACCCAGGTGACCAGGGACCGCCATCGCTTCCGGAGGAGGTCCGCGTGGAGTTCTCCCCCGGCGACCAGCGCGATGAAGGTCAGGGCGAGGTCGTCGAGGGGGCCGAGCCGCGCCACCAGGTCCGCGTCCAGCAGGCCGAGCACCGAGGGCCCCGCGGCGATCCCCGCCAGGATGTAGCCGGTCAGGCGGGGAAGCCCGATCGCTTCCGCGAGGAGGCCGGCGCACCACCCGGACAGGAGGAGGAAGCCGATCGCCAGGGTGATCTCGCCGCTCCGCGCCGGGCTGACGATGGCCGGGATCCACCGGACCAGGGCCATGAGCAGGGCCGTGCCCGCCAGGAAGAGGAGGGCCCAGGGCACGGTGGTCCGCAGGCGGTCCGGGACGCCGCCCAGGCCGGCGTACCGGAAGAGCCGGGTCATGGCCTCTCCTCCCGGGCCGTTCCCCTTCCCTCCCCCCGGAGCACCCGGAGGATCATCCAGGGGGCCGCGAGCTCGGTGACGAGCACCGCGAAGGTGGTCGCCGCCAGGACGACCGAGGTGAAGGGGCCGGGGCCGGACTCCAGGTAGTCGAGGGCGAGGGCGGCGGCGATCCCTCCCTGGGCGACGAGACCGAGGCCGAAGCCGGGCGGAGGGTTGCGCAGGGCGTGGGTCGTGCGCGCCAGGACGAGCCCGGCCAGGGCCTTGCCGAGGAGCCGGAGGGCGACCAGCGCCGCCGCCGCGGCCAGCAGGCCGCCCACCCCCAGGCCCAGGGGACTGGCGAGGGTTGCGGCGGCCCCGGCCACCAGCAGGAGGAACATCATGAACGGGCCCTCGAGGCGGTGCACCAGGGCCTGGACGCGGCGGCGGGGCCCCGGGACGTTGGCCACCGTGATCCCGGCCAGCAACCCGACGAACAGGGGCGAGAGGTGGAGGTAGCGGGCCATCCCGCCGAAGAAGAACGCCGCCGCCAGGCCGCCCACGAGGAGCCGCCCGGTCCCTACCTTCCCGACCCGGGGCAGCAGGGAAAGAACACCTCCGAAGAGCAGCCCCAGGACCAGGGCCAGGCCCAGCCACTGGAGGAACGCGAGGGAGGGCTGTCCGGGGATCACCGGCTCCCGGTGACGGCCGCACAGGGCGAGTCCGAAAAGCAGGAGGGCCGGCAGTTCCCCCATCTCCGCCAGGTGGCGGAGCATCCGGAGGACCGGGGAGGCGGCGTACCGGCGGTCCAGGGCGAGCATGTCCAGGGGGGCGGGGGTGGAACAGGCGGCCGCCGCGGCGAGAACCAGGGCGGCGACGAGGATCTCCCGCGTGTCCGCGGGCCAGGCCCGGAGCCAAAACCAGGCCGGGATCCCGACGGCCAGGGCCCCGCCCGCGGCCTGGACCGCCGGTCCGACGGAATAGAAAAGGGGGATCGTCCGCAGCAGGGGGATCTCGAGCTGCAGGCCGTAGTGAAGCCCGATGAAGGCGAGTCCCACCGTGGCGAAGGGACGCAGGGCGGCGATCACGGCCGGGTCCAGGATGCCGAGGACCTGGGGGCCCAGGAGGACGCCGACGACCAGGAACTCCGAGCCGGTGACGAACAGCAGGCGGACCCCCGCCGGCACCGGGAACCGGGCCGGGGTGCGCCGGCCCCCGACGAGCACGATGAGAAGGAGGAGGGCGAGCGCGGCCAGCCGGATCAAGCGGTCCCCCCTCCCCCCGGGCCGGGGCCCGTCAGAGCGGGCTGCTGGGCGACGCCTCGGGCTCGGGGCCCGGGTCGTTGTCGTCGAGGGAGTTCACCGCGAACGCGCCGCCGACGACGACCGCCAGGGGCAGCCACCAGGAGGCCAGGGCCCCGGCGGCGGCGGCGGTCGTTCCGCCAGCGCCCGCGGCGGCCGCCCCGCCCCCCTTGCCCGCCGCGGCGGCGGCCCGGGCGGGGGCGTGGCCGGGAGCGAACCCCTTCGCGCCGAGCCGGATCTCCAGGCGGGCCACCTGCCCTTCCTTGAGGGTGACCGGCTTGGAGAGCACCGGGAACTCCGACCCGTCGGGGGCGAAGGCGACCAGCTCGTACTTCCCCGGGGGCACGATCTGCACGGCGAACGAGCCGTCGGGCCCGGTGGCGGTGGAAAGGAAGAGGTCCCCGTCGGCGTTGCGGAGGCCCACCTGGTAGCCGTGGGCGGGCATCCCCTCGGCGTCGAGGAGCACCCCCCGGAGCTGGGCGGTGCCGGCAGCGGCCCCCGCCGCCGCGACGGCGGGGCCGAGGCCGAGGACGACGGCCAGGAGAACGGCAAGGACGGTCCGGGTCGCGTTCATCGTTGTTCTGCCTCCCGCGCGGCGTGCCGGGACGACACGCCGCCGAGGGGCGATTGCAACCCGGTGGCGACCGCTTGTCAACCGGCGGGGCGCTCCCGCCTCACGGCGGGTGCTGCTAGGGTGATGCCGGAACGGGGGAAACGCCCATGGTCCTGGACCCGGACCGGAACGACACCATCGTGGCCCCGGCGACCCCGCCGGGGACCGGGGCGATCGCGATCGTCCGGGTTTCCGGCCCGGGGAGCCGGCAGGTACTCTCCCGGGTGTTCCGCCCCGCCGGCGGCGGGAGCCTGCCGGAGCGGCGGCCGGTGCTCGGGGACGTCCTCGACCGGGAAGGGGTCCCGATCGACCGGGGCCTCGCGACCTGGTTTCCCGGGCCGCGCAGCTACACCGGGGAAGACCTGGCGGAGCTGTCCGTCCACGGCGCTCCGGTCGTGGTGGACGAGCTGGTCCGCGCCTGTGTCGCGGCGGGAGCGCGCCCCGCGGAGCCGGGGGAGTTCACCTTCCGGGCCCTCCGGGCGGGCAAGCTGGACCTGGCCCAGGCGGAGGCGGTGCGGGACCTGGTCCTGGCGGCGACCCCCGCCCAGGCGCGGATCGCGGCCCGGCAACTGGCCGGGGAGGTGGGCGCCGCCCTGGAGCCGGTCGCCGCCGCCGTCCTGGACCTGCTCGCCGACCTGGAGGCGGGGCTGGACTTCGCCGAGGAGGAGGACCTGGGCCCCGGGGGCGACGAGATCTCCCGCCGGGCGCGGGATCTCGAGGGACGCCTCCGGGAACTGCTCGCCGCCGGGGAGCTGGCGGCCCGGGTCCGGGAGGGGGTGCGGGTCGTCCTCCTCGGGCCCCCGAACGCCGGGAAATCGACCCTCTTCAACGCGCTGGTCGGGCGGGAGAGGGCGATCGTCACCCCCGAGCCGGGGACCACCCAGGACACCGTGGAGGAAACCATCCTGGTCCGCGGGATGCCGGTCATCCTGGTCGACACCGCCGGCGTCCGGGAGACCGGGAGCCTCGCCGAGCGGGAAGGCGTGCGGCGGGCGCTCTCGGTGGCGGAGGGCGCCACCGTCGTCCTCGACGTGTACTCGCTGGCCGACCCCTTCCGCCCCGCCGGCGAGGTGGCCCCCGGCCACCTGCGGGTGGCGACCCACGCGGACCGCCCCGGGGACCGGCCTCCCTCCCCCGGGTCCCTGGTGGTGAGCCCGGTCACCGGGGCCGGGATGGACGAACTCCGGGCCCGGATCGCCGCGGCGGCCGGGGCCCCGGGCGGCGCTCCCCTCCCCTCCGTCGCCCTCGCGTCCGCCCGCCACCGGGAAGCGGCGGCCCGGGCGGCGGACGCCCTCCGGGAAGCGGCGGGGATGGCCGGGCGGGGTGAGCCCCCGGAGGCCGTGGCGCTTCCCCTCCGGGAGGCCCTCCGGTTCCTCCGGGAGATCCTGGGGGACGTGGACCCGGAGCGGGTTCTCGGTCGGATCTTCTCCCGGTTCTGCATCGGGAAGTGAGGGGTCCCCCGGAGATCCGGGCCGGTCTCGGGATGAGACGGTTGCGCGGCTGGCATACGGGATGCATGCTGTATGTTAGCCGAGGAAAGGAACCGCGGAATGGTCGATTTCGAAACCCTCGTGGGAGCCGGCATCCTGGGGACCGCCTTGGCGGTGATCGGGTCGTTCGCCTGGCGTTCGCTGGGCCTCCGGGCGCGCAGGGTTGACCAGGGGTCGACCGGGACCGGGTGCGCCGGGTGTGGCCATGCCGGGTCCTGTGCCCTGTTCCCGGGGAGGGTGACCATGGCCGGAAAGCTGCCGGCGGGAACCCCCTCCCCTTCCCCCGGCGTCAGGTTGCCCGCGGGGCCGCGAGGAAGAGGCTTCCCCCGGGCCGGGTCCTGAGGGGGCGGATCCGCGTCCCGATCCCCGGCAGGTCCGCCAGCCGCCGGGAAAGTTCCCGGGCATCCCTGTCGGAAAGCCAGGCGAGCACGGATGGTCGGCGCGCCGACCACGCTTCGGCCTCACCCGCTGCCCGGACAGGTTTCCCCAGGAGGCGGGTGATCGTTTCCGCGGGATCCGGGAAGGCCCGCAGGGTGACGACCGCCGGGGTCTCGGGAAACGCTCCCCCGAAGCTCCGCTCGACGACTTCCACCCGGCCCCCCATGCCCGTCCGGCGAAGGACCGCCCGGAGAAAGTCCGCCTTTCGCGCCACCCGTTCCCAGAGCCGGCCGCGGAGCTCCGGGCGGGCGGCCAGGAGCGGCAGGGCGGGATACCCGTTGCCCGAGCCCAGGTCGGCGAGCACCGGGACCGGCGTCCCCCGGCCGTTTCCCGTGAGCTCGTCGAGCCACTCGAGGGCCTCGAGGGCCTCGAGGACGTGCCGCCGGATCCCCTCCGCCGGGTCCCGGATCGCCGTCAGGTTGATCCGCCGGTTCCAGGTGTGGAGCAGGTGGAAGTGCAGGGCGAGAGGGTCGAGGGCGTGGGCGGGGACCTCGATCCCGGCGGCCCGGGCTTCCCGGGCGATCGCCTCCCGGGCCGCCCCGGGATCCGGGGGCGGAGAGGGGCTGCTCACCGGGCCGTCTCCCGCCGCCTGCGGCTCCCCTGCCCCAGCGCGGCCGCCAGGAGCGCCAGGGCCGCGGGGGTCATGCCCGGAATCCGGGCGGCCTGGCCGAGGCTCCGGGGGCGGACCTCGGACAGGCGCTGCCGGATCTCCGTGGACAGGCCGGGGAGGTCCGCGAAGGGGAAGCCCGGCGGAATCCGGACCGCCTCGGCGCGGCGCAGCCGGTCCGCCTCCCGCTGTTCCCGCTCCAGGTAGCCCCGGTACCGCACCAGGTTGACGAGGGTCTCCCGGTCCCGGGGCCCGAGCCCCGGCAGGCCGGCGAGAGCCTCCCGGAGCACCGCTTCCGGGTCCTCTCCCCTGCGGATCCGGTCCGCCGGACTCGCCGGCCGGGAGGCGCCGAGGTCTCCTTCCCGCTCGATCGCCCGGAGCGCCGCCTCGATCCGCTCCCAGCGGGCCCGGGCCCGGGCCGCCCGGTCCCGGGGGACGACCCCGAGCCGCTCGCCGAGGGGGGTCAGCCGCCGGTCCGCGGTGTCCGGCGCCAGGGAGAGGCGAAGCTCGGCCCGGGAGGTGAACATCCGGTACGGCTCCAGCACGCCGCGGGTCGTCAGGTCGTCCACCAAGACCCCCAGGTACGAGGAGAACCGGTCCGGGACGAAGGGATGGAGGCCCAGGGCGGACCGCACCGCGTTGATCCCGGCGACGAGCCCGAGGGCCGCCGCCTCCTCGTACCCGGTCGTCCCGCAGACCTGGCCCGCCAGGAAGAGCCCCGGGAGGACCGTCGTCTCCAGGCTGGGACGGAGCTGGGTCGGGGGCGCGTAGTCGTACTCCACCGCGTAGCCGTACCGTGCGATCGTGACGTCTTCCAGCCCGGGGATCGCCCGGACCATCTCCTCCTGGATCTCCGCGGGCATGCTGTTGGAGAACCCGTTCAGGTAGACCCACGGGTGGTCGATCCCCATCGGTTCCAGGTGGAGGAGGTGCTGGTCCCGGTCGGGGAACTTGACCACCTTGTCCTCGAACGACGGGCAGTAGCGGGGTCCCCGGGAGCGGATCCTTCCCCCGTAAAGGGCCGACCGGGAGAGGTTCTTCCGGACGATCTCGTGGACCCGGGGGGTGGTCCGGGCGAGCCAGGTGGTGAGCTGGGGAAGGCGGGGCTCGAACCGGTCGGGGCCCAGGTGGACGAAGGAGAGAGGCTCGGGGACCGGGTCGCCGGGCTGGGGCTCGAAACGTTCGGGCTCGATCGAGTCGCGGAGCAGGCGGGGCGGTGTCCCGGTCTTGAACCGCTCGAGGCGGATCCCGAGGGAGACGAACGCCTCGTGGAGGAGAACGGAAGGGGGTTCCCCGATCCGTCCCCCCTCGACCACCTCGTCTCCCCGGAACAGGCGGCCGCGGAGGAAGGTTCCGGTCGTCACCACGGCCGAGGCCGCGGGAACGACCCGGCCGTCGGCCGTCTTCACGCCGGCGAGGCGACCTTGTTCCACGTGGAACCCGGTCGCCTCCGCCTCGATGATCTCGATGCGAGGGTGCTGAAGGAGGCTCCCCATGACCCGCGGGTACTCGTCGTAGTCCTCCTGGACCCGGGGTCCCCGCACCGCGGGCCCCCGGGAACGGTTGAGGACCCGGAAGTGAATGCCGGCGAGGTCCGCGGCGAGGGCCACGAGGCCACCCATCGCATCGATTTCGCGGACCAGGTGGGACTTCCCGATTCCCCCGACGGAAGGGTTGCAGGAGAGCCGGACCAGGGCATCCTTCCGGAGGGTCAGGAGGACCACGTTCGCCCCGAGGCGAGCCGCGGCGTGGGCGGCCTCCACGCCCGCGTGTCCACCCCCGACGACCACGATGGGTTGCAGGTTCTTCATCTTCCGGCCGCGCTGCCTCTCGAAGGCGTGACGGGGGAGGGTTCCCCCGACCGGCCAGAGGGTGCCCCGTCCCGGCCCCCGGCGCAAGGGGGGAATGTTCCACGTGGAACACTCGCAAGTGAGGGTGGGGCAGGGGGTTGCCGGGATCGGGTTGTCCGCGGACGGAATGTTCCACGTGGAACATTCCGTGGGGTGGTCCCGGCCTGATGGTGGGCCCTGGGCCGTGGTGGCCCGTCCCGGGGGCGCGGGCGGGCTTCCCGCCCCGCCTCGCTGCCGGCTTGCCGCGAGGCGCTTGCCCGCCGTCCCGGGGGCGCG
>CAZOTT010000007.1:0-18623 GCA_964582785.1 uncultured Acidobacteriota bacterium | reverse complement strand
CCGGGACTGCCGGGTCTCGCACGGCGCGGGAGAGTCGGCCCTGCCCGCGCCCCCCTGGGGCCGGGTGTCGGTTCCCGGGAGGCGGAATGTTCCACGTGGAACAGCGGAGAGGTGTGGTCATGGGAAGTGATTGAATAACCAGGAGATGCATGGCTTACAGTAAGAGCGCAGGTGGTTTGTCGGCGGCGTTGTTCCCCAGCCTCCCGGTCCCCTGTGGTATCCTCCACCCCGGTCTCCGCGCGGCCGGCTTGGCCACGGGTCCGCCGCGTCGGCTTTCCGGGGTCTGCAATGACACGAGCCATCGCGATCGCGAACCAGAAGGGCGGCGTGGGCAAGACCACGACCGCCGTCAACCTCGGTGCGGGCCTGGCCCTGGCCGGCCGCCGGACGCTCCTGCTGGACCTGGATCCCCAGGCGAACAGCACGCGGGCCCTCGGGCACGAGCGGGACCCGTCCCGGCGGACCATCTACGACTGCCTGATCGAGGGCGTCCCCCTCGAGGAGGTCTTTCTCGAGACCGACCTCGAGAACCTGGTCCTGTGCCCCTCCGAGAACGAGCTGACCGGCGCCGAGGTGGAACTGGTGGACCTGCCCCGGCGGGAGTTCCGCCTCCGGGACCTCCTGGCCGCCGTGGACGGCCGGTTCGACTTCGTCCTGATGGACTGCCCCCCGAGCCTCGGCTTCCTGACGGTGAACGCCCTCACGGCGGCGGACTCGGTGATCATCCCGATCCAGTGCGAGTACCTCGCCCTCGAGGGGGTGACCCAGCTCATCGAGACGCTGCGCCGGGTGAAGCGGGCCCTCAACCCGCGCCTCCAGGTCGAGGGGGTGCTGCTCACGATGTACGACGAGCGGACCAACCTGTCGAAGCAGGTGGCCCGGGAGGTGATGCAGTTCTTCCGGGGGGCGGTCTACTCCACGGTCATCCCGCGCAACATCCGCCTCGGGGAAGCCCCGTCCTTCGGCAAGCCGATCTTCCTCTACGACTCCAGGTCCAAGGGCGCCCACGCCTACCTGGACCTGGCCAAGGAGATCCTGGGACGTGAAGGGACAGCCGAAGCGTAGGGCCCTGGGGAAGGGCCTCGGCAGCTTGATCCCGGACGTCGCCGCGGGCCCGGATCCCCTCGCGGGAGCCGGTCCCGCCCCCGCGGACCCGTCCCGCGCCGCCCCCGGGGGGGCGCCCCGCGAGGTCCGGGTCGACGAGATCCGTCCGAATCCGCACCAGCCGCGGACCCGGTTCAGCGACGAGGAGATCGACTCCCTGGCCGCGTCGATCCGCTCGGCGGGGGTTCTCCAGCCCCTCCTGGTCCGGCGCGAGCCGGGAGGCGGGTACACGCTGATCGCCGGGGAGCGCCGCCTGCGGGCCGCGGAGCGGGCCGGCCTCGAGACGGTCCCGGTGATCGTCCGGGACATCCCGGACGAGCGCCTCCTCGAGCTGGCCCTCGTGGAGAACATCCAGCGCGACGAGCTCGGACCCCTCGAGACCGCCCGGGCGTTCCGCGTCCTGGTCCGGCGGTTCGGCCTGACCCAGGCCGAGGTGGCCGCCCGGGTGGGCAAGCCGCGCAGCACCGTTGCCAACTACCTCCGTCTCCTCGACCTGCCCGAGCCGGTCCAGCGCCTGCTCGAGGAAGGCTCCCTCGAGATGGGCCACGCCCGGGCCCTGGCGGGCCTTCCGTCCCGCAGGGACCAGGTCCGCCTCGCCGCCCGGGCCGCCCGTCTCGGCTGGTCCGTCCGGGCGATGGAGGACGCCGTCCGCCGGCGGCAGGAAGGCAAGAGACCGGAGTCCGGGAAGCGGGACCCGAACGTCGTCGCCGCCGAGGAACGGCTTTCCCGGGCCCTCGGGGCGCCGGTCCGGATCCACCTCGGCCGCTCCGGGGCGGGGCGCCTCGAGATCCGCTTCGCCGACGGTGACGACCTCGACCGGGTCTACCGGCTCCTCGCCTCCCTCGGGGAGGGAGCCGGCTCCTGATGGCCCGGACCCCGGCGGGCCGCGGCCCGATCAACGCCTGGCTCGGCGAGGAGACCGCCGTCTCGGGGGGGACCGTCTCGTTCCAGGGCGTCCTCCGGGTGGACGGCCGGGTCCGCGACGGCGTTCTCGTCGGGGAAGGCCTGGTCGTCGGGGAGAAGGCGCAGGTGGCCGGGAGGGTCGAGGTGGACGACCTGGCGGTGCACGGTGTCCTCGAGGGAACCGCCGTGGTCCGGCGGTCCGCCGTGATCGCCCCCGGGGGCTCCTTTCGCGGGGAGATGATCCTGGAACGCCCCGTCCTCAGCGTGGAGGAGGGGGGGACCTTCCAGGGGCGGGTCCGCACCTTGCGGCGCCCGGCCGAGGGATCGGGTACTCTCGGGGTCCCCGACCCGGAGGAAGGGAGGGAGACGAACCGATGAACGTGATCGCACGCATCCTGCAGGAGACGACCATCTCCCAGATGGGTCCGCTTCCTGCGCCGTCCCTGCCCGGGGACGCGACCCTGCGGCAGGCGATCGAGCTGCTGGTTCGCGGGCACCGCGGCGGGGTGGTCTTCGTCGACGGCGAGAACAACCCGGTGGGGATCCTCTCCGAGCGGGACGTGCTCCGGCGGGTGCCGGAAAACATCCTGGGCGACCCGGCGGAGCAGGAGAAGGTCCCGGCCCGGGACTTCATGACCCGGGACCCCGTCACGGTCCCCCGGACCGATTCCCTGTTCCGCGCGGTGGAGCTGATGAACGAGCACGGCTACCGCCGACTCGTCATCCGCGACGACGAGGGGAAGCTGGCCGGCCTGCTCGCCACCCGGGACGTGATCCAGTTCCTGACCGACCAGTTCCCGGACGAGACCGTCAACCTGCCGCCGCGGCTCCGCCAGGAGTTCCGCACCCCCGAGGGAGGCTGATCATGATCTGCCCGGCCTGCGGTCACGACAACATCGACGGGGTCGACCTCTGCGAGAACTGCGGCATGGACCTCGCGGGCCTCGACCTGCCCGGCGGCGGGGACGTCATCCAGAACCCGCTGTTCAGGAAGCCCCTCCGGGAACTGCCCCTGAAGGACCCGATCGTCTACGCCCCCTCGGCCCGGGTGCTCGAGGCGGTCCAGGCGATGCGGGACCGGGACGACGGGTGCGTCTTCATCACGGACAGGGCCCGCCGGCTGATCGGCGTCTTCACCGAGCGGGACCTGGTGGTCCGGGTGGCGGGGCGCGGCAGGAACCCGGCGACCACCCAGCTCGGGGAGGTGATGACCCACGACCCGGTGACCCTCCAGGTCGGCGATCCCCTGGCGTGGGCGCTCCACCGGATGGGGGTCGACGGCCACCGGCACCTGCCGATCCTCGACGGCGAGGAACTGGTCGGCCTCCTCTCCGTGCGGCAGGTGATGCGCTACCTCACCGGCGAGGCCTGAAGCAGGAGCCGGCCGGGCAACCGGTTCGCCGCGGGGGATCGATCGCCCGGGGCAGGGTGTCCCCGTCTGCCGGCCCCGGGCGGTGCTCAGCCGGCGCCGGGAAGGAGCCCGGCCCGGGCGAGCACCTTGCGCGTCGCGGCGGGCACGCCCCGTTCCAGCGCTTCCTCCGCCGTCCACCAGGCATGGTCCCGGGGAAGGGGGTCCGGGAAGCCGGTGCCCGGCACCCCGCGCCAGGCGAGCAGGCGTACCCGGTACCGGGTGATCCCGTGGCGGATCTCGCCGACGAACTCCTCGAGCCGGGAGGGCAGCCCGGCCTCGCGCAGCAGGTGGGCCACCCGGGAGCGGGTGCGGGCCGAGGGGCCCGGTCCCCGGGCCCGGGAACCGGGCCTTCCCCGGAACAGCTCGACGGAGGGGAGCTCCCAGAGGCCGGCGTTGTGCTCCCCCTCCGGGACTCGGCGGAAGAGGAACGTTTCCCGCGTCCCGCGCCCGCGGAGAAGGGCCGCCGCCCGGACCAGCGGCACCGCCGCGGCCCGGGCCGGGAGCCGGGGCCAGCGCTCGGGCCCGCCGGCGGCCCGGCCCCGGCAGGAGGGAGCCAGCGGGCACCCGGGACACCGGGGATCGCGGGGAAGGCAGACCGTGGCCCCGAGTTCCATCAGGGCCTGGTTCGCGTCCCCCGGCGCCTCCGGGTCGAGCAGCCCGGCGGCGAGGGCCCGGACACGCCGGGCGCCCTTGCCCCGGGTGGGGTCCTCGTCGAGGGCCATCAGTCGGGCCGCCACCCGGATCACGTTCCCGTCCACCACCGGGACCGGCTCCCCGAAGGCGATCGACGCCACCGCCGCGGCGGTGTAGGGCCCGATCCCGGGGAGCCGCCGGAGCTCGCCGGCCGTCCGGGGCCACCCCTCCCGCGCGATCCGGCAGGCCGCCCGGTGGAGCGACCGGGCCCGCCGGTAATAGCCGAGCCCGGCCCAGGCCGCGAGGACCGCTTCCTCGCCGGCGTCCGCGCAGGCTCCCGGGGTCGGGAACCGGGCGAGAAAGTCGTCGTACCGCCGGACCACGGTCTCGACCCGGGTCTGCTGGAGCATCGCCTCCGCCACCAGGATCGCCCAGGGATCCCGGGTCCGCCGCCAGGGCAGGTCCCGGCGGTGCTCCCGGTACCAGGCGAGGAGGGCCGCCCGGCGGTCCGCCGGGTGGGACGCGGTCGTGGCGCGGGGAGGATGCGGCATCGGGGTCCCGGGGGGCGTGGCCGGTCGGGCCCGCCGGGCCTACGTTAGCAGCGAGGCGGCCGCTCCGCCGGGCCGCCCCGCCGGAGGAGACCGATGACCGTTCGGACCGCCTGCCGTCGCCGTCACCCGCGCATCCCGATGACCCCGGGGGACGAGGCCCGGGTCGAGTTCGGTTGGCCCCGCCCCACCGGGCACCCCTGCTCGATGGAAATGAAGGACCTCTCGGCGGGCGGCGTCTCCTTCCGGCTCGCCCACGACCTGCCCGGGCTCGAGGTGGGAGACTCGATCCGCCGGGTGACCCTGAAGGTCCGGGGCCGGGAGATCCGGTGCGACCTGCTCGTCATGCACCTGACCCCCGACCACACCCGGGGCTCGGTCTGCGGCGCCTTCGTCTACCCCCGGGACGACGAGGAGATCCTCGCCCTCCAGGAGCTGGTCGCCGAGCTGGAGAGGGAGTTGCCCCCCGAAGACTGATCCGGCGGGGCGTCACCCCCGCCCGCCCGGGTACGACTTGACCCCGCTGCCTGTCGCCACCTATGTTTAGGCTGGGGGACGGGGAGGAATCGCGGGAGGCGCCGATGGCCCCCACGAGGGATCAGGAGGTCCGTCCGGCCAGGCTCGAGGAACGGCCCTCCGGCCGGGAACGGAGGAGCCACGCAAGGTACGCGTTTCCCGGCGCCATGCTGGACTTCGGATTTCCCGGGCCGCTGGGGGAGCATCACCGCCAGCCCCTCAAGGATCTGAGCCTCGGGGGGATCGCCTTCTACTTTCCCCGGGGGTGCTGCCTCGAGAAGATCCGGGTGGGAGGGCTGATCTACTCGATCATCCTCGAGATTGCCGGCGCCCGCGTTCAGCTGGACATGCTGGTCATGCGGGTGGCCCCCGCCGGCGACGACCGGATGGTCTGCGGCGGCCTCGCCTACTGGAAGACCCTCGACGACTTCGAGCGGATCAGGGAGCTGGCGGCCCGGGCCGAGAAGAGCCGTTCGTGACGCGGACGAGAGGGCCGTCCCAGCCCTCCGCCAGGCCCCAGCGGAGGAGGGCCCGGAGCGCCTGCTCGACCCGCCCCGTCACGTGGACCCGGACCAGGTTGTCGCCGTCGCCGGCGATCACCTCGAGGGCGCGGATTCTCCGGCCCTCGACCCGGGCGAAGATCCCCACCAGGTCCTCGTCGTCCCGGGCCCGGACCACCGGCACCCAGCCCGTCCCGGGCGGGACCCGGATCACGTCGGACGGGACGTCGTCGTCGATCTCGTAGATCTCGATGTCCGCCCCCCGGAGGGCGGCCAGGGGCAGGGGAACGTCCCGGGCGACCCGCGCGGCCAGCGCACCCCCCGCCAGCAGCACGGGGCCCACGTGGAGGGAAACGACCGGTCTTCCGGGAGGCGCCCCCGGGGGCAGGGCCCCGGCGAAGGACAGCGGCGCCACCGTCAGCCAG
Source organism: uncultured Acidobacteriota bacterium (assembly GCA_964582785.1). Taxonomy (GTDB): domain Bacteria; phylum Acidobacteriota; class Polarisedimenticolia; order J045; family J045; genus JAMOQA01. The sequence goes on along the minus strand of CAZOTT010000007.1, from coordinate 12,583 downwards.
GCGAGGCCGGCGAGCAGGAGGACCTGGCCGGCGACCACCAGCAGGCCGAGCCCGACCCCCTCGGCGAGGGCTCCCGGGCGGCTCATCGCTTCCCCTCCCGGTCACCCCCGGCGGGCGCGTCCTTCCCGCCCGGTCCCGCCCCGCCCTTCCCGGCGGCATCGCCGCGGGGCAGCGCCGACAGGGCCTCGTCCATGCCGGGAACGTCGAGGTTCCGCAGGACCTCCCCGAGTCGGGCCAGGTCGATCTTCCCGGCGATGTTCGCGAAGACCAGTTCCCCATCGGAGCTGCGGACCATCACCGTGAGGCCGTCCACGGTCTTCCCCCCCGGCAGGAGGAGGACGTGGACCTCGTCCCCCCCGTCCCGGACCCGCGCCAGGGGCTGCCAGCCCTTCTTCCGCAGGCGGTCCGCGACTTCCCGCAGGGCCCGGGTGGCCTGGGCGGCCCGGTCCGGGTCGTCGGGCAGCTCGATGACCCGCGTGGTCACCGAGCGGAGTCCGCGGACCATCCCCGCCAGCTCCGGGTCCTGGCCCTCGAGGACCTGCGCCGCCAGCTCGAGGAGGGGGCCGGTCAGGGAGACCTCGACGAAGGTCCCGTCGTCGTCCCGCGGCACGAACCGGTCGAGGAACGAGGCGTCGACCACGCCCCGCGGGGGGGGTTCCGGCTCGCCGGCGGCCGCCGGCAGCGCGCCGGCAAGGACCAGGCCGATGCCGGCAGCGACGAGGAACAACCGGGTCCGGTGGAAGTTCATGGTGTCATCTCCTTTTCGCGGGGCCGGCCCGCGGGCCGGGGGGAGGCCGGCCGCACGAGGCCGGTGGCGAGGGTGAGGGGAGGCTCGAGGACGGCCGCCAGGGCCGCCCGGGACCCCCGCGCCAGGGCCGGCCCGACCGCGTCCCCGACCGACAGGGCGAGGCCCCGTTCCCCGGCGACGGCCAGGCCCCGGCCCGTGATCGCCAGGGCCAGGCGGACCTGGCGGGCGGCGGCCGCCGCCCGGGACGGCGCCGGCCGGGGGGGATGGAGGGCGGGCCACAGTCCGAGGGCCATGGCGACGAGGGCGGCGGCGGCGAGGAGGGCCAGGCGGCCGAACCGGGCCCGGGGGGCCGCGAGGGTCCGGGCGCGGATCGCGGCGTGCAGCCCGGGCGGCATGGCGGGACGGGGCAGGGACCCGAGCGCGGCGAGGAGGGCCGGGAGGTCCGCCGCCAGTTCCCGGCACCGGGAGCAGGCGGCGAGGTGGGCGTCGAGCCGGGCCCGCTCCCCGGGGGAAAGCTCCCGCTCCAGGGACTCGTGCAGCAGCCGCCGCACGGCGTCGCAGCCGGCGGGGCGCGGGGCCCGGGTCACGGCGTCACCCCCGCCGCGGCCAGCCGGGACCGCAGGCGCTCCCGCGCCCGGAACAGGGCCGCCTTGAGGGTGCCCTCCCGGTCGATCCCGAGGGCCGCCGCGATCTCCCGGTACGGCAGGCCGTGGACGTCCCGCAGCAGGACGAGGGCCCGGTCCCGGGGGGAAAGCCGGGCCAGGGCGGCCTCGAGGGCCCGGGCCGCTTCCCGGCCCGCGGCCCGGCGTTCGGGCCCGGAAGCGGGGTTCCCCGGGAGGGAGGCGAGGGCCTCCTCGGGAGCCCGGGGCCGGGTCCGGCGGGCCCGGAGCCGGTCGAGGCAGAGCCGGTGGGCGCAGGTCATCACGTACGCCCGCGCCGCCGCTTCCTCGACCCGGTGCCGGTGCTGCCAGAGCCTCATCCATGCCTCCTGGGCCACGTCCCGGGCGTCCTCGGGGTCCCGGAGCATCCGGAGGGAGTACCCGAAGACCAGGTCCCCGTGGGCCGCGAGGGCCCGCTCGTAGCCCGCGTCGTCCATGCTCGCTCCTCGAACGGCCGAACCCGGGAAAGGTTGCACCCCCGGGAGGGGCGGGGGAAGGGGGATCCCCCGGCCTCCGTTCGGGTGGTATCGTGCAGCTTCCGGAAACTCCCGCGACGGCCGGACGGGCCGCGCCGCGGGCCGAGCGAAGGAGGAAGCGATGGCCGCCAAGGGGAACGGCGAGGGCCGGGACGGTCTCCCCCACGTCAGCGCGGACGAGGCCGGGGCGGAGGCCCTGGTCGACCGGATCACGGAACAGTACGGCCTCGAGCGGGTCTGGCTCGGGCGCTTCTCCGGCGAGATGGAGGAACTGCCCGAGGACGGCGACGAGATCGTCTACCAGTTCTCCTCGGGCCTCGAGGAAAAGGAAGGGGAAGGAGAGGTCCGCCTCGTCGCCGTGGTGGACGTCGGCATCTACCGGGGCGACGGCTCCGGCGCAGAGGCGGGGGAGGACGAGGGCCCCCCGGGGGACTACCTGGGCGGGTTCAACCTCGAGCTGGAATCCCTCGCCAGGCCCCCGGAGGGGATCCTGGAAGACGGGCGGAAGCGCCAGCTCCTGCGCTGGGCGATGGCGGTCTACCTCGAGTCCCTCGCGGTGGACGTGGTCGGCGACCTTCTCGAGGGAATGGGCTTCGACGTCGAGGTCGAGCGGCTCGGCATCGACGAGCAGGCGATCCCGGAGGGGTTCGAGGAGAAGCTCGGTCCCGGGGAGGGGGAGGAAGGCTGATGCGGTCCCGGTCGGTGCTCCTGCTGCTGGCGGTCGGCCTGCTCCTTCCCGGCGCGCTGCCGGCGGGCGCCGGCGACCGGCGGGCCTTTTCCCTCGAGGACATCTGGCGGCTGCGCCGGCCGATGGACGTCAGCGTCTCGCCCGACGGGACGAAGGTCGCCTTTGCCGTCCGGGAACGGGACCCGGGGCGCGGGAAACAGAACGTGGACCTGTGGCTCCTCGACCTGGCCGGGGGCGAGCCACGCCGGCTCACCTTCACGCCGGACGTGTCGGAAACGGAGCCCCGGTTTTCCCCCGACGGGAAGACGATCGCCTTCGTCGCGAAGCGGGGGAAGCACCCCGGGATCTGGCTGCTGCCGGTGGACGGGGGGGAGGCGCGGAAGCTGGTCGAGGTGCCGACCGGCGTCTCGGGCATCCTCTGGTCCCCGGACGGGAAGCGGATCGCCTTCACCAGCGAGGTCTGGCCCCCGTGCGGGGCCGACATGGAGTGCAACCGGGAGCGGGACGAGCGGAGGGAAAAGAACCCGGTCCGGGCCCACCTGGCGGACGAGCTGCTGTACCGGCACTGGACCCACTGGTACGACGGGAAGGTCCAGCACGTGCTCGTCGCGGAGCTGGCGGACGGCTCCCTCCGGGACCTGACCCCCGGGGACCGGGAGGCGCCGGTCTTCTCTCCCGGGGCCGGCCGCGAGTACGACTTTTCCCCTGACGGGAAGGAGCTGGCCTACACCCGGAACCCGGACCCGCGGGAAACCCTCGCCTGGTCGACGAACTCCGACGTCTGGGTGGTCCCGGTGGAGCCCGGGCCGGACGGGAAGACCCGGCCGGCGCGGGACGTGACGAAGGACAACCCGGCCTGGGACGGCACCCCGCGATATTCCCCCGACGGCCGGTGGCTGGCGATCCGCACCCAGCGGGTGCCGGGGTACGAGTCCGACCGGTTCCTGCTCGCCCTGCTCGACCGGGAGACCGGCGAGAAGCGGGTGATCACCGAGGCGTTCGACAACTGGGTGCTCGACGAGGCCTGGCTGCCGGACTCCCGCTCGCTGGTCTTCACCGGCGCCTGGCGGGCCCGGGTGCCCCTGTTCGTCGTTTCCATCGAGGGGGGCATCCCGCGCCGGGCGGTGGACCACGGCACGATCGACGAGTTCGCCGTCCTGCCGGATGGACGCACGGTCGTCGCCGCCCGCCGGGCCGCGGACGCTCCCCCCGAGCTCTGGAAGTACGACCTCGCGGGGAAGGCGGCCCCGGTGCGGCTCACCCGGGTGAACGCCGCGGTGGAAGAAGAGGTGGACCTGCGGCCGGCGGAGCGCCACGTGGTGAAGGGGGCCGAGGGGAAGGAGATCGAGGTCCTGGTCTTCCTTCCCCACGGGTTCGACCCGCAGCGGAAGTACCCCGCGATCCTCGACGTGCATGGCGGCCCCCAGTGGCAGTGGACCGACTCGTTCCGCAACGACTACCAGCTCTACCCCGGGGCCGGCTACGTCCTGGTCTGCCCGAATCCCCACGGTTCCACCGGCTACGGCCAGGAGTTCACCGCGTCGATCAGCGGCGACTGGGGCGGCAGGGTCTTCGAGGACCTGATGAAGGTCGCCGACTGGATGGAATCGCTCCCGTTCGTCGACCGGAAGCGGATCGGGGCGATGGGCTGGTCCTACGGCGGCTACATGATGAACTGGTTCCAGGGGAACACCGACCGCTTCGCGGCCATCGCCTCGATGATGGGGGTCTACGACCTGCCCTCGAAGTACGGGGCCACGGAGGAACTCTGGTTCCCGGAGTGGGACCTGCGGGGCCGTCCCTGGGACTCGGACCTGTACCAGAAGTGGAACCCCTCCCGGCTGGCGAAGAACTTCCACACGCCGGAGCTGCTGATCACGGGAGAGAAGGACTACCGGATCGCCTACACCCAGTCCCTCCAGGCGTTCACCGCGCTCCGCCGCCAGGGGATCCCCGCCCGGCTGATCGTCTATCCGCGCTCCGGCCACTGGCCGCTCTGGCAGGACATGATCCTCTACTACACGGCCCACCTGGACTGGTTCCACCGCTGGCTCGGGGGGGACCCGCCCCCCTGGACACCGGAGGACCTGGTCGCCGGGAACGTGTTCGACCCGGAGACCGGGAAACGGCGGGCCGCGGAAGGGAAGGAGGGCCCCTAGCCGCTGCGCAGGGGCGGGCGCCGCATTCCGCGCATGACCGCGGTCTGCGCCGTCTTCCCCAGGCCGAAGAGAAGGCGCCGCGGGAGCCGGTGGAGGCTCCTCTCCCATTCCCCTTGGGTCGCCGCCAGCTCCCGCCAGGAATCCCCGCCGGGAAGCGCCTCCTGCCGACAGCGTCAGAGGCGGAAGCGGCCGACGAGGGAGCGGAGCTCCGCGGCCTGGCTGGCGAGCTCCTCGGCGGCGGAGGCGGATTCCTCCGAGTTGGCGGCGACCTGCTGGGTGACCTGGCTCATCTGGTCCATGGCGGTCGCCACCTGCTCGATCCCCTCCTCCTGCTCCCGGGAGGCCTCGGCGCTCTCGCGGACGACCTCGTCCACCCGCACCGCCCCCTGCTGGATCTGCTCGAGGGCCCGGTGGGTCTCCTCGACGAGACCCACCCCCGTCTCGACGCTCTTCGCCGAGACCTCGATCAGCTCGGCGGTCGACTTGGCCGCCTCGGCGGAGCGCATCGCCAGGTTCCGGACCTCCTCGGCCACCACGGCGAAGCCCCGGCCCGACTCCCCGGCCCGGGCCGCCTCGACGGCCGCGTTCAGGGCGAGGAGGTTCGTCTGGAAGGCGATCTCGTCGATCGTCTTGACGATCTTGGCGGTCTCCTCGGACTGGTGCCGGATCTCGTCCATCGCCCGGGCGAGCTTCTCCATCATCTCGCCGCCCTTCCGGGCCGCGTCGTTCGTCTCGCCGGCGATCGCCTGGCCCTCCCGGGCCCGGGACGCGTGGAGCTTCGTCTGCTCCGCCATCCCCTTCAGGTTGTGGTTGATCTCCTGGATCGACCCGGCCTGTTCCGACGCTCCCTGGGCCAGGGCCTGGCTGCCGTCGCTGATCTGGGACGCCGCGGCGGAGACCTGGTCACTGGCGGCGGACACCTGGCCCACGACCTCGGCGATGCCGCTCGCCGCCCGGGCCATCGCCTCCGCGAGCTGGCCGAGTTCCCCCCGGTACTCGGACGACATCCGGGCCGTCAGGTCGCCGGCCGCCACGCGGTCGAGTGTCGCCCGGGCGTCCGCCAGGACCTGCTGGATGGCATCGAGCAGCTCGTTGACGCGTCCCAGGAGCTTCCCCCGGCCGGAATCGAACCGGGAGAGGTCCGCCCGCTCGGAGAAGTTGCCCTCCGCCGTCGCCTCGAGCAGGCGCTCCACCTCTCGCTCGGTCAGGACGTACTCGCTCCCGTCGACGATCACCTCCATGCCGCCGAGGGGGCTGCCGTCGTCGGCGAAGACCGCCGCGCAGTGGGCCTCGATCGGGATTTCTTCCCCGGACCGGGTCCGGGCCACCGTCCGGGCGACGATCTTCTGCCGGTCCTTCATGCACCGGCGGATCGTGCAGCCGGAGGTCCCGCACACCGGCGTCCGGCACAGCTCCGCGCAGGTGATCTTCCCGACCACGTCCTCCCGCCGGTACCCGAGGAGCCGCAGGGTCTCGTCGCTGACCTCCCGGACCACCAGGTCGGCGTCCACGACGAAGAAGATGGTCGGGGCTTGGGAGACCACCCGGTGGAGATCCAGGGACCCGGAACGGGAAGCACGGCGGTTCGCGGCGAACAGGTTCTTCATCTCGGTCCCCCCGCGGCATGGGTTTTCTTCGCACCCCGGGACCGGCCCCCCGGTCCCGTTCCCGGAACCCCCGGGACCCTTGCCGCCTGCTGTTCACCACTCCTGTTCGGCCCGAACCGGCGGCCCCTTGAGGGGAGAAACGGTTCTGCCAGTTGATTGCAACCCCCTTCCGGCGTCCGGTGGCCGGTTTTCGCCCGGCGTTCGCGGTTCCCGGCGGCCGGTCTGTTGACGGTCCCGGGAGGGGTTGCTATTCTCCCGGCCTTCCGCGTGCGCGGAGGAGGGGATGTTCTGCCCGCCGGGCGGCGGCGGCCCGCCGGGGGTCGCGGAGGTGCCTGCCGATGAAGGATGTACGCCTCGTCGTGGACCGGTACGCGCGGGCCCTCTCGAGGGCGGTCGCGGACGGGGAGGAGTTCGCGCGGGTGCGGGACCAGCTCGCCGTCCTGGCCCGGGCGGTCCGGGAGAGCCCCGACCTGCGCCGGGTGCTCGCGAACCCCGTGGTTTCCCCGGAAGGAAAGGAACGGGTGATCCTCGCGATCGCGGACCGGATCGGCGTCCTCCCGGTGACCCGGCGCTTTCTCGAGGTGGTCGGGCGGCACGAGCGGCTGCTCCTCCTGCCGGAGATCGCCGAGGCGGTGGCCCGGGAGGCGGACCGGCGGGAGGGGGTCCGGGAAGTGGAGCTCCGGGCCGCCGCCCCCCTGCCCGAGGATGTCCGCGGCCGGGTGGAAGGCGCCCTGCGGGCGGCGGCGGGGGGGAAGGTCCGGCTGCGGGAGACCGTCGACCCGGACCTCCTCGGGGGCCTGGTCGCCCGGATCGGGGGGACGGTGATCGACGGCAGCCTGAAGACGAGGCTGGAGCGGCTCCGGGCGCGGCTGCGGAGCGAGTCCGCGGCCGGGCTCGCGGGCTGAGGCGGACGACGAACCACGCGGCCGGCGCGCGCCGGCCGGGGAGCGAAGCGGCATGGACTTCAAGATCGGGGAGATCGCCGAGATCCTCAGGGAGCAGATCGAGGGCTACGAGGAGACGATCGACGTCGCCGAGGTGGGGACCGTGGTCTCCGTGGGTGACGGGATCGCCCGGGTCTACGGGCTCGAGAAGGTCGGGTACCTCGAGCTGCTCGCCCTGCCCCACGACGTGATGGGGATCGCCCTCAACCTCGAGGAGGACTCCGTCGGGGTCGTGCTGCTCGGGGAGGCGCACCGGATCAAGGAAGGTGACCAGGTCAAGCGGACCCGGAAGATCATCCAGGTCCCGGTGGGGGAGGCGATGCTGGGCCGCGTCGTCGACGCCCTCGGGCGGCCGGTGGACGGGCGGGGGCCGATCGAGACCGAAGCCTCGAACCCGGTCGAGCGCCTCGCCCCGGGCGTCGTCTACCGGCAGCCGGTGAAGGAGCCCCTCCAGACCGGGATCAAGGCGATCGACGGGATGATCCCGATCGGGCGCGGCCAGCGGGAGCTGATCATCGGCGACCGGCAGACGGGGAAGACCGCGATCGCGATCGACACGATCATCAACCAGAAGGACACGGGGGTGATCTGCATCTACGTCGCGATCGGGCAGAAGAACTCGACGGTCGCCCAGGTGGTGAAGACCCTCGAGGAATACGGCGCGATGGACCACACCATCGTCGTGGCCGCCTCGGCGTCCGACCCGGCGGCGATGCAGTACCTCGCCCCCTACGCCGGCTGCGCGATGGGGGAGTACTTCCGGGACCGCGGCCGCCACGTGCTCTGCGTCTACGACGACCTCTCCAAGCACGCCGCGGCCTACCGGGAGATCTCCCTGCTGCTGCGGCGGCCGCCGGGACGCGAGGCGTTCCCCGGCGACGTCTTCTACCTGCACTCGCGCCTGCTCGAGCGGGCCGCCAAGCTCCGCGAGTCCTACGTGATCGTGAAGAAGGACAGCCCGGAGGACGTCCGGGAGGGAGTGGACGGGCAGGTCTACCACGGCGTGCCCGGTCTCGAGGAGGCGGAGAAGAAGCTGGAGGAACTGGGCGCCGGGGACCACGAGATCCGCCGCCTGCCGGACAGCGGGGGGTCGCTGACCGCCCTGCCGGTCATCGAGACCCAGGCCGGGGACATCTCGGCCTACATCCCGACGAACGTGATCTCGATCACCGACGGCCAGATCTTCCTCGAGACCGACCTCTTCTACGCCGGCATCCGGCCGGCGATCAACGCGGGCCTCTCGGTCAGCCGGGTCGGCGGCTCCGCCCAGGTGCCCGCGATGAAGAAGGTCGCCGGGACCCTGCGCCTCGAGCTGGCCCAGTTCCGCGAGCTGGCGGCCTTCGCCCAGTTCGGCGCCGACCTGGACAAGGCGACCCAGGCCCAGCTCGGCCGGGGACGCCGCCTCCAGGAACTGCTGAAGCAGGACCAGTACCAGCCGCTGCCGGTGGAAAAGCAGATCGTGGCGATCTTCGCCGGGACCAACGGCTACCTGGACCAGGTCCCCGAGGACCGGGTGCGGGACTGGGAGCGGCGGCTCTACGAGTACCTGGACGCGAGCCACCGGGACCTGCTCGACGAGATCGTGGAGAAGAAGAAACTGGACGACGAGCTGGTGCAGAAGATGCGGGCGGCGCTCGACGCCTTCCGGGAACAGTTCGCCGCGGTCGCCGGGCAGGCCTGAGCCGGGCGCGGGAGGGCGGCCGATGGCCAACAACATCCGCGAATACCGGCGGCGGATCAAGTCCGTCCGGAACACCGCCCAGTTGACCCGGGCGATGAAGATGGTGTCGGCGGCGAAGCTGCGGCGCGCCCAGGAGAAAATGATGGCGTCCCGCCCCTACGCCGCGGCGCTCCGGCGGGCGCTGGCGGAGGTGGCCCGCCGCGCGGACCCGTCGCTCCATCCCCTGCTCGCCCGGCGGCCCGAGCGCACCGTCGACCTGCTGGTGATCACCTCGGACAAGGGCCTCTGCGGCGCCTTCAACGTCAATATCCTCAAGGCGGCCGAGGCGTTCCGGCGGGAGAAGGTGGCGGCGGGGGTGGACGTCCAGGTGACGCTGATCGGCCGGAAGGGGAGCGAGTACTTCAAGGTCCGCCCCGACGTGCCGATCCGGGCCCGCTACACGGACATCTCCCGGGAGATCGGTCCCGGCCTGGCGCGGAAGTTCGCCGAGGAGGAGGAACACCGCTTCGTCGGCGGGGAGACCGACGCGGTCTACGTCGCCTTCAACGAGTTCAAGTCGGCGATCTCCCAGCGGGTGGTCGTCCAGCCGCTGTTCCCCCTCGCGAACCTCGCCATCGAGGAGGCGGGGGAGTTCCACCGGGAAGGGGTCGATTTCCTCTACGAGCCGGAGCCGCGGGTGCTGCTCGACGGGCTGCTTTCCCGCTTCGCCGGCTTCCAGCTCTACCACGCGCTCCTCGAGTCGTCGGCCGCCGAGCACGCGGCCCGGATGGCGGCGATGGACAACGCCACCCGCAACGCCGAGGAGATGATCGACAAGCTGACCCTCGTGATGAACCGTATCCGCCAGGCCTCGATCACCACGGAGATCATCGAGGTCGTGAGCGGGGCGCAGGCGCTCGACTGAGGCCGGGAAGAGGAAACCGATGGAGAACACGGGCAGGGTCGTCCAGGTGATCGGTGTCGTGGTCGACGTGGAGTTCCCCGAGGGGCACCTCCCGCCGATCTACAACGCGATCCGGGTGCAGGACGAGGGGAAGGACACCGGGATCCCGATCGACTGCACCCTGGAGGTGCAGCAGCACCTCGGGGAGGGGCGGGTCCGCTGCGTCTCCCTCGAGCCGACCGACGGCATGGTCCGCGGGATGGCGGCGGTGGATACCGGCGCGCCGATCTCCGTGCCGGTGGGGAAGCCGACCCTCGGCCGGGTGATGAACGTGCTGGGCCGGCCCGTCGACGAGATGGGCCCGATCGAGGCGGAGCACCGCTGGCCGATCCACCGGGAGCCGCCCTCGTTCGAGGAGCAGTCCACCTCCATCGAGATGTTCGAGACGGGCATCAAGGTGATCGACCTCCTCGAGCCGTACATGAAGGGAGGCAAGACCGGCCTCTTCGGCGGCGCGGGCGTGGGCAAGACCGTGCTGATCATGGAGCTGATCCACAACGTGGCGATGAAGCACGGCGGCTACTCCGTGTTCACCGGGGTCGGGGAGCGCACCCGCGAGGGGAACGACCTCTGGCTCGAGATGCAGGAAGGAGGCGTCATCGAGGCCGGCAACCCGGAGAACTCGAAGGCGTCCCTGATCTACGGGCAGATGACGGAGCCCCCCGGGGCCCGCCTGCGGGTCGGCCTGACGGGCCTGACGGTCGCCGAGTACTTCCGGGACCAGGAGGGGCAGGACGTGCTCCTCTTCATCGACAACATCTTCCGCTTCACCCAGGCGGGCTCGGAGGTCTCGGCGCTTCTGGGCCGCATTCCCTCGGCGGTGGGTTATCAGCCCACCCTCGCCACCGACATGGCGGCGCTGCAGGAGCGCATCACCTCCACCCGCAAGGGCTCCATCACTTCGGTTCAGGCCGTCTACGTGCCCGCCGACGACCTCACGGATCCGGCGCCGGCGACGACCTTCGCCCATCTCGATGCGACCACCGTGCTCTCGCGCCAGATCGCCGAGCTCGGCATCTACCCGGCGGTGGACCCGCTCGATTCCACCTCCCGCATCCTCGACCCCAAGATCGTCGGCGAGGAACACTATGCGGTGGCCCGGCGGGTGCAGGAGATCCTCCAGCGCTACAAGGCCCTGCAGGACATCATCGCCATTCTCGGCATGGACGAGCTGTCCGAGGAGGACAAGCTGGTGGTTGCGCGCGCCCGGAAAATCCAGCGCTTCCTTTCCCAGCCGTTCTTCGTCGCCGAGGTGTTCACCGGTTCGCCCGGCAAGCTGGTTTCGCTCGAAGACACGATCAGCGGGTTCAAGGCGATCTGCGCCGGCGAGTATGACGACTTGCCGGAGTCCGCCTTCTACATGGTCGGCAATATCGACGAGGCGGTCGACAAGGCCAAGCGCATGGCGGCCGAGGCGGCGTAGTAGGGGATCGATCGATGGCTGAGGCAACCGCGTCCGGCAAGGTGGCGTTCGAGTTGGTTGCGCCTGAGCGGGTGCTCGCCAGCGAACGGGTCGATATGGTGGTGGCGCCGGGAACGGACGGCGATTTCGGCGTGCTGCCCGAGCATAGTCACCTCATGTCGCTGCTGCGTCCGGGCATCATCGAGATCCACGAGGGGGAGCGGATCACCCAGCGCATTTTCGTCGGCGGCGGCTTCGCCGAGGTCAACGAGACCGGCTGCACGGTGCTGGCCGAAGAGGCGATGCCCGTTCGGGAGATCGACGTCGAGGCGGCGCAAAAACGTCTCAGGCTGGCCAAGGACGATCTTGGCAGCGTCGAGGATGAGGTCGCAAGATCCAGGATCGAGCGGGACATCGCCATCGCCGAGGCGATGATCGAGGCGGCGTCGACGAGCGCCGGCTGACCTTCGAACTGGCGGATAGGTCTCGACCGAAACCTGCTTCAACTCACCGGTTGTTCGCAATAATGCCGCACTTCCAGCTGCGGGAACACGTGGCCGGATATCGGGTTTCGCATCATGGTCATGTGCAGCGCCAGGGTGTTGGGACGTTGTTTCGGGCCAGGCGCCTGACCGAGATAGTCGATCTCGGCGACCGGTCCCACGCCGTCGGCCGAAAGGGCGTAGAGCGCCTCCACCCGATCGGTGCTGCCGACGCTCAGGGTATGATCGAACATGCCGTAGTTCGCGAAATTGAACGCGTAGTTCCGACCTTGCAGTGATTTGATGAATCCAGGCGTGTTGCCATAGGGCAGCCGGATGACCGCCAGCACCAGACGGTTGCCGTCGCCGGGGCCTCCGATGCGGTTGCTGCATACCTGCAACACCGCCAGATGGGTCACGTAGCGGCAGCTTGCGCGCAGACAATAGCCGACGATCAGGCCGCCATGGCGGTTGGCGGCCATGTCTTCGATCGTGCTCCCCTCCTCGGCTCCGTCGGTCAGGGCGGCGATGCCCCCGGGAACCTGCATGTAGACGTCCAAGCGCGGCAGGAACCGCCGAAGCGGGTCGAGATCGAGCGCCTCACCACCGGTGGCCGGAGACGGCGAAGCCAGCCCGAAGAGCCATATCAACACCAAAGGAACATACCGCATGACCAGCGCCACCTGAAGAGGCCCCACCAATACATTACTAGCTAGACTGTCCGGCGACGCGCGCAAGTGGCCAGGATTGGCCGACGAGATGCGCCGGCCGACCCCGGCGAGGTTGGGGCGGGC
>CAZOTT010000006.1:0-51677 GCA_964582785.1 uncultured Acidobacteriota bacterium | reverse complement strand
ACACCCCACCTGCCATTTCGCCCGTTATCCCGCCCGAACCTTCCAGGGCAGCAGAAGTCCTCCCGCAGACCCATGCTCTGCCGGTAGACACAGGGAACGGGAGGTGCGCCGGGAACGGGGGCCGGGTCTCCGCGGAAACCCTGGAGGTGAAAGGTCCTTCGGCCGCCGCCCACCGCACCGGCTGCCCCTCCGGAAATCCTTCCACGACAACCGGTCCAGGGTTCGAACCCCCGTTCCCGGCGCACCTCGTCATGGTGTGGCGAAGCTTTCAGGTCCCGGGTTCCCCGGCCGGGGCGGCCGGGTCCGGTGTTCGCGGTCGTCCGCCGGCGCCCGGCCTTTCGTCGCCGGCAGGCGCCGGGGGTTCACGGCCCGGCCACCTGAAAGGTCCGCTACACTATGCGTCTCCCGGCCCGGCGCCGGAGTTGAAGGAGGCCCCGATGCCCGCCGACCTGCCCCTCGTCACCCCGCGGATCGTCCCGAAACCGTGGGGACGGGAAGAATGGCTCTACGTGGGGGAGCGGGTCGTCATGAAACGGCTCGTCGTCACCGCGGGCAGCCGGTTCTCGCTCCAGTACCACGAGCGGAAGGAGGAGGCCTGGGTCTTCGAAAGCGGCCGGGCCCGGGTCCGCGTGGGCGATGCCGAGGGGGTCGTCGGGCCCGGGGACGTGGTCCCGATCCGGCCCGGGACGATCCACCGGGTGGAAGCCCTGGAAGACGTCACGTTCCTCGAGGCCAGCACCCCGGAACTGGAGGACGTGGTCCGGCTCGAGGACGACTTCGGCCGCGCCGACCCGGCGGGAGGGCCGCCGGCGGAAGGGGAAGGAGGCGAGGGGTGAAGGACATCCGCAGGATCTTCAAGGCCTACGACGTCCGGGGCGCGTGGCCGGACGAGCTGGACGAAGAGATCGCCCGGCGCATCGGGCGGGCGACCGCGGTCTTCCTCGGGTGCCGGAACGCCCTGGTCGGCCACGACATGCGCCGGTCCGGCCCGGCCCTCGCCGGGGCCCTCGTGGACGGACTCCGGGACCAGGGGGTGGACGTGACCTTCATCGGGCGCGCCTCGAGTCCCCTCGTCTACTTCGCGGGGAAGGACCACGAGTGTTCCGTGTCCGTCACCGCCTCCCACAACCCGCCGCCGGACAACGGGATGAAGATCTGCGCGGGGGGCGCCCTGCCGATCGGATCGGCGAACGGGCTGCTCGAGATCGCCCGGCTGGTGGAGGAGAACCGGTTCTCCCCGGCGCCGCGGCGGGGAACCCTCGTCGAGGACGCCCCCCGGGAACGGTTCGTCGAGGCGTCCCTCGCCGCCCTCCACGCCCGCCGGCGCTTCCGGGTGGTCGTGGACGCGGGGAACGGGATGGGCGGCCCGGACTACGCCGCCCTCGCCGCCCGGGACGTGCCGTTCGAGATCGTGCCCCTCTGGTTCGAGCCGGACGACACGTTCCCCCACCACGAGCCGAACCCCCTGAAGTTCGAAAACCTGCGGGACCTCCAGGCGAAGGTCCGGGAGACCGGCGCCGACCTGGGGATCGGGCTCGACGGGGACGCCGACCGCTGCTTCTTCGTCGACGAGACGGGAGAGATCCTCCCCGCGGACCTGGTGACGGCCCTCGTCGCCCGGGACGTGCTCCGGGAGAAGCCCGGGGCGACGATCCTCTACGACCTCCGCTCCTCCCGGGTGGTCCGGGAAGAGATCGAGCGGGCCGGCGGCCGGGCGGTGGAGTGCCGGGTGGGCCACGCCTTCATCAAGAAGATGCTCCGGGACGAGCACGGGGTCTTCGCGGGGGAGCTTTCCGGCCACTTCTACTTCGAGGAGTCGAGCTGGGCGGAGAACACGTTCCTCGCCCTGTTCCGGGTCCTGAACATCCTGGAGGCGGAGCGACAGCCCCTGTCGCGCCTGGTGGCCCCCCTCCGCCGCTACCATGGCTCGGGGGAGGTGAACTCCCGGGTGGAGGACGTGGCGGCGGTCCTGCGGGAACTCGAGGAGCGCTACGGCGACGGGGAGGTCAGCCATCTGGACGGGCTCAAGGTCAGCTACCCCGACTGGTGGTTCAACGTGCGCCCGTCGAACACGGAGCCGGTCCTGCGCCTCGTGGTCGAGGCGACGAGCCGGGAGCTGATGGAGCGAAAGCGCGACGAGATCCTGGCGATCATCCGGAAATAGTCCGCCCCCGCGCCGGCTTGCCCCTTCCGGGTGACGGCCCCTAGGTTTGCCGGGGAGGAGGAGACCCATGCCAGGCACGGACAGTGGCGAACTCTCGCGGACGATCGCCGGGGTCCTCGACGAGGTCCTGCCGGACGGCCTCCCCCCGGGCTGGCCCGCGGGGAGGCCGCTCACCGAGGCCGGGCTCGACTCGGTGGCGATGCTCGAGCTGGTCACCGCCCTCGAGTCCCGCTTCGGGATCCGGTTCGCCCCCGGCGACATGGACGCCGCGAACTTCGGCACCCTCGCGGACCTCGCCGCCCTGGTGGCGAGGAGGCTTTCCGGCCGATGATCGAGGCCTACCTGGTTCACCATTTCCTGGAACGGTCGGCGGCCCGGGACCCGGACCGCGTCTTCATCATCGAGGGAGACACCGGGGCGCGCGCCAGCTACGGGGAGATCCTCGCCGGTGCCCACCGATTCGCCCGGCTGCTCGCCGACGAGGGGATCCGCCGGGGGGACCGGGTGGGGCTCCTCGCCCGGAATTCCCGTCTCTACGTGGAGGCCTACTACGGCATCCTGGCCGCCGGCGGGATCGCCGTCCCCCTGAACACCGCCGCCGACGGCCCGACCCTGCGGGGATTCCTCGCGGACTGCGGCGCCCGGGCCCTGGTCGCCGGGCCCGGCTTCCGCCGGCCCGTCACCGGGGCGATCGGGACCCTGCCCGACCTGGAGCTGCTCGTCGTCGAGGACCCGGCGGGGATCGATCCCCTGCCGGCCCACATCCGGGCCGTTCCCCTCGCCGCCGTCGCCGGGGTTCCCGCCGCGCCTCCCGGCCCGGTGCTGATCGACCAGGACGTGGCAGCGATCGTCTACACCTCGGGGAGCACCGGCCGGCCCCGGGGGGCGACGCTCACCCACCTGAACATCGTGACGAACACCCGCTCGATCGTCTCCTACCTCGGGCTGGGACCCGGCGATCGCGTGCTCCAGATCCTCCCGTTCTACTACGTCTACGGGAAGTCCCTCCTCAATACCCACGCCCTGGTCGGCGGCAGCGTGGTCATCGAGAACCGGTTTCTCTTCCCGAACACCGCCCTCGACACCCTGGAGCGGGAACGATGCACCGGCCTGTCGGGGGTGCCGTCCACCTTCGCGATCCTGCTCCACCGGTCCAACCTGGCGGAGCGGGAGCTGCCCGACCTGCGGTACGTCACCCAGGCGGGCGGCGGCATGAGTCCCGGGCTGACCCGCCGGCTGCTGGACGCCCTCCCGGGCAAGCGGATCTTCATCATGTACGGGGCCACCGAGGCGTCCGCCCGGCTGAGCTGGCTCGATCCCGCGGAACTGCCGCGGAAGATCGGCTCGATCGGGAAGCCGATCCCGAACGTGGAGCTGCGGGTCCTCCGGGAGGACGGCAGCGAGGCCGCCCCGGGGGAGGTGGGCGAGATCGTGGCCCGCGGGACGAACATCATGCGCGGGTACTGGAACGACCCGGTGGAGACGGCGAAGGTGCTGGACGAGCACGGCTACCACACCGGGGACCTGGGGAAGGTGGACGAGGAGGGCTTCTTCTGGGTCGTCGGCCGGAAGAAGGACATGATCAAGGCCGGCGCCCACCGGGTCTCCGCCCGGGAGATCGAGGACGCGATCGTCGAGTTCCCGGAGGTCCACCTCGTCGCGGTGATCGGGGTCCCCGACGAGATCCTCGGCGAGGCGATCCGGGCCTACGTCGTCTTCCGGGAAGGTTCCGGGGCGACCGCCGCCGACCTGGAGAGGTTTCTGAAGAAGAGGCTGCCGGCCTACAAGCGGCCGGCGGAGATCGTGGTCCGGGACGACCTGCCCCGCAACGAGTCGGGGAAGATCATGAAGCAGCGGCTGCGTGCCGAGGCGGCCGGCCGGGATGCCGGCGCCGGGAAGGAGTGACGAGACGATGGCCTTCTCCCGCGACGTCCTGAAACTCGATCCCGAGGCGGAAGCGGACCGCCTCGCCGGGATCATCGTCCGCCAGGTCCGCCGGGACCTCCGCCGCCAGGGTGGGGTGGTCGGGGTCTCGGGCGGCGTCGATTCCGCGGTGGTGCTCTGCCTCGCGGTGCGCGCCCTCGGGCCGGAAAAGGTCCTCGGCGTGATGATGCCGGACCGCCACTCCAGCCCCGAGTCGGAGACCCTCGCGCGGGAGCTCGGCGACCGCCTCGGGGTGGAGATGATCCGCGAGGACATGACCCCCGCCCTCGAGGGGCTGGGCTGCTACCGCCGCCAGGCGGAGGCGATCCGGCGGGTCTTCCCCGGGTTCGACCCGGAACGGGACCGCTTCAAGATCCACCTGCCGCCCGGCGTGCTGGACGAGGACCGGCTGAACTACTTCCTGCTGACCGTCGAGTTCGCCTCCGGCGAGACGCGGACGGAGCGGCTGGGACCCCGGGAGTTCCTCCAGATCGTCGCGGCGACGAACATGAAGCAGCGTTCCCGGGCCGCGATGCTCTACTACCACGCCGAGTTGCTGAACCGGGCCGTCATCGGCACCTGCAACCGGAACGAGTGGGTGGTCGGTTTCATCGTCAAGCACGGGGACATCGCCGTCGACCTGAAACCGATCCAGCACCTGTACAAGAGCCAGGTGTACCAGCTCGCCGAGTACCTCGGGGTGCCCCGCGGGATCATCGAGCGGCCGCCGTCGTCCGACACCTACTCCGCCGACCAGACCCAGGAGGAGTTCTTCTTCTCCCTTCCCTTCGAGACCCTCGACCTGCTCCTGTGGGCGTGGGAACACGACGTCCCGGCGGGGGAGGCGGCCGGCGTGCTCGGGCTGACCGAGGAACAGGTCCGGCGGGCGTACCGGGACCTGATGACGAAGCACCGTACGACGGATCACATGCGGCGCATGCCGCTGACCGCCGCGCCCTGAGCCGCCTCTCCCGGACGGGTTGCTTCCGCCCCGTCCCGGGCCGAGGCCTGGCGGGCGCCCGGCTTCCCGGCCGTGCCGCCGCCACCGGCCGGGCGCACCGGGCACCTGCCGGGCGTTCCCGACGACTCCACCAACCGGGTGCGCGCCCGGGACCCGGAAACTCCAGGACCCCGGGCGGGGGAGCATGAAGGGATGTTCCTGCTCGCGGACGGCCCGCGCTTCGCCTCCCGCCTCGCCGGGCGGGCGGTTTCCGTGTGGCCGGCCGCCGCCGGGGACGCGGCCCGCCTCCCCTCCCCCGTGCGGGAAGCCCTGCTGCCCGGGAGCGACCCGGGCGCGGTGGCGGAAATCCCCGTGCCGGGCTGGCCGGTGGCGGTCGCGGTGGAGATCGCTCCCCGCTCCCAGTTCGACGCCCTCGCGGAACTCCCCGGCGGGCCGGCGGTGCTGCCGGACCGGTTTCTTGCCGTCGCCGGCTCCGGCCGGGGATTCCACGGCCAGCGGGGACGGCCCTGGGTCGCCCTGCCGGGCAACCTGCACCTGGTCGCCTTCGCCCGGGTGGAGCTGCCGGCGGCCGCGGCCGCGGGGCCCCTCGCCGCCCTGCCCGCCGTCGCCCTGGTCGCCGCGATCGATTCCCTGCCGGGGTTCGCCGGGCGGGCTGCGGTCAAGTGGGTCAACGACGTGCTCCTGGAGGGGCGGAAGGTCGCGGGGGCGCTGGCCCGCACCTGGACCCGGGGAGGACGGGTAACCGGGCTCCTCCTCGGGATCGGCCTCGACGTGGAGGCGACGCCGGAGGTCCCGGACGACCCCCTCGCACCCGGGGTCGTCTCCCTCGCGGAGGCCACTCCCCCCGGGGCTCCCGCACCGGTCCTCGCCGACGCCTTCGCGGCGGTGGCCGCGTCGCTCGCGGCCCACCTGGACCTGCTCGCCGCGGGCCGGGGGCGGGAACTCGTCTCCCGGTACCGGGAGCGGGCCGGGTTTCTCGGCCGCGAGGTGGTGGTGGAGCCCGACCCCCTCCTGCCCGGCGAGCCGGCGCGCCCGGTGGTGCGGGGGAGGGTCGTCGGGCTCGGGGAAGGGCTCGAACTCCGGATCGAGGGACACGACGCGCCGGTCACGGCGGGACGCCTCCGCCTGGCCCGTTGACCCGCCCATGGTGGAGCGAAGCTTTCAGGTGGCGAATATCCGGAGGAAGCCGACATCCGCCGGACCCCGGAACCGTTCGAAATCTTTCGAGACCGCGCCGCGGAGCGCCCGGGCAACCCGCCCGGGAAGACCACCTGAAAGCTTCGCGCCACCATGAGCGGGGGGCGCCGTGGCGCCCCCCGCGACCGGTGCTTCCGCTCCCGGGCCCTAGTGCTTCTGCTCCTGCTCCCGGAGGCAGGCCGGCGTCTTGCAGGGCGCCGGCGGACGGTGCAGCCGCGGCACCGGGTGCGCGTCGAGCTCGTCGAGCAGCTCCCGCACCGCCCGCTCCAGCTGCGGGTCGCGTCCCTCGATGACCGACTTCGGGTCGTTCTCGACCACGATGTCCGGTTCGACGCCCCACCCCTCGATCACCCAGTGGTTCTCGAGGTTGGCGGCGGCGGACTCCGGCACGTAGACCGTGCCCCCGTCCACCAGCGGCGCGCGCCCGTAGATGCCGACGACGCCGCCCCAGGTCCGCTTGCCGACCAGCTTCCCCAGCCCGGCCTGGCGGAAGATGTAGGAGAACTGGTCCCCGTCCGAGGCGGTGTCCTCGTTGCACAGGGCGATCAGCCGGCCGGCGAAGGCCCGGCTCGGGTACGGGTCCGGGATGTCGGCGTTCCGCTCCCAGCTGACCATGAGCAGCTTCCGGGCCAGGCGGGAGATCACCATCTGCGAGACGTTGCCGCCGCCGTTGTGGCGGACGTCGATCACCAGGCCCTCCCGGTCGAGCTGGCCGTAGAACCACTTGATGAACTCGCGGATCCCCTCCGCACCCATGTCGGGGATGTGGAGGTACCCGAGCCGCCCGCCGGAGAGCTTCTCCACGAGGGCCCGCTTGCGGAGGACCCAGTCGAGGTAGTTCAGCTCCGCCTCGCTGCCGATCGGCATGACCGTCCAGGTCTTCGCCCCCTCCAGGGTCGGCTTCGAGTTGAAGGTCACCTGGACCGGCCCCCCGGCCGCGTAGAGCAGGTGCCGGTAGGGGTTGTCCGGCGCCTTCAGCTCGACCCCGTTGATCGCGAGGAGGTAATCCCCTTCCTTCACGTCGACCCCGACCGTGCGCAGGGGGTTGCGGTAGACCTCCTCCTCGTTCTGGCCCGGCAGCAGGTAGGCGACCCGGTAGCGGCCGCTCTTCGGGTCGAGGGCGAACCGCGCCCCGAGGAGACCGGCGCGGGGCCGCTCCGGCTTCTCCCAGTCTCCACCCACGATGTAGGCGTGGCCCACCGACAGCTCGGCGATCATCTCGCCGATCACGTAGTTCAGGTCCATCCGGTGGGCGACCCACGGGAGCCACGACTCGTACTTCTTCCGCAGGCCGTCCCAGTCGTAACCGTGCATGTTCGGCACGTAGAAGAAGTCCCGGTAGCGGCGCCAGACCTCGTGGAAGACCTGGTTCCACTCCTCGACCGGCACGATGTCCGCCTGCAGCCCGTCGAGGGAAACCTCCTTCTTCTCCGCCCCGGGCTTCGGGTCGAGCACGTACCACGTTCCCCTGATCCGCGCGAGGAGCTTCTTCCCGTCGGCGGAGAGGTCGTACCCGCCGATCCCCGCGGCGATATCCTTCGACTCGCGCTTCTCCAGGTCGAAGAACTTCAGGGTCGGGGTGACATCGGAGGAGCGCCCGTAGTACCACGGGCCGCCGACGACGTAGAGCAGGCCGCCCTTCACGGCGGTCAGCGAGGTGATGTCGTCCGCCTCGATCGGCAGGCGGCTCACCCGCTCCGCCAGGCCGTCCAGGTCGATCCGGACGAGCTTCTCCTCGCCCTCCTTCTTCTCCGCCGCCCGTTCCTTCTTCTTCCGCTTCCCCTTCTTCTTCCCGGACCCGCCGTCCTGCGCCTTCTCCGCGGCTTCCTTCTCCTGCTTCCCCTTCGCCGCCGCCGCCTCCTCGTCGTTCCGCGGCGGCACCGGGCCCGGGTCCCCGGCCCGCAGCGCCAGGGCGAAGACCCCGGTCATCCGGTCCGTGACGTAGTTCCACTCGATCTGCCCCATCTGGGGGGCGAAGGTCCGCTCGCTCAGGTAGTAGAGGTACTTCCCGTCCGGGGACCAGGAGGGATCGTGCTCGTTCCAGGTCGGGCCGGTCACCCGGCGGGGTTTCTCCCACCCCACCTGCCACAGCCACAGGGACCGGTACTGGTTGTCATCGGCCAGGCTGAAGGCCAGCCAGCGGGAATCCGGCGACCAGGTGTAGTCCAGCCCGAAGGGGGTCCTGTCGTCCGCGACCCGGACCCACTTCCCGCTCTCCACCTCGATCACGTAGAGGCGTCCCGCCTGGTCGTGGAAGGCGATCCGCTTCCCGTCCGGCGACCAGGCCGGGTCCTGGAGGTAGGCGCGAAAGTCCTCGTTCCGGGTCAGCTGGCGGGCCGGCTTCGTGCCGGAGGCATCGGCCAGCCACAGCTCGTCCTCGCCGCTCCGGTCGGAGATCCAGGCGATCGTCTTCCCGTCGGGCGACCAGGCGGCATCCCGGTCGTGGGCCCCGGACGAGCGGGTCAGGTTGCGGGTGACCCCGTGCTCCACCGGGACCGAGAAGACCTCGCCCCGGGCGACGAAGAGGGCGCGCCTGCCCGTCGGGCCGATCGCCGCCCCCTCCAGCCAGCGCCGCACGTCCAGGTGCCGGGGCTGTTTCCGGGTCGAGTCGAGGGGTACCGTGATGTCGATCTTCACGCTCCTGCCGGTCCGGGTATCCAGCACGCGCAGTTCCCCGTTCAGCTCGTAGACGATGCGGGAGACGCCGTCACTGGCGGGCTAGCGGACGTCCCACTCGGTCTCGTGGGTGACCTGGACGAGCTTCCCGCCCGCCACGTCGTACCGGTACAGGTTGTTGGTTCCCGACCGGTCGGACGTGAACCAGATCTCGTTCCCGATCCACATCGGGTCCCGGTCCGCGTAGGGGCTCTTCGTCACCCGCTTCGTCTCGTGGGTCGCCAGGTCGAAGATGTACAGCTCCTGGGCCCACCCGCCCCGGTACCGCTTCCAGGTGCGGAAGTCCCGGACCAGGGGGGAGTAGACGATCTTCTTCCCGTCCGGGGAGAAGTCTCCCGCCCCGGAGTACGGCATCGGGAGCGGCTCCGGCATCGAGCCGTCGAGCTTCACCGTGTACAGGCGGGAATCCACGAGGCCCCAGGCCTCCCGCAGGGAGCGGAAGACGACCGCGGAGCCGTCCGGGGTCCACCCGATCACCTGGTTGTCGAATCCCCAGCGGTCCGGCAGGGGGCCCCGGGCGGGGTACCAGGTGAGCTGGCGCGGAGCCCCCCCGGCGGCGGGGATCACCCAGACCTGCTCGTCACCGCCGTACTGGGCGGTGAAGGCGATCCACTTCCCGTCCGGCGAGAACCGCGGGAAGAGCTCCAGCCCCGGATGGGACGTCAGCCGGGTGGCGGTGCCCCCCGTGACGGGCGCGACCCACAGGTCGCCGGCGTAGACGAACACGACCCGGTCCCCGTGGATGTCCGGGAACCGCAGCAGCTTCGTGCCCGCCCGGGCGACGGACAGTCCCGCCGCGAGGGCGAGGGCCGCCACCAGGACGGCAATCCGGAACCGGCGCAGGTTTCTCACGGTCTCTCCTCCTCCGGCCACCCGCGCGGGCGGCCGCCGTCAGGCTCGAACCCGGATCACGCGATCCGACGAAGGGAGCGGAGTCTACACCCGGCGGGCGGCGGCGGGGCGCCCGTTGCGCCGCTGGTTTCCCGGGGAAACGGCGCGCCCGGCGGGGCGGCCGGCGCGCCGGGGCACGGCCGGCAGGGGACACGGCGGGACCGGTCCCGCACCCCCGGGGCCGGGTCAGCGGGAACGACCGGCCCCGAAGAGTCCGACACCTTCGGGGGTGACCGGCGCCCGGGAGTTGCTCGAGCGGCGGCGAAGGGGGCATGCTTACTGCGAGACCATCGCAGGCAAGTTTTTCCTGCCGCGAACCCGGTTTCACCGTACATGGTCAGTCGGCCACGACCGGACCGCGCGTGGGGGCGCGCGGGGCAGGAGGATTCGGACGAATGCGAACAGGACCGAGCCGCCGCGCCTTCCTGAAGACCGCCGCCATCGGGTCCCTGGCCCTCGCGGCCCGTCCCCGGATCCTCGCGGGCGAGCGGGGGCCCCGGCCACTGCTCCACCGGGTGCACCACATCCCGCCGCCGGACTTCGCCCACGGCAACCGCCACCCGGGGGTGGAGTCCCTCCTCTTCGCCCTGGCGGGGGACGGCACCCGCTTCTACCGCACGGCCTCCGGCCACCCCCTCGGCGGCCGGGAGGGACTGATCGCCCCGGACGACACGGTGATCATCAAGGTCAACGCCCAGTGGAAGTACCGCGGCTGCACGAACTCCGACGTGGTCCGGGGAATCGTCCAGCGGATCCTCGATCACCCGGACGGCTTCTCCGGCGAGGTGGTCATCTACGAGAACGGGCAGGGCCGGGGCTCCCTGAACTGCGACACCACGTCCGGCTGCGACGGGGGCTCCCGGGAAATCCACGCCAACGCGGAGAACGAGAAGCACTCCTTCACCTGGCTCGTCGACGACCTGTTCCGGGACGAGCGGGTGGGCCAGAAGGAGATGGACGACTTCCATTCCACGTTCGTCGACGAGGGGGACCACGACACCGAGGGGTTCCGCCGGGTCGGGAACGTCACCTACCCCTGCTTCTTCACCCCGCGGGGGACGCGGGTCGAGCTGCGGGAAGGGATCTGGACCGGCAGCGACTACGACTCGGACCATCTCAAGTGGATCAACGTGGCGGTGCTCAAGGACCACAAGGACCTGAACGTCACCGGCGTGCTCAAGCACGTCTACGGGATCATCACCACCACCGATTCCCCCCTGCCGATCCACGACCCGAACCACGCCGGGACGATCATGGGGGAGGTCTTCACCCTGGTCCGGGCCCCCGTGCTGAACGTCCTCGACTGCATCTGGGTCTCCCACGCCTCCCTCTGCGGCTACCCGCCGGACACGACGACCCGCCGGGACATGCTGGTCGCGGGGATGGACCCCTGCGCCGTCGACGCCTGGTCCGCCCGGCACATCCTCTACCCGATCTCCGGGGACCCGGCGCACGACCCGGATATCCCGGGGTATTTCCGCACCTACCTGCTGGGCGCCCGGGACACGATCAACGACCACGGCGGGATCGACGGTACGCCGGTCACCTTCGACGAGGCGGACATCGACGCCCGCCACGTGGACCAGCGGCAGGTGGACCTGCGGGTCTGGAAGCAGGGCCAGGACGTGCGCCTCTCGTGGGCGGGAGGAACGGGCCCCTGGCGGGTGGAGAAGGACCGCGACCCCACCTTCCCGGCGCCCACCGTCCTGGCCGACGGCACCTGGGACACCGACCTGGTCGACGCCGGGGCGGCCGGGGACGGCGAGACCTGGTTCTACCGGGTCAGCGGGAGCTGATCGCGGTCGCGTCGGCGCCGCGCCAGCGCCCGAATCCCCGGGACGGGGGCAGTCCCGTGCCCTCCCCCGGGATCGCCTCGTGGCGGATCGTGCCGGCGAGCCGCAGCACGCGGAACCTGTAGAGGATCTCGAACCCCAGCCGGCGGTGGGAGTTGATCGACCGGGGGTTGTCCGCCTGGATCGAGCCGTAGACCCGGGTTGCCCCCCGCTCGGCGAGCAGTTCCATCGCGACGACCCAGTGCTTGTGGAACACGCCGCTCATCCGGAACCGCGGCTCCACCTCGAACCCGTAGACCCACACCGCCCCGTCGCCCATGTCGAAGGTGTAGCCGTTCGAGCGGGAGACGTGGACCGGCCCCGGCTCGAACCAGTTGAACGACGCCACCTCGCCGGAGACCTCGCCGACGACCAGCAGGTGGCCCTGCGCGAAGTTCCGGGAGTATCCCCCCGCCCGGGGACGGATCCGGAGCAGGTCCGGCTCGTCCGCGGGCGTGCCCCAGCGCACGGTGACGTTCTCGAGGGGCCGCGGCAGGGGGCGCACCCGCACCAGGCGGGTGATCACCATCTCGTTGTGCCGGAACAGCCAGGCGGGCAGCGCCTGGCGGGAAAGGGTCGCCCGGATCTCCTCCCGCTTCCCTTCCCGCCACAGCCGCAGGAACGTCCCGATCCGCCGCACCAGGGCCCTCCTCCGGGGCAATCCCACCCGCGGCGGGGATGATAGCAGGGGCGGCGGCGGCGACAAACCGGGGCCGAAAACAGCGTTTGACGGTACCTTCAGCCGCGGGTGGCGGGGCAGGCCCGCCGCCCGGGAGGAGGGATCATGCCGGCCGACCGGTTCCGCCGTTCCGTCCCCTGGCTCGTGACGCTCGTCACGGCCCTGCTTGCCGCGACCCCCGCGGCCCGGGCCCTCGCCCCGCCGGTGGTCCGTGTCGAGGGCGACCGGGTGGCCGTCACGTTCTCCTTCCCCCCGGTGACACCCCGGGAGGAGGGGGGCGTCGTCGTCCCCCGGGTGCCCGGCCTCGCCCCGTCCGCGGACCGCCCGGGGGAACCCCTTCTCCCGGTGGCGGAGGCCCGGATCGTCCTGCCCCCCGGCATGGAGCCGGCGGGGATCGAGATCGACGACCACCCGCGGACCGTGCCGCTCCCCGGCCGCCCCGCCTGGCTGCGGGCGGTGCGTCCCCTCTGCGACGACGGGCGGGTGCGGCCGGAGGCCGGACCCGACCCGGCCATCTACGACACCGACGCGCCCTGGCCTCCCCGCCCCGTGGTCCTCGCCGGGACCGGCACCTTCCGCGGGTACCGGGTCGTCGCGCTCCGCGCCTGGCCGGTGCAGGTGAACCCCGCGGCGGGCGTCCTGCTCGCCCGGACCACCCTGGTGGCCCGGATCCGCCTCGTCCCGTCCACCCGGGAGCGGTCGGGCCTGCGGCCGCGGGGCCGCCTCGCGGACGTGGCCGCCCTCGCCCGGTTCACCGCCAACCCGGAGACCGCCTGGAGCTACGGGGCGACCCGCGCCGGGGCGGACCGGGCGGGGGAACATCCCTGGCTCGTCGTCTGCCCGGAGCGCCTCGCACCGGCCTTCGAGCGGCTGGTGCGTCACCGGCAGGCCCGGGGAACGGGAGCGACCCTGCGGACGATCGAGGAGATCCTGGCCAGTGAGGAGGGAGCGGACGACGCGGCGAAGGTCCAGGCGGCGATCCGCCGGGCGTGGCAGGAGGACGGCACGACCTTCGTCCTGCTCGGGGGGGACGACGTGGACGACGACGGCAACCCGCTGGTCCCGGTGCGCCACTGTCCCGGGTACGACAACATGCCGTCCGACTGGTACTTCGGCGCCCTCGACGCGGACGACTGGGACCCGGACGGGGACGGGACCCCCTGCGAGGACAACGAGGTCGACTGGTACGCGGAAGTCCACGTGGGCCGGGCCACGGTGGACACCCTCGCGGAAGCGAACGCCTGGATCGACAAGCTCCTCCTCTACGAGCAGGGCATTCCCGAGGAGAACCGGCGGCACCTGGTCTTCATGGGCGAGAAGCTGGACGACAGCACCTGGGGGGACGACGCGATGGAACAGACCGCCGCCCTGGTCCCTCCCGGCTACGACCTCGAGAAGCTGTACGCGCGGCCCGAAACCTACAACAAGGCGGCGGTGGTCCACGCCCTCGACCAGGGGCCGAACATGACGAACCATCTCGGCCACTCCGGCGCGGGGGGCGTCATGGGCCTCGGCCGCCAGGACGTGCACGACCTGGACAACGAGTTCCCCTTCTTCTCCTACAGCCAGGGCTGCTACGCCGGCGCCTTCGACCAGGGGGTCGCCGGGAACGACGAGGCGATCTCCGAGCACTTCCTCTTCGCCGACCACGCGGCCTACGGCGTGATCATGAACGCCCGTTACGGCTGGTACTGCGTGGGAAACCCCACCTGCCTCAGCCAGGAACTCGACCACGAGTTCTGGGACGCGATCTTCACCGAGGGGTTCCGCACCCTGGGGGAGGCGAACACCGACGCCCGGCACGACAAGGCCGCCGCCGCCCAGGGGAACCACACGATGGCCTACTGCTTCCTCGAGACGAACCTCCACGGGGACCCGGCGACCCGCCTCGACCTGGACCGGGACACGCTGGCGTTCGTGTCCGTGCGGGTGGACGACGGGGAGACGGGGAACGGCAACGGGGTCGCCGATCCCGGGGAGACGGTCCGCCTCGTCGTCACCCTGCGGAACGACGGCGACGAAACGGCGACCGGCATCGAGGGAAAGCTCTCCTCGGCCGAGGCGTCCGTCACCGTCCACGACGACCTGGTCACCTGGCCCGACCTCGCCCCGGGCGAGGAGGCCGCGGGGGATCCCCCCGGTTTCTCGGCCACGATCGACGCCCCCTGCGGGGCGACCGTCGGCTTCCGGCTCCTGGTGCGGCGGCAGGGCGGCCGCAGCGACGTGATCGTCTTCCCGGTCCGGGTGGGAGAGGTCTCCGAGGTCCCGGTCTTCTCCGACGACTTCGAGGCGGACGCGGGCTGGACCACGGGTGGTGACGCCCACGACGGGCAGTTCGTGCGGGCCGATCCCCACGGCGTGACGGACGACTTTTCCGGGGTCTGCCAGCCGGAAGACGACCATACCGCGGACGGGACGAAGTGCTGGGTCACCGGCAACCCCCCGGTCGAGCCGGGCCACGACCCCCACGAGGGAGAGGTGGACGTCGGCTCGACCTGGATCACCTCCCCGCCCTTCGACGGGACGGGCGAGGGAACCCTCGTCCTGCGCTTCGCCCGTTTCGTCCACCGTACCGGGGTCACCCAGCTCAACGAGGCCTGGGTCCGGGTCCTGGCCAGCAACGACGACGGGGCGAACTGGACCCCGGTCGAGCGGCGGGACACGACCGCCCCCTGGTGGGAGGTGCGGGAGGTGGACCTCTCTCCCGTCCTGGAGCCGACCGCCGCGATGCGCGTCCGGTTCGAGGCCCACGAGACCCTGCGGACGCCCGGCGATCCCCTGCTCGAGTGCCTCGTCGACGACGTCGAGGTCTTCCGGCGCATCGCCACCTGCGACGACTGGCAGCCGGCGGCGGAAGACCCGCCGAACCCGGTGGGCTCCACCCTGCGGGTCGCGCGGGAACCGGGCGCCGTCGTGCTGACCTGGGACGCCCCGCCCGCCGACGAGGCCCACGACCCGGCCCGGACGTACCCGGTCTGGCGGTCGGACAACCCGGCGGGGGGGTTCGGCCGGGTGGCGGAGCCGATGGCCACCCGCTGGGAGGACTGGGACGCGATGGGCGACCTGCTCCGGGTCCCCCTGCTCTGCTGGGAGGTCTCCGCCCGCAACGACGGGGGGGACTCGGGAGAAGCCCCCGCCCCCTGAGGCGGGGGGTCCTTCAGGAAGCCGCGCGACGGGCGTCGATCCGGCGGGTGACGGCGAAGAAGACCAGGAGGGCGACGAAGGAGACGAGGCCGACGAGCGCGAACGCGTACCAGAGGTAGTGGGCGTGGGCGTAGCACTCGGGCATCGTGCCCTCCCCGGCGATCGCGGCCAGCCGGCGGGCGCGGACGTCCGCCGGGAGGGTCGCCGGGTTCGGGACGTAGCGCTCGAGGAGGAACCCGGACAGGATGAACCCGAACAGCCAGGCGAAGAACGTGTTCATGTGGGCGTAGCCGAGGTAGATCCCCTCCTGCCCGGGGGGCGCCTGCCGGGAGGCGAACTCCAGGTACTTCGGGGAGAGGAAGCACTCCGCCACGCCCTGGAGGGCGATCCCGAGGATCATCATCAGCGTGATCGGGTGCATGGCGAACCCGAGAACCGTCACCTGCCGGCCCGGAAAGAGGTGCGCCAGGGCCATCGCGAGGGAGGAGAAGGGGATCAGCAGCATCGCCACCGAGATGGCCAGCTCCGGGCGCCAGCGCCGGACGAGCTGCGTGATCGGCACGACCAGGAGCACGACGACGAACGGGTTGATGTTCGCGTACCACTCCGGCGCGGCCTGCTCCCCGACGAGGCGCAGCACGTACTTCGGCATGGAGGCGTAGAGCTGGCCCTGGATCGCCCAGAAACCCGCCGTGATCAGGATCAGCGCGAGGAAGCGCAGGTTGCTCATCGCCGTGAGCATCCCCCGCAGCGTCTCCCGCGCGTTCCGCGGCTTCTCCGCACCCCCTTCCGGCGGCCGGTAGAACAGGAGCACCAGCACCAGGGCGCAGGCGGCGGCCCCCGCGGAAAAGAACGGGACCCGTCCGACCCCGAGGTCCTGGCGGATCCCCTTGACCACGGTCTTGCCGAGGAACGCGCCGATGTTCACCGTCATGTAGAAGAGGCTGAAGGCCCGGGCCCGGTTGACCGCGTCGGACGACCGGGCCACCGTGCCGGTGATCACCGGCTTGACGAACGACCCGCCGAGCACGACGAGGAAGAGGGCGAGGAGCACCGGGGCGGTGGTGTGGAGGAACCCGAGCATCCCGTAGCCGGTGGCGAGGAGCGCGAAGGCGAGGACCAGCGCGGGACGGAAACCGATGCGGTCGGCCACGGCCCCGGAGAAGAAGGGGAACAGGTAGATCCCCGCCCCGAACAGGCCGCCGACGAGACCCGCCAGGGCGTCCGACATCCCGACCACCCGGGTCAGGTAGAGGACGAGGGCGATGAAGGTCCCGTAGTAGGCGGCGCGCTCGAACAGTTCCACGCCGTTGCCGATCCAGAAGGCGCGGGGGAACTTCCAGGTGGTGGCAGCGGGTGTTCCGGCCGGTTCCGGCATTTCGTCCTCCCCGGGGGCCTTCCCGGCCGCCGGTGAGCGGGCAATCTACGGGCACCGGCCGGCCGGCGCCACCCCCGGTGACGCGCACCGCCCGGGCCGGGGGGAATCCGTCGCCCGGCAGCGGGAAACCCGTCCGGGAGGAGGGCGGCGGTCCGCCCGAGCCCCGGACCTGCTACGATCGAACGGCCTTCCACGCGGAAGGTTCGCGCCACCATGGGGAGGCCCGACCGGATGGCACGACCGACGCTGCGGGACCTCTTGGCGGAACGGATCGTCGTCCTCGACGGGGCGATGGGGACGCGCCTCGCCCGGGAACCCCTGGGCCCGGGGGACTGGGGCGGGGAAGAACACGAGGGCTGTCCGGAGGCCCTGGTCCTCCACCGCCCGGACCTGGTGCGGAGGATCCACGGGGAGTACCTGGCGGCCGGGGCGGACGTGGTCGAGACCTGTTCCTTCGGCGCCCACCCGGTCGTCCTCGCCGAGTACGGCCTGGCGGACCGGGCCCGGGAGATCGCGCGGCGGGCGGCGGAACTGGCGCGGGAAGCCTGCCGGGCCGCCGAGGAGGCGGACGGGCGGCCCCGGTTCGTCGCCGGCTCCATGGGGCCGACCACCCGCACCCTCGTTCTCGAGGAAGGCGCCGGCTTCGAGGAGCTGCTGGCGGGCTACGCCGTCCAGGCGGCCGGCCTCCTCGAGGGGGGAGCGGACGTGCTCCTGGTGGAGACCTGCACCGATCCCCTGAACGCGAAGGCGGCCGTGCTCGGTATCGACCGGGCGATGGAGGAAACCGGGCGCCGGGCCGGGATCGCCCTCTCCGCCACCGTCGAACCGTCCGGGACGACGCTGGCCGGGCAGACCATCGAGGCGTTCGCCGCCGGGTTCGAGCACCGGGACCTGCTCTGGATCGGCCTGAACTGCGCCACGGGGCCGGAGGACATGGCGGAGTCGATCCGGACCCTGGCCGCCATCGCGCCGTTTCCCGTCGCCTGCGTCCCGAACGCCGGGCTGCCCGACGCGGAGGGAAACTACGGGGAGACGGCGGAACACCTGGCGGGGGTGATCGAGCGGTTCCTCGCCCGCGGATGGCTCAACGTGGTCGGGGGCTGCTGCGGCACCACCGCGGACCACGTGCGGGCCCTGGCCGCCGTCGCCCGCCGGTATCCCCCGCGGGTGCCGGTCCCGCGGGAACGGATGGCCCCGCGCCTCGCGGGGATCGACCCCCTGCCCCTCGACGTGGACCGGAAGCCGGTCCTCGTCGGCGAGCGGACGAACGTGATCGGGTCGCGGAAGTTCCGCGAGCTGGTCCGGCGGGCCGAGTGGGACCGGGCCGCCGGGATCGGGCGGGCCCAGGTGCGGGGCGGCGCCCAGGCGCTGGACGTCTGCGTCGCCGACCCGGACCTGGACGAACGGGACGCCATGGTCCGGCTCCTTTCCGCCCTGCTGCGGCGGGTGCGGGTCCCCCTGGTCCTGGACACCACCGACCCGGAGGTGCTCGCCGCCGCCCTGCGCCTCGCCCCGGGGAAGCCCCTGGTCAATTCGGTCAACCTGGAGGATGGCGGGGAGCGCCTCGCGCGGGTCGCGGCCCTCGCCCGGGTCCACGGCGCGGCCCTGGTCGTCGGCTGCATCGACGAGGAGGGGATGGCGACGACGGCGGAGCGGAAGCTGGCGGTGGCCCGCCGGGCGGTGCGCCTCCTCGAGGAGGAACACGGCATCCCCCGCCGGGACCTGGTGATCGACCCGCTGGTCTTCCCCTGCGCCAGCGGGGACGAGGCGTACCGGGGCTCGGCCCGGGAGACCCTGGCGGGCCTCCGCCGGATCCGGGAAGAGCTGCCCGGCGCCCTCACGATCCTGGGGATTTCCAACGTGTCGTTCGGCCTGCCCCCGGCGGCCCGCCGCGTCCTGAACGCGGTGTTCCTCCACGAGGCGGCCGAGTCCGGGCTCGACCTGGCGATCGTGGACGCGGAGCGGCTGGTCCGCTGGCCGGCGATCCCGGAAGGGGAGCGGGAGGCGGCCCTCGACCTGCTGCACGGCCGGGGCGAGGACCCGGTGTCCCGGTTCGTCGCCCTCTTCCGGGGGCGGGGCCGGGCGGCCGCCCGGGAGCGGCGGACCTGGCCCTTCGAACCGGTCGAGGCCCGGCTGGTCCGGCGGATCGTCGAGGCGGACCGGGAGGGGCTGGAAGGGGACCTGGCCGAGGCCCTCGTCCGCATGGAACCCCTGGCGGTGGTCAACGGGCCCCTCCTCGACGGCATGGCCGAGGTGGGACGCCTGTTCGGCCGGGGGGACCTGATCGTCGCGGAGGTGCTCCAGTCCGCGGAGGTGATGAAGGCGGCGGTGGCCTGGCTGGAGCCCCACCTCCGCCGCGCGGGAGGCGGGGGCTCCCGCGGCACCGTGCTCCTCGCCACCGTCCGGGGGGACGTCCACGACATTGGCAAGAACCTGGTGGGGATGCTCCTCGAGAACAACGGGTTCCGGGTCGTCGATCTCGGGACCCGGGTGGACCCGGCCCGGATCGCCGCCGCGATCGGCCGGCACCACCCCGACGTGGTCGGGCTCTCCGGCCTGCTGGTGCGCTCGGCCCACCAGATGGCGGCCACGGCGGAGGACCTGGCGGCGCGCGGGATCCGGGTGCCGCTGCTCGTGGGCGGGGCCGCCCTGACCCGGCGCTTCACCCGGGAGAAGATCGCCCCCCGCTACCGCGGCGGCATCGTGCTCTACGCCCGGGACGCGATGGAGGGACTGGACCTCGCCGGCCGCCTGCTCGACCCCCGGGAACGGGAGGACCTGGCCCGGCGGGCGGCGGAGGCCGGCGGGGAGGCCCCCCGGGAGGAGGATCCCGGCGCGGCGGCCGCGCCCGGCGGAGACGGACCGGCGCCCCGTTCCCTCCCCCCGGCGCCGGACGTGCCCCCCGTGCCGGGCACCGGGGTGGAGACGGTCGAGATTCCCCTGGACGAGGCCCTCTCCCTGCTGAACGAGCAGGCGCTCTACGGGCGGCACCTGGGGCTGCGGGGGCCGGTCGCGCGCCTGGAGCGGGAGGGGAACCCGAAGCTGGCCCGGCTGCGGGCCGCGGTGGCGAACGTCCTGGACCGGGCCCGGGAGCGGGGCTGGCTCGCCCCCCGGGGGGTCTTCCGCTTCCTCCACGCGGCGGCGGCGGGCAACGAGCTGCTGCT
Organism: uncultured Acidobacteriota bacterium; assembly: GCA_964582785.1. Lineage (GTDB taxonomy): Bacteria > Acidobacteriota > Polarisedimenticolia > J045 > J045 > JAMOQA01. The sequence goes on along the minus strand of CAZOTT010000006.1, from coordinate 31,668 downwards.
GGGGGACCGGCCGGTCGGCCGGCCGGGCGACCCGGTCCTCGCCCGCCTGGCGTTCCCCCGCCAGCCGGGCGGGGAACGTCTCTCCGTGGCCGACTGGGTGGAGCCGGCCGGGGGGCGGCCGGACGGGATCGCCCTGTTCGTGGTGACGGCGGGGGCCGGCTGGCAGGACGGGGCCTTCGAGCTGCGGGAGGCGGGAGAACTGCTCGCCTCCCACGCCCTCGGGGCCCTGGCCCTGGAGCTGGCGGAGGCCGCCGCCGAGTGGCTGCACCGGGAGATCCGGCGGCGCTGGGGGTTCCCCGACCCGCCGGGCCTGTCCCGGGCGGACCTGTTCCGGGCCCGCTACCGCGGGATCCGGGTCTCCTTCGGCTACCCGGCCTGTCCCGACCTGGCCGGCCAGAGGGTCTTCTTCGACCTGCTCCGGCCGGAGGCCACGATCGGGGTCCGGCTCACCGACGACCTGGTGATGGAACCCGAGGCGTCCGTCTCCGCCCTGGTCTTCCACCACCCCGGGGCCCGCTACTTCTCGGTGCCGGCGTCCTCCTGATCCGCCGGGGCCAGGGCGTCCCGCGCCTGCCGGCCGAGGGCCCCCAGGTACGCGCCGTGCACCAGGAGCCGCAGGGCGAGGATCCCGGCGATCCCCGCGAGGGCGGTCCCCGGTCCCGCGGCCCGGTACGGGTCCCAGAGCGGGCGCAACCACGCGGCCGCGGCGACGGCGGCGCAGTCGGCGGCGAGCCAGCTCGCGGCGGCCGTCCACGGGGCGAGGGAGCGGAAGGCGGCGGCCAGTCCCCAGCCGAAGGCGACGATCCCCGACCGCCGGCCCGCGGCGACGACCCGGGCCAGGCCCAGGTCCCCGGCGACCACCACCGGCACGGTCAGCAGGAACCAGAGCCCCTGGGGCGCCACCCGCAGGAGGATCGACTGGATGTCGGACGGCTGGGCCGCGGCGGCGGCGGTCGCCCGGGGAAGGAGCACCAGGTAGCAGAACCAGCTCGCCGCCGCGAGCCCGGCGAGGACGATCCCCGCGAGGACCGCGATCGCGGGGAACGCCCGCACCGCGTCCGCCCAGGCCGCCCGGGCTCCCCGCCACGGGCCGCTCCCGGCCCGCAGCAGGACCGCCCGCCCGGGAGCGAAGAGGACGAGGGCCAGCAGGCCGAGCGCCCCCCAGAGGGTCCCGGTGCCGAGACGCCAGGCCCGGGCCGTCCAGGGGAGATCGGTGTACCGGGGCAGGTCGATCCCGCCGGGACCGATCACCGGGTCCGCCTGGTGGTCGAGGGACGGGGCGAGGGAGAGCGCCGCCGGGCCGGCCCCCGCCGCGGCGAGGAGCAGGAGGCCCGCCAGCAGGACCGCCCAGGCCCCCGGCCGGACCAGGAGGCGCAGGAAGGACCGCAGCCAGTCGGCGACCCCCCGCATCAGCCGTGCCTCCCGAGGACGAGCAGGCGCTCGGCGAGCTGGTGGAGGAGGGCGAGGAAGACCCGCCAGGTGTCCTCGACCGACCGCCCCCGCCGGACCTGGTTGTTCAGCAGGTCGACGTCGAGGGGGTACCGGCGGCGGGGATCGACGACCACGCCCGCGATCCGCCGCGGGCCGCGCCGCTCGAGGAGCAGCCACGGCTCCCGCCCGTCCCAGTCGACCAGTTCCGTCCCGCCGTCGTCGTAGCGCAGTTCCACCTCCACCGGGAAGCGCCAGGGACCCCGCTGGCGGACGAGGGCCCGGCAGGTCCAGTCCCCCTTCCCCGCCTCCCCGGCCGCCCCTTCCGCGCCCGCCGGCCCGGCACCGGGATTCCTCGCGCACCGGATCCAGGCCGCCTCGAAGTCCGTCCACCCGGCGGTGCCCCAGGTCGTGGCGAAGAACCGGTCCGCGGGAGGAACGATCGCCTGCGCCGACGGGTCCCGCTCCCCCGCCGCCAGCATCTCCTCCCGCACGTCGCAGGCGGCCCGGACGAAGTCCTCCGGCCGGGGGTGCCGGAAACGCTGTTCCCGGACGTAGCGCCGCAGCGCCCGCCACAGGGCCCGGTCCCCGGCGACGCGGCGCCAGGTCTCGAGGGTCAGCCCGGTCAGCTTGTAGACGTGGGCCCGGTAGGCCGGGTGGTCCGGGTAGGTCCAGCTCTCCCGCAGGACCCGGTCCGTTCCCGCGTACGGGATCCACGCCCGGCGCTCCCGCCAGGGGAAGAGCCACCCGAGGCGCACGTACGTCAGGGGGGGACAGTCCCGGGCGAAGCCGGCCAGGAGGCCGTCGGCGAGGCCGAAGACCGTCCCGTCTCCCGCGGCCAGGAAGCGGCCCCATCCCCGGTTCGCCGTCTCCACCGGGGCCGGGGGGCTCCCCGGGAACTCGAAGGGGAAGAAGCCGGTGGTCGCCACGTCCGGGCCGTGGAACCGGTCGAGGGCGGTCGACTCGGCGAAGGTGTTGAACCCCTCGTCGAGGAAGGCGTCTTCCTGCTCCGAGTTGGCCACCATGCCGTAGAAGTACTGGTGGCCGAACTCGTGCATCGTGACCACCTCCGGGCTCTCCCGCTCCGGGGGAACGAGCAGGTGGGACCCGCAGGAGATCACCATCGGGTACTCCATCCCCCCGGACCCGCCGCCGGAGACCGGCGGGTCGATCACCCGGAGCACCGGCCAGGGGTAGGGACCGAAGGCGCGCCCGAAGAACGCCAGGCCGAAGTCCAGGGTGGCCAGGTACCGGGACGCGATCGACCGGTGGTCCGGCTGGAGGTAGAGGACCACCTCGACGTCGGGCAGCGCCAGACCCTCCCCCCGCAGTTCCGGCCCGAGCACCTCCCGCCACCGGGCCTCGGCCTCCGGGTCCCGGTGCTCGGCCCCCCGGAACGCGTGGCGGACGACGACGAAGCGGGGGTCGGCGAACAGGGCGAAGGCGTGGACCGGGGCCGCGTCGAAGGTGACGGCGTAGCGGCCGTCCGCCGTCTCCTCGTGCACGATCCGGCCCGTCCCGGCGACCTTCCCCTCGTACCGCGCGGGGAAGCCGACCGTGACCCGGAAGTGGCCGAAGTCGGAGAAGAACTCGGTCCGCCGGTGGAAGGGACGGCAGTTCCAGCGGGCGGGCGCCCCCGGCGCGGGAGGCGCGAAGACGCCGGGTTTCGGGATGAACTGGGTCGCGGCCAGGTAGTCCCCCGCCCGGCCCGTCCGGGCGAAGATCCCGGGGAAACGGGCCCGGAAGGAGATCCGCAGGGTCACCTCTCCCCCCGGCGGCACCGGCTCGTCCAGGGGGATGACCGCCACCGTCCGGTCGTCCGGGTTGCCGGTGTCCTCGTCCACGTACCGGACCCGCGCCGTCCAGTCGGCGCCTCCCGGCCCCGTCACCGCCAGCAGGTCGAGCCCCCCGTCCGGCCGCCGCTCGTCCGGGGACCGGCGCCACAGGTCCTCCCGGCGCCAGGTGGACCGCTCGTCCCGGAAGGCGTTCAGCCAGAGGTGGAGCCGGAGGTCCTCCGCCGGGGTGTCCGTCCGGTTGCGCCAGGTCAGCCGCTCGACCGCGGCGAGGATCCCGGTGGCGGGGTCGTAGTCCCCCTCCACCCGGATGTCCCAGGCCGGGGAAACCCGGTCCACCCCGCGGACCGGCGCCGGGCTCCCGGCCCGTCCCGGCGCGCAGCAGCAGGCCAGGGCCACCAGCGCCGGCAGGATCCACCGGCTTCCTCCGGGGAGTGTCGCCATGGGCGCACGCTATCCCGCCGGGCGCCCCCCGGGCAACCCGGGGGGCCGGGGCGGCGGCCGGATTTACCGGGCCCCGTGGTCCTGTTTGCCCGTATTCTCAGGGGGACCGGCGCCCGGCGGCGCCGGTGCGGAGGTTGTCCCATGTCCACCCGCCCCCCGGTCCGCGCCGGGCATCCGTTCCGCCCGGCGGTGATCCCCTTCCTGTTCCTTCTCTGCCTGCTCGGCCCGGGCGCCCGGGCGGCGAAGCCGGCCCCGAAGCCGGTCGGCCCGGACGGCCGGGCGGTCTACCGGGTCGTCCGGGTGGAGGACCCGGGGCCGCTCGGGATCCTGGAGCTGGTCTCCCTCGGGATCGACCTCGAGCGGAACGGCCGGGGGGACTGGATCGCCTATCTCTCCCCGGAAGAGATGGACAAGCTCGAGGGGCTCGGGTTCCGGTGGACGGAGCTCCCCGACCCCGGGCTCGTCGCCCTGGAGCGGGAACGGACCGCGGCGCCGGCGGGAGGATCCCGGGACTCCTACCACGACTACGACGCCCTGACCGCCGAGCTGCAGGAGATCGCCGACGCCCACCCGGAGATCACCCGCCTCGTCTCCGCCGGGCAGAGCGTCGACGGCCGGGAACTGTGGTGGATGAAGATCACCGACAACCCGGACCTGGACGAGGACGAGCCGGGGTTCAAGTACATCTCGACGATGCACGGGGACGAGCCGGTCGGGACCGAGAACTGCCTCAAGCTGATCCACCTCCTGGTGGACAACTACGGCTCCGACCCCCGGATCACGCGCCTCGTCGACGAGGTCGAGATCTGGATCATGCCGCTGATGAACCCGGACGGGAACGCCCGTCACCAGCGTTACAACGCCGACGGCGTGGACCTCAACCGGGACTTTCCCGACCGGATCGATGACCCGGTGAACACGACGGAGGGCCGGGCGGCGGAGACGCGGCACATCATGGACTGGCAGTTCGCCCACTGGACCGTCCTGTCGGCGAACTTCCACACCGGGTCGCTGGTGGTGAACTACCCCTACGACAACAACGAGAACCACGAGAACGTCTACACCGCCACGCCCGACGACGACATCGTCCGGGACCTGTCCCTCGACTACTCCGAGGACAACCCCCCGATGTACAACTCGTCCAGCTTCCCCCAGGGGATCACCAACGGGGCGGACTGGTACACGATCTCCGGGGGCATGCAGGACTGGAACTACACCTGGGAAGGGGACATCGAGGTCACGATCGAGCTGAACGACGAGAAGTGGCCGCCGGAGTCCGAGCTGCCCCGCCTGTGGGACGAGAACCGGGAGTCGATGCTCTCCTACCTGGAGCGGGCGCTGACCGGCGTGCGGGGCATCGTCACCGACGCGGAGACCGGCGCGCCGCTGGCGGCGACCCTGCACATCGTCGGCCGGGACATCGACTTCTTCACCGACCCCGCCGTGGGCGACTTCCACCGGCCGATGCCCGCCGGCACCTTCGACATGGTCGTCGCGGCGCCGGGCTACGAGGAGCAGACGGTCACCTTCACCGTGAGCGATCCGCGGGCCGACGCGGTCCGGGTGGACGTCCAGCTCCGGCCCCTGCCCACGCGCCTCGAGCACCGGGGGCACCGGGTGGTCTCGGACGGAAACGGGGACGGGTACATCGCGGCGGGGGAGAGCGGCCAGGTCGCCGTCACCCTGGGGAACGACGGGGCGACGGCCCACGGGATCACCGGGGTGCTCGTGCCCCTGACGCGGTACGCGACGACGGCGAACACGGTGGGCTGGCCGGACCTGGCCCCGGGGGAGGAGGCGGAGTCCCTGCCCCCCCACTTCAACGTCCGCGCCGCCGACGACACCCCTCCCGGGCACCTGATGGCGTTCACCGTCGACTGGAACACGACCGACGGCGTGTCCGGGGAGACGGAGGCCTTTTTCCTCCCCGTCGGTCCGCCCGCCCACGAGATCGACGAGTCGCCGGACGTCCCGAAGGACATCGAGGACAACGCCACCGTCGAGAGCATCCTCGAGGTGGGAAAGGACGAGCGGATCGACGAGGTCAACGTCCGGGTGGACATCACCCACACCTACATCGGCGACCTGACGGTGACGCTGGTCGCCCCGGACGGCACGGAGGTCCGGCTCCACGACCGGACCGGCGGGTCCACGGACGACATCCACACCTGGTACGACACCGAGACCGAGCCGGTGGACGACCTCGCCGTGCTGAACGGGAAGAGCTGCCAGGGGACCTGGAAGCTGCGGGTCACGGACCATGCCGGCGGCGACACCGGCACCCTGGACGGCTGGAAGCTCGAGCTGTACACGCGCCCCTGGGAGGACCCGGTCGCGGAGGTGCGGCTGCGTTCCGTGACGCGGACCGACGACGGGAAGGTGCGCCTCGCCTGGTGGCCGGTCGGCACGGCGGACAGCTACCGGGTCCACCGCTCGTCGGACCCCTCCACCGCGGACGCCTTCTCCGACGTCACGTCCGAGGACGACGACCCGCGGGACACCGTCTTCCTCGACGGCTCCGGCGGGTCCTTCGCCTGCTGGATCGTCACCGGCGAGGGCCACACAGGGGAGGGCACCTGGGGCCACTACGGCCGCTGATCCCCCGCGTCAGGCGGGAGCCGGGTCCCGGACGGCGGCCGGGTCGAGCCAGCGGACCGAGGCCAGGTCGAACCGGTCGACCAGCTCCGGGTGCCAGGGGCGCACCCGGGCCGTGTACCCGAACCGCCCGGTCTCCTCGCAGGGCAGCCGGCCCTCGTAGACCCAGTTGCCCGGGCCGGCCGGGCCCCGGCAGAGGAGTTCCACGGCGCGCCCGTCCTCGATCTCCCCGTCGGCGTCCAGGGGCCCGTACCAGAGTTCCACCCGCACGTCGTCCGGGGAAAGGGAGCCGAGGCGCACCCGCGCCTCCACTTCCAGCCGCTCCCCGACCCGCGCCTCGCCGCGGGAGAAGCCCGCGTCCAGGATCCCGACCTCGTGCCAGGCGGCGCGCACCCGCTGCTTCCAGGCGACCAGTTCCCGGGCGAGGGCGAACCCGTCCCCCGAGAGCTTCCGCCAGCTTTCCGCCGAGGGGATGTAGTAGCGGGTGACGTACTCCTCGACCATCCGGTTCGTGTTGAACACCGGGCCGAGCTTCCGCATCGAGGCCTTCATCATCGCGATCCAGCCCCGGGGCGGTCCGTCCCCCTTCCGCTCGTAGAACAGCGGGATCACCTCGTTCTCGAGGACGTCGTAGAGCGCCCGGGACTCGACCTCGTCCTGGTAGTCCGGGTCGTCGTACTCCTCCCCGTGGCCGATCGCCCAGCCGGTGTCCGGCGCGTACCCCTCGCACCACCAGCCGTCGAGGACGGAGAGGTTCAGCCCGCCGTTCGGGATCACCTTCATCCCGGAGGTCCCGGAGGCCTCGAGGGGCCGCCGCGGGTTGTTCAGCCAGACGTCGACCCCCTGGACCAGGTAGCGGGCGATCTCGATGTCGTAGTTCTCGAGGAAGACGAAGTGCGGCCGGATGTCCTCCCGTCGGGCGAAGTGGATGATCTCCCGGATCAGGGCCTTTCCCCCGTCGTCCCGCGGGTGGGCCTTGCCGGCGAAGATGAACTGCACCGGCCGCCGCGGGTCGGTCAGCAGGCGGCGGAGCCGGTCCGGGTCCCGGAGCAGGAGGGTCGCCCTCTTGTAGGTGGCGAACCGCCGGGCGAACCCGATCGTCAGCGCCTCCGGGTTCAGGACCTCCCGGGCGGCCTCGATCTCCCGCTTCGACGCCCCCCGGGCCCGGAGCTGGGCCGCCAGCCGGCGGCGGGCGAAGGCGATCAGGCGTTCCCGGCGCCGCTCGTGGACGCGCCACAGCTCCACGTCGGGCACCTGGTCGATCCGCTCCCAGACCGAGTGGTCCGCGGGCCGCTCGAGCCAGTCCGGGCCCAGGTAGCGCTGGAGCAGGGTCGTCATGTCGGCGCTCGTCCACGACCGGGTGTGGATCCCGTTCGTCACGTGGCCGATCGGCACCTCCTCCCGGGGCACCGCCGCCCAGATGTCGGCCCACATCCGCCGGGAGACCTCCCCGTGGAGCCGGCTGACGCCGTTCGCCTTGGCGGTCGTCCGCAGGGCGAGCAGGGCCATGTTGAACGGCCCGGAGGGGTCGTCCGGCCGGCGCCGCCCGAGGGTCATGAACCAGTTGCGGTCGATCCCGCTCCGGTCGAGGAGGGGCCCGAGGAACTCGTGGACCAGGGCCGGCGGAAACTCGTCGATCCCCGCCGGGACCGGGGTGTGGGTGGTGAAGAAGGTCCCTCCCCGGACGACCTCGAGGGCCTCCTCCGTCGAGAGCCCGTCCTTCTCCTTCCGGCGCCGGATCCGCTCCACCGCCATGAACGCGGCGTGCCCCTCGTTCATGTGGCAGACCTGGACGTGGAGGCCGAGGGTCCGCAGGGCCATCATGCCCCCCACGCCGAGGACCAGTTCCTGCTGGATCCGGGTCCGCTGGTCCCCCCCGTAGAGCTGGTAGGTGATCCGCCGGTCCTCCTCGGAGTTCTCCTCCACGTTCGTGTCGAGGAGGTAGAGGGGAACGCGGCCGACCTGGACCCGCCAGACCCGGGCCACGACCTCCCGGCCCGGGAACGGCACCCGCACCGCCAGGGGCTCCCCCCGGTCGTTCCGCTCCGGGGTGACCGGCATGTTCCAGAAGTCATTGTCCGGGTACCGTTCCTGCTGCCAGCCCTCGGCGGAGAGGTACTGCTGGAAGTACCCCTGCCGGTAGAGCAGCCCGACCCCGCAGAGGGGGACGCCGAGTTCGCTCGCCGACTTCAGGTGATCCCCCGCCAGGATGCCGAGCCCGCCCGAGTAGATCGGCAGGCACTCGGTCAGGCCGAACTCCATCGAGAAGTACGCGATGCGGGGGGTCTCCACCTTCCCCCACCGTTCCTCGAACCAGGTGCTCCGCTCCAGGTGCCGGTGGAGATGGTCGAGGGCCCGGTGCAGGTGGTCGAGGAACCCGTTGTCCCGGGCGAGGCGCTCCAGGCGGGCCTGGGACACCTTCCCCAGCATGCGGACCGGGTTGTGCCCGGTCCCCTCCCACAGGTCCCGGTCCAGGCGCCGGAAGAGGGCGATCGCCTCGTGGTTCCAGGTCCAGTGGAGGTTCCAGGCCAGCTCGACGAGGCCGGCGAGGGACTCGGGCAGGTTGGCGCGAACGCGGAACGTACCGATCGGACGCGGCATCGCGGGCTCCTTCCGGGGAGGCGTGGTCCTCCCCCGCCCGACTCTTCGGCCGCGCCCGGGCGAACTTCAGCGAACGGGGACGGACCCGGCGGTGTCAGCGGCCCCGGAAGCGGGGGGGCCGCTTCTCGGCGAAGGCCCGCAGGGCTTCCCGCCGGTCCTCCGTCGGCAGGATCGAGAGGTACTCCCGGTGCTCCACCGCGAGCCCGGCGGCCAGGTCCCCGGCGGCCAGGCCCCCGTCGATCGCCCGCTTCGCGGCCCGCAGGGCGAGGGGCCCGCACCGGGCGATCTCCTCGGCCAGGGTCAGCGCCGCCACCCGCAGCACCTCCCCCGGGACCGCCACGTCCACGATCCCGTCCCGGGCCGCCTCCTCCGCCGGGGCCACCCGGGCGGAAAAGATCCAGCGCTTCGCCACCGCCGGCCCGGCGATCCGGGCGAGGCGCTGGGTTCCCCCGGCCCCGGGAATGATCCCGAGGGAACACTCCGGCAGGCCCACCTTCGCCTCCTCCGCCGCCACCCGCAGGTCGCAGGCGAGGGCGAGTTCCAGCCCGCCCCCCAGGGCCGCTCCGCCGATCACGGCGATCGTCGGGACCGGGATCCCCGCCACCGCGGAACACATTTCGCCGATCCCGCGGACCGTGGCGGCGACCTCGTCGTCCCCCATCCCCTTCCGTTCCTTCAGGTCGGCCCCGGCACAGAACGCCTTCCCCCGGGAGCCGACCAGGACGCAGGCGAGGGAGGGGTCCTCCCCGATCCCCTCGGCCGTCTCCCGCACCTGCCGGACCATCTCCCGGGACAGGGCGTTCACCGGCGGCCGGTCGAGGACGATCTCCGCGATCCGTTCCGCCGGCCGTTCCACCCGCACGTACGTCTCCGCCATCCGGACGCCCTCCTTCTCCTCCGGGGCAGGGTGGCACGGCCGGGCGGACGGCTCAAGCGGGCGTTGGCAGGACGCCCCGGCTGGGGCAGGATCTTCCCCATGCGCGGGGCTCCCGGGAGGTTCCTGGCGACGGTCCTCGGCGCCGGCCTGCTGCTGGCGGCGGGAGCGGGACTCGCCCGGGCGGCCCGGGCGCCCCGGCCCCGGGCCGCCTGGGACGGGGAATTCCGGGGGTACGTCCCGCTCGTCCGGGAGATCGAGCGGCCGGACCTGGCGGTCCGGCCGGGAGACGGCCGGGTGCCGTCGAACGAGCGCACGGCGGTCCGGCGGGCCCGCCGGGCCCTGCGGCGGCGGCGCCGGGCACGCCCCGGCCGGGCGGGGCCCCGGCTGCTGCCGGTCGCCCCGGGCCGCCAGCGGAAGCGGCTCTCCCGCCGGTTCCTCCGGCGGACCGCGGTGGTCACCCGCCTGCTGGTCGTGGACGACGAGGAAACGCCCGTCCCCGGGGCCCGGGTCTTCCGCTGGACGGATCCCTCCTTCTACGCGGTGAACACGGCGGGGGACGGGGCCCGGTTGTACGGGGCGTGGCGGTACCTGCCCTGGTCCTACCCCGCGATGGACGCCGTCGGGGACGCGGCGCTCCACCTCGGCTACTGGCGGGACCGGTCCTTCGCCCCGGTGGCCGCGCTGCCCCCGGACGGGGACTGGCGCTCCGCCTTCTTCACCCCCGGCGTGCGTTCCCTCCCCCAGCCGCCCCTGGAGTACGTCGGCCGCACCGACGACGCGGGCAACCTGTCGGCCACCTGCGGGATCTTCGCCCTGCGGGACCGGCGGCGGTTTCCCCGGGCGGTGGTCCCGACCGCGATCCGCATCGGCTACGTGGTCCTCGCCCCGGGTTTCCTGCCCGGCTTCACCGAGCGCCGCTTCGTCGCCGGGGGGGTCCGGGAGACGCGCACGGTGCACCTGCTGCGGGCGCCGGGAGCCCCCCTGTTCACCTCGGCGGCCTGGGGGGCGACCTGCCGGCTGGTGGACGGGCTGCGGCTCGAGGGCCGGGACCCCGCCCGGCTCCTCGCCGCGGTGGACCGCTTTCTCGGCAACCTGGACGGCGAGCTCGCCCGGGTGGCGGAAGACGCCCGGGAACGGGTCCGGCGGCAGGCCCGGGCCCTGCTCCTCGACCGGCTGGCCCGGCGGGCGGGGCCGGGGCTGCGGGTTCCCCTCGCCCGGGCCGCCCGGGACGCCACCCCCGGGAACCCCTCCCGCGCCTTCCGCCTGGCGGTCGCCCTCGCCCCGGCGGCGGTCACCGGGGAGGCCCGCTGGGGCCGGGGCCTGGACGCCGGGGAGCGGGAAGCCCGCGGGATCCTCGAGCGCCTGGTCCGGCGCCGGCCCCGCTTCCTGCCCGCCTTCCCGGCCCTCGACCGGCTCCTCCGCCTGGCCGGGGAACCGGACACGGTCCGCCGGACCCTCCTGGAACGGCTGCTCCGGGAGGCTCCCTTCGACCCGTGGGCCCGGGGCCGGGTGGGAGCGTTCCTCCTGCGCCGGGGCCGGGCCGTCGAGGCGTTCGATCACCTGCGGTACGCCCGGATCGAGGAGCCGGGCCTGGGGGGCGACGACGAGCTGGGACGGGCCCTCGTCTCCTACTGGTGGCGGCTGGGGTTGCCCGAGAAGGCCGGTTTCTACGCCTTCCTGCTCGGGGGGACCGTCCCCGAGGCGCCGGCCGTCCGTCCCCGGGGAGGGCTCCCGTGAGCGAGGTGGGCCGCCCGCGGAACGCGACCAAGGCCGACGTGCGGGTCGAGACCCGGCACGGCCGCGAGGTGATCGTCAAGGACTTCTCCGCCCGTTCCCTCCCCGTGCGGCTCCTTCTCGGCCGGCCCGCCCTGCGCCGGGAAGCCCGGGTGTACGCCCGCCTCGCCGGGATCCCCGGGGTGCCCGGCTGTCCCGGCCTCGAGGGACCCGAGCGCCTCGTCCTCGAGCGGGCGCCCGGAACCCCCCTCGACCGCCTGCGCCCGGGAGAGGTCCCGGCGGAGGCGTTCGACGACCTCGCGCGGGTCCTCGCCGCGATCCACGCCCGGGGGGTGGCGATCGCCGACCTCCACCGGTCGAACGTTCTCGTCGACGGGGACCGGGTCCACGTGATCGACTTCGCGATCGCCCGGATCGCCCGGCGGCCGGACCGGCCGGGCTGGCTCGTCCGCCGCCTCCAGGAACTCGACCGCCACGCGGCGGCCCGGCTCCGGGCCCGGTACCTCGGCCTCCCGGAACCCCGCCCCCGGGGCCTTTTCGGCGTCCTCTACCGGGCCGCCCGCGCCCTCAAGGCCCTGCTCCGCGGCTGACCCCCGCCGGCCCGACGGGGAGCGCGCGGGCCGCCGCCCCGCCCGGCATCCGCCCCCGCCGGAACGACCGCGGCACCGGCGGCCGCGGTCAGGCCTCCTCCCGGGTGGCCCGGGAGACGAGCTCTTCCCACCACTCGAGGCGCGGCACGTCGGCGCCGACCTCGGCGGCGGGGAGACTCGCCGGGAGCGCGGCCAGGGGCGGCTCGCCGGGAACGGGCTCCGGGGCGGAACCGGGTTCCGGCGCCTCCCCCTCGGCGCCCGCCGGGCCCGCGCCGTTGGACTTCTTCTTCCGCCGCCGGCGCCGGCGCTTCTTCTTCCTCCGCTCGCCGTTCCCGCCGGCGGTCTCCTCGCCGGCCGCCTCCCCGGTGGCCGCGGGTCCATCGCCCGTCCCGGCCTCCTCGCGGGGGCCGTCCGCCTCCCGCCCGGACTCCCCGCCGGGGGTGTCCGGCGCCGGTCCGGCACCGTCCGGCGCGGACGGGGATTCCCCGGCAACCGCGCTCCCCGGGGACGGGGCCCGGCCGTTCTCCGCGTCCCGTCCCGCCTCCTCGCCGGGCGCCGCCCCCGCGTCGTCCCCGGCCGGGTGTTCCGGGCTCCCTCCCTCCGCGGCCGCGTCGCCGGTCTTCTTCTTCCGGCGGCGCCGGCGGCGCTTCTTCTTCTTCCGCCCGTTCCCTTCCCCGCCGCCGGCGTCCCCGGCGGCGGCCGACTCCTCCTCGGCCTTCACTTCCTCCATCGCCTCGAGAATCTCCCCCGACGAGGGAGGCGCGACCAGCGGCCGTTCCGTCTCGTCCCGCTTCCGCGGCACCGTGCGGATCTCCGCGTCGTCCCGCAGGAGGCGCGGGTCCGCCTTGACCAGGATCGTCGTCCCGTACCGCTCCTCGAGGCCGATCAGCTCGTGGCGCTTCTGGTTCAGGACGTACTCGGCGACCTCCGGCGGCAGGACCACCTCGATGTTCTCGAGGTCGCCCCGCACGACCCGGGTCTGGAGCCGCCGCAGGGCCTGCAGGGCGGCGGCCTCCACCGTCTTGATCGACCCGGTCCCGGCGCAGACCGGGCAGTCCACGTACCGCAGGGACGACTTCTCCGGCCGCAGCCGCTCGCGGCTGATCTCCATCAGGCCGAGCTTGCTGATCCGCGTCACGTCGTAGCGGGCCTTGTCCCGGCGGAGGGCGTCCCGCATCGCCTTCTCCACCTGGCGCACGTGCTTCGCCGAGCGCATGTCGATGAAGTCGATGACGATCAGCCCCCCGAGGTCCCGCAGGCGGAGCTGCCGGGCGATCTCCCGCGCCGCCTCCACGTTCGCCTTGAGCGCCGTGTCCTCGATGTGCCCCTCGCCCCGCATCCGGCCGGAGTTGACGTCGATGGCGGTGAGGGCCTCGGTGGTGTCGAAGATCAGGGCCCCGCCGGAGGGCAGCGGCACCCTCCGCCGGAAGATGTGCTCGATCTGCTCCTCCAGGTTGTACTTGTTGAAGATCGGGCGGTCTCCCTGGTAGAGCTTGACGATCTTCTTCTTCTGGGGCAGGACCACGTCGAAGAACTCGACGATCTCCTCCCAGGTACCCCGGTCGTCCACCAGGATCTCGTCGATGTCCGGGGTGAACAGGTCCCGGATCGCCCGGATGACCAGCGACCGCTCCTTGTAGACCAGGGCGGGGGCCTTCACCTCCTTCGCCGCCTGCTCGATCTTCTCCCACAGGCGCAGGAGGTAGCGCAGGTCCCGCTGGATCTCCTGCTTCGTCCCGGCGGCGCCCGCGGTCCGCACGATCACGCCGAACCCCTCGGGCAGCGGGAGGGAATCGACGATCTTCTTCAGCCGTTCCCGGACCTTGTCGTCCAGCTTGCGGGAGATCCCCTTGCTCTCCTGGAACGGCGTCAGCACCAGGTAGCGGCCCGGCAGGCTGAAGTACGTGGAGAGGGTCGGCGGCTTGTTCGCGAACGCGTCCCGCACCACCTGGACCAGCACCTCCTGGCCCTTGTGGATGTGGCTCTCGAGGCGGTTCCGGTTGCCGTTCCCCCGGGCGGGATGAATCCGGAAGTTCACCTCGTCGAGGGGCAGAAAGCCGGCCCGCTTGTCACCGATGTCGACGAACGCCGCCTGCAGCCCGGCGTGGACCGACTCGACCTTCGCCTTGTACAGGTCACCCTTGCGGGACTTGTGGTCGAACGTCTCGATCTCGAACGACTCGAGGACACCGTCGCTGACGATCGCCACCCGGCTCTCTTCCGCGTGGGTGACGTTGATCAGCATCACCTTGTGCTTGTTCTCGGCCACGGATCATCTCTCCCGGCCCCGGTGCACGCATGCACCGCGGCGCGACGGCGGGGGCCGTCATCGTCCGTCCTCCGGGCGGGCCGGGTAGGTCTCCACCCGGACCCCTGGCAGGGCCCGGCGGGCGGCGGCGGCGATCTCCGCCAGCTCCGCCCCGCCGAGGGCCGTGATCTCCGGGCTCGGTGGCCGGCGGGCGACGGTGGTCACCTGGACCTCCGCGATCGCCCCCCCGGCGGAACGGATCCCGGCCAGCCGGGCGGCCCACGCCGCGATCTCCTCCCGGGCGGGCGCCACGCCCGCCTCGCGGAAGAAGAGGGACTGGACGACGACGGGGCGGCGCCGGGCCTCCCCGCGAATGTTGTCGAGGACGCGCCGGAACGGGATCCGCGTCCCGTTCACGTGGTGGAACCGTTCCTCGGTTCCCGCGTCCAGCTTGGCCCAGACCCGTCCCCCCCGGGCCGCCAGGGCGTCGAGCCCCCGGCGCACCGGCTCCAGGTGGAACAGGCTGGCGTTCGTGATCAGGGTCATCGGCACGCCGGGCAGCCGCCGGGCGAGCAGGTCCCCCACCCGCTCCACGAGCCCGGGCCAGCCGGGCCAGCTCGTCGGCTCCCCGTCCCCGGAAAAGGCCACGTCGGCCACCCGCCGCCAGGCGGGGGGCGCCCCGTCCAGGGCGGCCAGCTCCGCCAGCCGTCCCTCCGCCGCGGCGACCAGCATCCGGTCCAGTTCCGCCAGGAGCCGCTCCTCGTCCACGTGCGTCACGGCGGGCGGCGTCGTGCGATCGACCTGGCAGTAGACGCAGGCGAAGTTGCAGGCCTTGTCCGGGTTGACGTTGATCCCGATCGACACCCCCCGCGCCCGCCGCGAGAGGACGGCGTAGACGTAGCGGTTCGTGCCGAAGGTCCGGGGGTGGCTGTCGGTGCGGAGCCGTGGAGTCGCCCGGCCGGCCTCGTGGTGCGATCCCGTCATGCCGCGCGGATTGTACCCCGGCGGGACCCGCGGCGCGCCCGTGGACTCCGCCCCGGCACCCGGGCCGGCGGGACCGCCGCCGGGGCCGGGCGGACCGGGCCGCTATACTCCGCCCCATGGACAGCCTGCCGGCCGAGGTGCGGATCGACGTGCTGGACGCGGCCCTCCGGGTGGTGACCGACGGGCCGGATCTCCTCCGCCTGCTGCGGGAGGAACTCGGTCCCCTCGTCCGGGACGCCGGGGACGCCGACCGGGACCTTCCCCTGGTCGAGGTCCGCTTCCACCCGCCCCCGCCCCGCCTCGCGGCCGGGGACGGGATCGTTCCCCTCGCCCCCGGCGCCGCCCCGGAACAGGCCTACGGCGCCATCTTCCGCTCCCTGCTCGACCGGGTCGCGGGGTGGTTCGTGCTCCACGCGGCGGCCCTCGAGCGGGACGGGCGGGCGCTCCTCGTCGCGGGGCCGTCGGGGACCGGCAAGACGACCCTCGCCCTCGGGCTCTCGGAGCGGGGCTACCGGCTCCTGTCGGACGACTTCGCCCCCCTCCACCGGGAGACGGGGCTCGTCCACCCGTTCCCCAGGCCCCTCGGGATCCGGGAGGGGGAGGCGGCACGCCGGGCGGCCCCGTGGCTCGCCCGGGGCGGATTCCCCGCCCGCCTCCTGGCCCGGGACCCGGTCCCGCCGGCAGGCATCGCCGTCGTCGCGACCGGGGGGCGACCCCCGGACCCGCGGGCTCCCTACCGCTACGCGGTCTCCCTGGCCGGGAACGGGGGCGACGGGGCGGAGCGGCTGGTCCGGGCGGCGGGGATCAGGCTGCTCGGCCGGCGGGGGGGCGACATCCTCGTCGAGATCGATCCCGCCCGGGCCCGGGGCGGCGAGCTGGACGCGCTCCTCGAGGAGCTGGCCGGGGAGGCCCTCCAGCACGGCGTGGTCGCTCTCCCCCACCGGGACGACGTGCGGGCGGCCCTCGCTCCCCTCGCCCGGACGGACGCCCTGGTCCTGCTCCTCCGGGAACTCCAGAACCGCCGGACGGGCAACGCCCTCCTGCGCTCCGTCGGCGGCGATCCCGGCCGGCTCGCCGTCGAACTCGCCGCCCGGCTGGCGGGCGTCCCGGTCACCGGGGTGATCGCCGGCTCTCCCGCGGACACCGTGGAGGTGATCGACCGATGGTTCCGCCGGGTTTCCGGCTGACGCCTCCCGGCAGCGGCGGCTGCTTCGGGGCGCCCCCCCTCGCGCCCGGGGAACTCCGGCCCGGCGCCGCCGACGTGCTGGTCGTCGGCGTGCCCTGCGAGGCGGGTGCCCTGGGGAGGCGGGGCCCGGCCCGCGCCCCCGCATCCCTGCGGGAAGCCTCCCGGGAGGTGTTTCTCTACCGGGAGGACCCGGTCACCGGGGAACCCCTCGGCGCCATCGACCTGGAGCGGCGGGAACCGGTCCTCGCCGGGATCCGTTTCCGGGACCTCGGGGACCTCTCCGTCCCCGGCGAGGCGGACCCCGGGCGGGTGGCCGGGGCGGTGCGGGAGGTCGTCGCCCGGGTCGCCCGGGCCGGCGCCCTCCCGGTGGTGCTCGGGGGAGACCACTCGGTGTCCGCCGGCGTCGTGGCCGGGCTCGGGGCGGCGGGGGACCTCGGGGTCCTGGTCCTGGACGCCCACCTGGACACCGCCCCCCGCCCCGACGTGCCCCTGACCCACGCCACCTGGATCCCGGTGGCCCGGCGGGAGGGGGCCGTCCGCCGGCTCGTCCACGTGGGGGCCCGGGGGTGGCATCCCCCCCCGGCCGCCTTCCGGGAGCGGCTCGCCGCCGGGATCCCGGCGGCGGAGGCGCTCGCCGCCACCCTCGCCGATGCGGGGATCGACCGGATGGTGCCGTCCGCGGAGCTCGTGGACCGGGGAGGCGAGGCGGTCCTCCCGGCCCTCGCCGGGGTCCCCCGCTGGCACGTCAGCCTCGACGTGGACGTCCTCGACGCGGCGGCGGTCCCGACGACCCCCCTGCCGGTTCCCCTCGGTCCCCAGCCCCGGGAACTCGCGCTCCTCCTCGAGGGCCTGGGACGCCGGGTTCCCCTCGCCGGCATCGACGTGGTGGAGTACGCCCCCCGGGGAGCCGACCCCGCGGCGGCGCGCACGACGATGGCCCTCGTCGTCCGGCTCCTGGCGGCCGCCTTCCCCCGCGGGGGCCGGGGAAGGCGTGACGTCCCTAGGGAGGCGTGACCTCGAGGACGACGGGGGGCAGGTCGAGGATCCGCAGGCGGTAGACCGCCGGTTCCGCCGGCACCTCGAAGACCGCCCGGAAGGGCAGGGCCGCGGGCCGCTCGTCCTCCCCCGTCCAGGCCTCCAGGACCCCCCGGGAAGCGAAGAGGACCGCCTGCCCGTGGACCTCCACCGGGACCCCGACCGGCCGCCAGGCGCCCCCCTCCCCGTCCTCGAGGAGAAGGTCCGCCGAGGGTCCCGCCGGGCGGATCCGCAGGGCGTCCACGGCCGGGTCGAGCCCCCGCAGGAGGACCGCGACCTCGAGGAAGATCCTTCCTTCCCGGGGATGGACCCCCGAGTACTCCTCCCGGACCTGGTGGCCGAGGGGGACCAGCCGCACCCCGTCCCGCTCCACGTGCCGGCCCGGGACGTGGACCGCCTCCCGGCCGACCAGGTGGCGGTCGAGCCACTCGACGATCCGCAGGTGGGCATCCAGGCGGTGGGCCGGCTCGAAGATGCCGTGCCCTTCCCGCGGGTAGAGCACCAGCTCCGTCGTGCGCCCGAGGGAGACCAGGGCCCGGTGGAGGGCCTTGCCGTTGGTGAACAGGGTGTTGTCGTCCTCGAGGCCGTGGAGCACGAGCACCGGCGCCGTGATCCGGTCCGCCCGCAGGAGGGGAGACCGTTCCCGGTAGAGGTCCGGCTTCTCCCAGGGGCGTCCCCCCAGGTAGTGCTCCTCCCACGAGCAGTAGTCGGACCCGGCCCAGTCCTGGGCGAGGTCGAAGATCCCGGCGATGGAGACCCCGGCGCGGAACTTCCCGGTGGTCGCCAGGAGCCAGTTCACCAGGTAGCCCCCGTAGCTGGCCCCCGCGACCGCGACGCGGGAGGAATCGGCGAGGCCGGTCTCCCCCACCCGCGCGATCCCCGCCAGCACGTCCCGGGCGTCCGCTCCCCCCAGGTCGCCCCGGCTGGCGAGGGAGTACCGCTCCCCGTACCCGGAGGACCCCCGGTAGTTCGGCAGGAAGACGGCGAATCCCCGGGCGGCCAGGGCCTCCGCCTCGTAGACCCGGTACGTGTCGACGACCCGCCAGTGGGGCCCCCCGTGGAGCCAGGTGACGAGGGGCGGCGGGTTCCCCCGGTCCTCGCCCGGTTCCCCCCCTTCCGGCGGCAGGACCACCAGGCCCTCGTGCCGGAACCCCTCGTTCTCCCAGGTGACCCGCACCCGGCGGGCGCGGACCCGGTCCCGGGCATCCGGGTTCAGGTCGGTCAGGCGCTCGAGGCTCCCGGTCTCCGGGTCGAGCAGGCACACCTCCGGGGGGGCGTCCGGCCACTCCGCGATCACCGCCAGCCGGCCCTCCCGCAGGGGGGCATCGATCCCGTGGATGACGACCCCGGCGAGGGGGACTTCCTCGTGGCCGCCGCCGGCCGGGTCGAGCAGGACGACCCGGGACTCCATCCCCCGGGCGACCACCGCGGCGACCCGGCCGTCCGGGAGCACGGTCCACGCCTCCACGTCCCGGTCCACCCCGGCGAGCAGGGGGCGGGGAGGACGCTCCGGGTCGGCGAGGTCGACGGCCAGCAGCTCCTGGCGGGAGAACGCGACGCCCGGGTCCGCCCAGCCCTCGAACACGAGGAACCGCCCGTCCCGGGTGAACAGGGGACCGGTCTCGTTGCCTCCCCGGCCCCGGGAGGCGGGACGCTCCTCCCCGGTGGCCAGGTCCCGCAGGAACACCTCGCACCGGTCCAGGTCCTCGGGCCGGCCGGTGTGATTCGTCGCCCAGGCGAGGAGGTCCCCGCCGGGAGACACGTCGAAGTCCACGATCCCCCGGCGGGGGGGCAGCAGCACCCGGGAACGCCGCTCCCCGCCCCCGCCGGGGCCCTCGGCGGATCCCTCGCCGCCGGGCTCTTCCTCCAGCGGGTGGAAGCGGATCTCCAGCAGGGGGATCTCCTGGTCGACGACCAGCGGGTCGTCCCGGTCCTCCCGGCGCCGGCGGCGCCAGCCCCGCTCCGCCGGCGGCCGGGGAGCGGGCCCGAGGGTGGCCACCCCGGAGCCGTCCGGCCAGAAGGCCCAGGCCTCGACCCCTTCCGGCGCCTCGGTCAGCCGCTCCGCCTCCCCTCCCCCGGTCCGCAGGGCGAACACCTGCCGCTTGTCCTGCCCGTCCTCCCGGACGTCGTCCTCCTCGTCCTCGTGGGGCTGGGGCCGGAAGGCGAGGAACCCCAGCCGGCCCCCGTCCGGGGCCCAGCCGGGGGCCGTCGCGTCGTGCAGGCCGCGGACCCACTGCTCCGCGGAGGGAACCCGTCCCCCGGGGGCGGGAGCGACGTGGATCCGGGTCCGCAGCTCGCTCCTGCCGAAGTCGCTTTCCACCAGGGTGAACGCGACCCGCTCCCCGCGGGGCGCGGCCGCCGGGTCCCCCGGCACCGCCAGCCCCAGGAGGTCCCGGGCCGTCACCCGCCGTGTCCTTGACCGCTCGCTCATCGCTTGTCCTTCCCCGCGCACCGGCGGGCCCTTCAGCTTGCCCCGCGCCGGGTCGATAAGCACGTGCAGGAGTGGCCCTCCGTGAGCGAGACGACCCGGGAGCAGGTGGCGACGTTCTTCCCCGTGGCCCTGGCGATGCTGGAGCCGGGGAAGGTGCTGCCCTGCGAGATCTGGCTGAAGCACGGGGGCGGAAAGCCCGTCCTCTACCGGACGGCGAACCTGCCGTTCACCGAGGAACACCGGCAGCGGCTGCTCGACGCGGGGGTCGAGCACGTCTACGTCTCGTTCGAGGAGGCGGACGCCTGGAACCGCTACCTCGAGGACCAGCTCCGGGACCGGATCTCCGACCCCTCCCGCCCGCTCGAGGAGCGGACCCGCATCCTCCTCGACACCGTCCAGCCCCTGATGCGGGAGGTCCTGGAGAACCCCGCGGCCCCGGGGATCCGGGGCCGGGTGGAAAACCTGGCCGGGGCGATCGTCGACCTGATCGACGGGCCGGAGGCGTTCGCCACGGCGGTGCGCCTGATGGGCCACGACTACTACACCTACACCCACTCCACCCACGTCTCGATCTACCTGGTCGCCCTGGCCCGGGAAACCGGGGTGGACGCCCCCGACGTCCTCGAGAGCCTCGGCCGGGCCGGCCTGATGCACGACTGCGGCAAGTGCCGCGTGCCCCGGGAACTGATCAACAAGCCGGGCAGGTTCACCCCCGCCGAGTGGGAGCAGATGAAACGGCACCCGGTGGAGGGAGCGCGCATCCTGGACGAGACCGGGTGGGACGACGACCTGGTCCGGGAGGTCTGCCTGCGGCACCACGAGCGGCTGGACGGCAGCGGGTACCCGGACGGCGTCGCCGGCGCGGAGCTGGGACGCTTTCCCCGCATGGCGGCGATCGTCGACGCCTTCGACGCGATGACGACCGACCGTTCCTACCAGAAGGGGATGACCGGCTTCGAGGCGCTGCGGATCATCCACGGCCGGGGCCGGGGGCAGTACGACCAGGAGCTGGTGCGGACATTCCTCGGCCTGATGGTCCGGCCCTAGCCTGCCGGGCGGGCGCTCCCCATATTCCCCGTGGGGATCAGGGAAGGGACGATGGCGCGATGGTCTTCTCCTTCCTGAGGCGACGGACGAAGCACGACGACCCGGCCAGGGCGGTGGCGGCGGGGGACTACGAGGCGGCCCTCGAGATCTACCGCGAACGGGCCCGGAACGACGCGATGCGTGCCGCGACCTGGCACAAGAAGGCGGCGGAGGTCCTCGCCCTGCTCGGACGGACCGGCGAGGCCGTGGAGTCCTACCTGGCGGCGGCCGCGGCCTACGAGCGGGACGACCGCCACCTCCAGGCGCTGGCCCTCTACCGGACCATCCTCCGCATCGACCCGGACAACGCGGTGGTCCGGGAGAAGCTGGGGGAGATCGCCTCGCCCGAGCCCTCCCCGGGGGAGGAGAAGGCGCTGGCCGAGGGGATGACGATCCGCACCCGCCTCAGGACGTACGTCCCGTTCTTCTCCGAGTTCGACCGGGAGGAGCTGACCGGGATCGTGGAGGTGATGGAGGTCCACCGGGTCCCCGCCGGGCACGTCGTCTTCTCCCAGGGAGAGCCGGGAGACTCCCTCTGGATCGTGGCCGAGGGAGAGGTCGCCCTGACCGTCCGGGGGAACGACGGGGACCCGGTCGAGGTGGAGCGGATCGGCGAGGGCGGTTTCTTCGGCGAGGTCTCCGCCCTGTCCCGCGCCCCGCGGAACGTCACCGCGATCACGACGCGCCCCGCCGAGCTGCTCGAGCTGTCCCGCGACTACCTGGAGGCGGTGGCGATCGTCCACCCCCGGGTGTGGGAAGTCCTCGCGGAGTTCCAGAAGCGGCGCCAGGTCCCGGTGGGCGTCTGACGGGCCGGCCCCGGCGGTTCCACCTCCGGAGGCGGGATTCGCCCCCGGGGCCTCCCGTCCCCCGCGACGCGGACCGGCGGCCGGGACGACCCCGGGCGCACCGCCTCGTGGCCGGCCCTCCGGCGGCGAAGCCTCAGTCCGTTTCCGGCGGTTCCACGTCGAACGGGTCCCGGGGCCGGCGCAGGAGGCGCCAGAAGACGACGGCGAGGATCAGCAGCGCCGCCCCGAGGGAAGCCCAGAACGGCCAGCGGACCCGGGGTGGCGGAAGGACCCGCACGTCCGGGCGGCCGAACACCGCCAGGGCCGCGGTGCCCTCGTCCCGCAGCTCCTCCAGGGTCGGCCGGAGGGCCTCGAAGACCGTCTGCCCCCGGCCCAGGCGCCCGTAGAACTCCTTCCACCGGGCGGCCGCCCGGCCCGGCGGCAGTTCCCCCAGGCTGGCGACCGCCGCCCGCGCCCCCCGCCCCACCAGGAGGCAGGCCGCCCGGGCCCGGGAGACCGGGTCGTCCGCGAACCCGTCCCGGGCATCGAGGACCACCAGTTCCCGCCGCTCCCCCGCCACCTGGAACCGGTCGAGGGAGACGGCGCGCACCTCGCCGTCCTTTCCCCGCACGCCGAGCAGGAGCTGCCGGGCGTTCCCTCCCGCGGCCAGGAGCGGCAGGCCCAGGTGGAGCACGTCCCGGGCGCCGCGAAGATCCACGAGGAGATCGTTCTCCGGGACGCCGTCCGCCTCGACCGCCCGGAAGGAGGCGAACCGGACCAGCCCGGGCACCCGGGGGTCCGGGGGAATCCCCGGCAGCCCCTTCCGCCCGACGGCGAGCAGGTGGGCCTCGGCCCGCGTCTCGGCGACCCCGACCGGGAAGGCGGCGAGCAGGCGGGCCAGGGAGGGAAGGACGGCCGGCTGGAAGAGCTGGCCGAGGCAGCACGCCTCCCGGTTGAACGCCCCGGGGGCCGGCATCTCCGCCCACGGCACGCCGAACAGGAACCCGTCCGGCACGATCAGGAGCTGGGCGTCCCGGGGAAAGTTCGCCAGGGGCCCGACCAGGGATCCCGCCTGGGGACGGCCCCCCGCGGGCAGGGTCCGGCCCTCCCCCAGGGGCCCGATCCACTCCCGCAGGGTGTCTCCCGCGGGCAGGGTGTCGAGGGAGATCTCGCCGGGCTTGAGGAAGAACGCCCAGCTCCGGGTCTCCCCGAGGACGAAGAGGGCCATCCCCGCGTCCTGGGCGGCGAGCTGGCGCTGGAGCCGGTCGATCTCCGGGACGTTCGTCTGCCGCGCGATCCGCATCCCGAGGGCGGAGCGCAGTTCCTCGGCCAGGGAGAGGACCTGGACGAGCCGGGCCTCGCCCTCCGCGCCCCCGGCCAGCACCCGGTCCAGGACCACCTGGACCGCCCGCCGGGGCAGGGCCGGGTCCGCCCAGGGGTTGGTCCACGACCACCCTCCCGGCAGTTCCCGGAGGGGCTTCAGCACCTCGAGGCGGGCGAGGGCCGTCTCGCCCGGCCGGGCCTCGAGCCGGAACTGCTCCACCACCGCCGCCAGGACGAGTTCCGGCCGGCCGCGGCCCCGGGCGAGCTGCTCCGCCCGGGCGTACTCCCGGACGGCGCCCGCCACGTCTCCCTGTGCCTCCGTCTCCATCGCGGTGGCGAACGCCCCCAGCACGGCCAGGTCCACGTCCCCCGCCTGCCGGACCGACCGGAGGATGTCCCGGCCTTCCCGGACCCGCTCCATCCGGAGGAGGAGCATCCCCCGCAGCAGGCGCCCCTGCTCGCGGACCCCGGGGGAGGCCGGCACCCCGCGCACCGCGTCCAGGGCCTCGAGGCCCTCGGCGGCCCGGCCCGGGTGTCCCCTGTCGAGGGCGGCCCAGGCGGCGGCGAGGGCCGCGAGAACCCGGTCCCGGGCGGGGAGCGCCGGGTCCCGGGCCGCCGCCAGGTGGCCGGCGATCCAGCGATGGTACGCCCCGGGCAGGTAGCCCTCCCGGGCCGCGGCGGCCGCCTCGCAGGCGGCGGCCCGGTGGTGGAGGAGCGGGAGCCCCACGGAACGGTCCGCCGCTCCCGCGCACCAGGCCCGGGCGGCCGCCGTGTCCCCGGCGGCCAGCAGGATCTCTCCCGCGGCGAGGGAAACCCGCGGGTCCGTGGCGCGCCGGGGATCCCGGGCGGCCCGCACGGGGGCGAGCAGGGCGAGGGCGGCGCCGGGATCCCCGCACCGGGCGAGGGCCCGGGCGGCGAGGGCCCGCACCCCCGGCAGCGCCGGGAGGGCCTCCCGCCCCTCCTCGAGGCGGGC
The DNA here is from genome assembly GCA_964582785.1 of uncultured Acidobacteriota bacterium. Taxonomy (GTDB): domain Bacteria; phylum Acidobacteriota; class Polarisedimenticolia; order J045; family J045; genus JAMOQA01. Next base: position 7,555 of record CAZOTT010000006.1, on the reverse strand, counting down.
CCGGACCTCGTCGCACCGGCCGTCCCGGGAGAGGGCGTCGAGGAGACCGGCGTTCCCCTTCCCGCCGCCGGCCAGCGCCTCGCGCCCGCTCTCCCCGGGCCCCAGTTCCCCCAGCAACCCGGCCATGGTCGCCGCCAGGTCCGGGTCCCCGGGCTTCCCCCGCAGCCCGGCGACCAGCGCGGCCCGGGCGGCCCCCTCCTCTCCCCGGGCGAGGCGCCACAGGGCCCGGGCCCAGGCCCGGCCGGCGGCACCGCCGGGAATCTCCCCGAGCTTTCCCGGGTCGGGGGCGAGGGTGGCGGACCCGGCGAGGGTGATCCGCCGGGCGACGAGCCGCTCGACGGCCAGGGCGGCGGGTTCCGGGGCGGCCGCCGCCGGCAGGAACGCGGCGGCGGCGAGGACGGCTGGCAGGATCCGGCGGATCATCGGTACGGGTCCCTCCTCCCCGGGGCCCCGGGACGGGGGAAAGATAGCGTCCCGCGCCGCCGCCCGCACCGCGGGGCCGGCGCGGCTTGACATCCGCCGGCAGGAAAAACAGAAACACGTTCGGAAATTCCGCGACCCGTCCGCGTCCGTTCGGAATCGAACAGGAACGGCCAGAAACGAAACCGTCTCTCACCGGGAGGAACCGATGGCCTGCACGATCGGGATCCGCCGCGAGGACAAGAACCGCTGGGAACGCCGGGCCCCCCTCACCCCGGCCGCCGTCCGGGGGCTCCGGGAACGGGGCATCCGGGTGGCGGTGCAGCCGTCCCCCCTCCGGGTCTTCACCGACCGGGAGTACCTGCGCGCCGGGGCCGAGATCCGGGAAGACCTCGCCGACTGCCACCTGGTGATGGGGGTCAAGGAGATGCCCCGGGAGTTCTTCCGGGAAGGCGGGGTCTACCTGTTCTTCTCCCACACGACCAAGGGCCAGCCGGCGAACATGGAGATGCTGGCGGAGATCCTCCGGAAGGGGGCCACCCTGCTGGACTACGAGCTGATCACCGGCGACGACGGCCGGCGGCTCGTCGCCTTCAGTCGGTTCGCGGGCCTGGCCGGGATGCTGGACGGCCTGTGGGCCCTCGGCCGGCGGCTGGCCGCGGAAGGGATCCCGACCCCCCTCGCCCGGGCCCGCCGGGCCTGGGAATTCCCGGACCTGGCGGCGGCGAAGGAGGCCACCGCCCGCCTCGGGCGCGAGATCGCGGAGGGGGGTCTCCCGGGGGAGATCGCGCCCCTCGTCATCGGGATCACCGGGGCCGGCCGGGTGGCCCGGGGCACCCGGGAGATCCTCGACCTGCTGCCGGTCCGGGAGGTCGCGCCGGAGGACCTGGCCGCCCTCGCCCGGGAACCGGCCACCGCCCACCGGCACCACCTCTACGTGACGACGTTCCGCCGGGAGCAGATGTACCGCCGGCGGCGGGACGGCGGGTTCGACCGGGCGGAGCTCGACGCCCACCCGGAGCGGTACGAAAGCCGGCTCGGCGAGTTCCTCCCCCACCTGGCGGTCCTCGTCAACGCCCTCTACTGGGAGCCCCGGTACCCGCGTCTCGTCACCCGGGAGATGCTCGCCGGGCTCCGGGCCGGCGGGCGGCCGCCCCGCCTGCGGCTGATCGCCGACATCACCTGCGACATCCGGGGATCGATCGAGGCGACGGTGAAGCCCACCGACCCGGACCGGCCTACCTACCTCTACCTGCCGGACCGGGACGGGGTGCTGGACGACACCTGGACCGGGCCGGGACCGCTGGTCCTCGCCGTGGACAACCTCCCCTGTGAACTTCCGCGGGAAGCGTCCGAGGAGTTCTCCGGGGCGCTGGCCCCGTTCGTGCCGGCGCTGGCGCGGGCCCTCGGGCCGGGCGGCCTCGACCTCGACAGGCTGCCCGCACCCCTGCGGCGGGCGGTGATCGCCCACCGGGGCGAGCTGGCGCCGCGGCACGCCCACCTGGCGGCGCTCCTGCCGGGCGGAACGGGGAGCCGGGAACTGCCCCACGCCTCCTGAGGGTCCCCGGCCCCCGGGGCGACGGAGGGACACGGCGATGGCGGTCGAGCCGCGACGGCAACCGCGGGTCCTCGTGCTGGGGGCGGGCCTGGTGGCCCCGCCCCTCGTCCGCTACCTGCTGGAACGGGGGGTCACGGTCACCGTGGCCTCCGAGTTCGTCTCCCGGGCGCGGGAGCTGGTCGGGGACCATCCCCGGGGGCACGGGGTCGGGATCGACGTCCCCGGGGACATGACCGCCCTCGAGGAACTGGTGGAGGAGGCGGACGTCGTCGTCAGCCTGCTCCCGGCGTCGTTCCACCCGGTGGTGGCCCGCACCTGCGTCGACTCCCGCACCCACCTGGTGACGACCTCCTACGTCTCGGACGAGATGCGGCGGCTCGACGACCGCGCCCGGGAACGGGGAGTGATCCTGCTGAACGAGTGCGGCCTCGACCCGGGCATCGACCACATGGCGGCGATGCGGGTCATCGACCGGGTCCGGCGGGAGGGGGGACGGATCGCCGCGTTCTACTCCTACTGCGGGGGGCTTCCCGCCCCCGACGCCAACGACAACCCCTGGGGCTACAAGTTCTCCTGGAATCCCCGGGGCGTCCTCCTCGCCGCCCGGAACCCGGCCCGCTACCTGTTCGAGGGACGGGTGGTCGACGTGCCCCCCGGCCGGCTGTTCGACAACTGCCACTACCTGGACATCGCCGAGGTCGGCCGGCTCCAGTCCTACCCGAACCGGGACGCCACGGTCTACGTGGAGAAGTACGGCCTCGACGGCATCCGGACGATGTTCCGGGGAACCCTCCGCTACCCGGGCCACTGCGCCACCTTCCGGCAGCTCGCGGCCCTCGGCCTCCTCGGTCTCGAGCAGATGGACCTGGCCGGGGAGACCTGGGCGGGGCTCATGCGCCGCCTCGCGGGTGCCGCCCCGGGGGAAGACCCCCGGGTGGCGGTCGCGCGGAAGCTAGGCATCGGCCTCGCCTCCGAGCCCCTGCGCCGGTTCGAGTGGCTCGGGCTGTTCGCCGAGGAACCGCTCCCCGCCGGGGTGGACACCCCCCTCGACGCCCTGGTCGCCCGGATGGAGGAACGCCTCCGGTACCGCCCCGGCGAGCGGGACATGGTGGTCCTCCACGACGAGTTCCTCGTGGCGGCGAACGGGGACGACCGGCTCGCCCGGGTCACGCTGACCCTGCTCGCCTTCGGGGAGGCCGGCGGGGACAGCGCCATGGCCCGCACCGTCGGCCTGCCGGCGGCGATCGCCACCCGGCTGATCCTCGCCGGGGAGGTCACCGCACCCGGCGTCCGGCTGCCGACGACGCCGGACCTCTACCGCCCCGTCCTCGCCGAGCTGGAGGAGCACGGGATCCGGGTCATCGAGTCCCGGGAAGGAGGAAGCTCCATCGTCCGGGGAGGGAGCGCCCCGGTGTCCGCCGGCGACCCGGCCTGAGGCGGCATCAGCGCAGGGGGGACTCCCCGCAGTCGTTGACCGCCGTCACCAGGTAGAACCAGTTCGCGCCGTCGGCGGCGGCGCCGGCATCGGTCCACTGGATGCCGGGACTCCCCGGGTCCTCGTCGGTCACTCCCGCCGCGTGGGGATCCGTCCAGTCCGACGGGTCCGGGTGGTCTTCCCGCCAGACGTTCCAGGAGCTCACCGCCGGGTCGTCCGGGTCGTCCCAGGAGAGCTTCACGTCGTCGGCCGCCTTGTCCACGAGCAGGCCGGTGGGGTCGGCGGGAGGCCCGCTGCAGCCGCCCGCCTCCCGGATCGTGAGGAACTGGTCGACGGCGACGTCGTGGAGCTCGGTGACGGAAAGGGAACTGTTGGGCCAGCGGACGCGGATCGTGTCGATCGACGTGACGTCGCCGAGGCCGAAGGTGAGGGCGAGGGGGTGCATCGGGCCCATGTGCCCGTTCCCCGCGTAGACCTCCCGGGTCCAGGTGGTCCCCCCGGCGATCACCTCGACCTTCGCCCCGATCGCCGCCCGGTTCGCCTGCCCGGGGCCGCCGCCTCCCTCGAGGCGGACCGTGATCCAGTGGCGGGTGTTCCCCAGGTCGTTGCGGAACAGGCGGGGCGAATGGGTCGTGTCCGCGATGCCGACGATCAGATCCTCGTCCCCGTCCAGGTCGTAGTCGAGGGCGATCACGTTGTGGGCGGGCAGGTTCTCGTCGTTGATCACGTTCAGCCCCGAGCCCACGGTGGCGGGGACGAACGTGTCATCGGGCAGGTGGTGGAAGAGGTAGAGGTGGTTGTTGTCGTAGCCGCTCTCGGTCAGGGCGAAGTCGACGAGGCCGTCCCCGTCGTCGTCGACCCACGTGGCGTAGTGATCCCCGTGGTGGGTCAGGTCCGGGTCCTCGTTCCCCCGGTCGTGGACCCGCCAGAAGTCCCAGGAGAAGACCCCGGCGACGTTCGGCACCGCCGTGGTGTGGGTCTTGCCGTCGTCCCCGTCCCCCTGGCCGTGGGTGATCACCTCGAGGAAGTCCTGGTCCCCGTCCCGGTCGAAGTCCCGGGGCATCGACCCGAAGGACACCGTCTGGCCCCACACCCCGCGGTACTGGTCGTAGTGGGTCTGGGCCTGCACCTGGGTGAAGGTGCCGTCCCCGTTGTTCCGCCAGTGCACGGGGATCGAGTTCAGGTTCGTCCGGCTGTACGGGGGGGCGAACAGGTCGGGGTACCCGTCGTCGTTCCAGTCGAAGGTGGCGACGGCGTAGACGCAGGTCGGCTTCTGGTCGATCCCCGCGTCGTGGGTGACGTTGGTGAACGAACCGTCCCCGTGGCCCCGGTAGAGCTGGTCCACGGTCAGGTCGTCGTCCATGTACCAGTTGCCGATGTAGAGATCGATGTTGCCGTCCAGGTCCCAGTCCACGAAGACGGCCGCGGCGGTGTTCCAGACCGGCTCCTGGTGGAAGGGGGAGTTCGGGGCGAGGGTGAAGTGGCCCTCCCCGTCGTTCAGGTAGAGGTCGTTCGTGTCGGAGTCCGCGTGGTAGCTCCGGTGCAGGTAGGCCAGGGTGAAGAGGTCCAGGTCCCCGTCGTTGTCCACGTCGGCGAAGATGCCCCCGTCCGAGTGGTGGCCGGTGGGACTCCCGTCCCGCCGGGCCCGGATCCCGGACTCGGTGGTGAAGTCGACGAATTTCCGGGTGCCCGGCGTGTCCCCCTCGACGTTCAGCAGCAGGTAGGCCCGGTCCGCCCACTCGGCGTTCTCCCAGTCCGAGCGCTGGTGGAGCAGCAGGTCGGGGTAGCCGTCACCGTTCACGTCGGCCACCGAGACGCGGAAGGCGGGGAACCCCTCGAGCCCGGCCTCGGCGGTCACGTCGACGAAGAACGAGCCGTCGTAGCTCGGGTCCCCGGTCCCGGCGACCGCCACCGGCAGCCCGGCCGACAGGAGAAGGAGCCCGCAGGCGAGGACCATCCACCACCGCGCGATCGACATGCCATGCCTCCCCGGGGGACGGGCCGTCCCCCGCCCTTCATGTACGCGGGAGGCGGTCCCGGGGCCACCCCCATCGGGGGGCGCGGCTACCAGCGGGCGTGGGGCGGGCGGTTCCGGACGAACCAGTTCCAGAGCAGTTCCCGGTAGGTCCGGGGCCGCAGGCCGACTTCCCGGAAGACCGGCCGCAGGAGCCGGTGGAGCCGGGGGAGGTTGTAGAACGGGACCCGGGGGTACCAGTGGTGCTCCAGGTGGTAGTTCGACCAGAGGAACGCCCGGTCCCAGAAGGGGGAGGGGGCCACGGGAGTGGACCAGTGGGCCGGGTCGTCGGGGTCGATGTCGTAGTGCTGGCCCAGCCTGTTGATCGTGAAGAACACGGGAAAGACGAGGAACCAGGGCACGAGGTACGCCCGCAGGGCCACCCCCCAGCCGAGGGTCCCGGCGACCAGCGCCAGGAGGAGGACGTGCCCCGCGACCGTGACGGCCCGCTCCCGGGCGATCGTCCGCCGCAGCGGGGCGGGATAGGTGGCGGTCTCCCGGGCGGCGGCCCGGAAGTAGATCGGGAAGAGGGCCGGGGTGGCGTAGAGGAGCTTCAGCCAGCGGGCGTTCCGGCGGGGGGAGAGCCGGTGGCGCTTCGGGTCGCCGGTGGCGCTCCCGAGGGCGTCGTGGTGGTCCAGGTGCCAGCGGGTGAACTGGGTCGCGGAGATCCCCACGGGGAAGGCGTAGAGCAGGCCGAGCAGCCGGTTCGCCCGGGTGTTCTTCCGCCGGAAGACGGCGTCGTGGACGACCTCGTGGAGGAGGACGGTGAAGTCGAAGACGACGAGGCCGCACAGGACGGCCCCCGGCACCCACAGGAGCGGGTTCGTGAACGACCCGGCGAGCCAGAGCCCCGCTCCCCAGAGGACGAGCTGCCGGGCGAGGACGGCGAAGTGGCGGGCCGGGCGGAGCCGGTGGAGGCGGCGGACCTCCGCCGCGGGAACCCGTTCCCGCAGCATCCGCCGCAGCGGGCGGAACGCCTCCCGCCAGGGGCGCTCCCGTTCCCCCGGCGTCACCTTACTCGCAGAAACAGCCATGTCAGCCCAAGGATAGCCGATCCCCCCCGTCGCGCCACGGAACGGCCGGGGCAGCACCTCCCGGGCCGCCGGGCCGGACCCCCGGCGCGAGCCGGGGGCTGCACGCGCCGGCCGGCGAACCTATCCTTGGCCGGTGAAGGAACCCGCCCGCATCCGGGCCATCCCGGGGAGGATCGAGACGATGCGTGCAACGAGACGGTTTCCCGCCGGACTCCTGGCCTTCTGCCTCGCGGCGGCTTTCCTGCCGCTCCTCGCGGCATCCCCCGCCCGGGCGGCGGAGGAGAAGAAGGTCCGGGTGGCGGTCATCGACTTCGACACGGAGGCGCTGACTCCCTCCTGGAGCTACGGCTGGCACGTCCGGAACCTGGCCCGGGCCGCCGCCGACGCGATGACGACGAAGCTGGTCCAGACGGGCAGGTTCCGGGTGATCGAGCGGCAGCAGCTGGACAAGATTCTCCACGAGCAGGACCTGGCGGACACCGGCCGGATCGACCCCTCGACCGCCGCCCGGATCGGGAAGGTGCTCGGGGTCCAGGCGGTGATCATCGGGTCGGTGACCGAGTTCGGGATCTCGAAGACCGGGGGCCGGATTCCCCAGATCGGCCGGTGGAAATGGGGCCACGGCATCGGCGGAAAGATCATCACCGGCAAGACGACGGTGACCGCCCGGCTCGTCGACACGACGACCGGGGAGATCCTCGGCGCCTACGAGGCGCACGGCAAGTACACCTTCGGCAAGGGCGAGTTCTCCGGCGCCCGGTTCGGCAAGGAGTTCGACTCGGCGGTGGCGACGAAGGTGCTGAACAAGGCGGTGAAGAAGATCGCCGAGAAGATCGCGGAGGACGCGGGGAAGATCCACGTCTCCACGGTCCGCGGGGGCATCGTCGGCAAGGTGGCGAAGGTCGCCGGCGACCGGGTCTACCTCAACGTCGGGGAGGTGCTGGGGGTCCGGGTCGGGGACCGGTTCGAGATCCGGGGCATGGGCGAGGTGATCAAGGACCCGGACACCGGCGAGGTCCTGGGCGGCGAGGAGGAGTCCCGGGGGGTCGTCGAGGTGATCAAGGTGCTCGGTGACTGGCTCTCCGTGGCGAAGC
>CAZOTT010000005.1:54532-55988 GCA_964582785.1 uncultured Acidobacteriota bacterium | reverse complement strand
TTCACCTTGCTCGAGACCAGCGTCCCCAGCCCGGCCGTCGCGAACCCCCGCCAGGCGAAGATCAGGGCGACGAGGAACTCCGGCGACTCGCTGGCCAGGGGAGCCACCCACTGGATCATCAGGAAAGGGCTGACCCCGGCGGCCTCGCCGGCCAGCTTGAGTCCCTCGGCGAACGGCTCCGCCGCGGCGGCCAGGACGACACCCGCCCAGGCGAACATCAGGACGGTCGCCAGTCGGCGCCGGCGCGGCCGCCACCCGGCGAGGACTTCCACCACTCCCCCCACCTGCGGTTCGACGACCTCCTGCCGGGCCAGGTAGCGCACGTACAGGCCGAACAGCAGCAGGTAGACCGCCGTGTCCAGGAGGGTCAGCGAACCCTTCAGCGGGATGACGAAGGAGTAGACCGTCGCCGCCGCGAGGAAGAAGACCTCCCCCCAGCGGGACTCCTCCAGCCGGATCTCCCGTTCCTTCCGGACGAGGGCGGTCACCAGCAGGACGGCGGGCCAGCCCAGCCCGATCAGCAGCCGGTTCGCCCCGGTCATGTTGGCGAGGGCGAGGGGCGCGTTCTCGGGGATGGTGGCGGCCGTCCAGGCGAGGTACATGTCGACGCTGTACTCGGGCAGGACCGCCAGGAGGGCCACCGCCGCCACGGCGACGTTGGGGCTGACGTCGAACTGGAGGAGTTCCGCCGCCCAGGAAACGACGAAGGCCGCCCCGAGCACGGCCACCCCGAAGATCAGGGCCCCCGCCCAGGGGGCCAGGCTGCCGCCGGCGAAGACAAGCTCCTTCCGCCCGTGGTCGGCGTGCAGCCCCAGGCCCGCCCGCAGCACGACCGCCGACACCCCCGCCAGGATCGCCACGGGGATCGGCCACCAGCCGGACCGTCGGGCGGTCGCCACCGTCTACTCGAGGAACATCGGCAGGCCGAGGGTGGCGTCCAGCTTGGGCCGGTAGTTCTCCACGTCGTAGTACCTCTCCACGTTCACCTGCCGGGTCCCCTCCCCGACGATCGTGATCGGGCGGGTCGCGTAGCGGCCGCCGACGACGGCCACGAGCCGGCCAGCTTCCCCCGACCGGGCGAGCTCGGCGGCGATGCGGCCGAAGTTGATCGCCACCATCCGGTCGAGGGAATCCGGCGCCCCGGCCCGCATCAGGTAGGCCAGGTTCTGGTACATGATCCCCCCGCCGGTGGTCCTCCGGATGTAGTCCCCCAGGTGGAGACCGATGCCCCCCAGCTTGCGGTGCCCGTACGCGTCGGGCTCCCCCCACTCGAGGGGTTTCTCCCCCTCGATCGAGGACCCCTCCGAGACCGTCAGCACCGCGTAGTTGCTCGGGTTTTCCCGCTTGTCCCGGACCAGCAGCTCGACGACCTTCTCCGGGCGGAAGGGGACCTCGCTGATCAGCGCCCGGTCGGCGAAGGCGAGCAGCGCGATCACCAGCGAGGTCTCCCCCGAGT
>CAZOTT010000005.1:0-54522 GCA_964582785.1 uncultured Acidobacteriota bacterium | reverse complement strand
GAACCGCTCGTGGGACCCCGCCGGGCTGCGCAGGTCGGTGATCATGTTGACCGAGCGGCTCACCGCGGTGGAAAACCCGATGCAGTAGTCGGTCCCGTGGACATCGTTGTCCATCGTCTTCGGGATCCCGATGACCGGCACGCCCTCCTGGTGCAGGCGCCGGGCGAACGACAGGGTGTCGTCCCCCCCGATCGCCACGAGCACGTCGATCCCCAGCTCCTCGATCGTCCGGATCGCCCGCGCGGTCATGTCGACCGTGCCGCCTTCCCCCGGTTCCGGGGCCTCCTCCCGGAGGTGATCGGGGATCTCCGTCGGCCGCATCGCCATCGGGTTCGTGCGGGAGGAATGCAGCCACGTCCCGCCGGTCCGGTCGATCGTGCGGGTATTCTGGCGCGTGAGACGGATCACCCAGTCTTCCCGCGGGAAGGGACTCTGGGTGCCCGCGTTGAGCAGCGCCGCCCACCCCCGCCGGAGACCGAGAACCTCCCAGCCCTCGTCCTCCATGCGCCAGGTGAGGGTCCGGATCACGACGTTGAGCCCGGGGACGTCGCCCCCGCCGGTCAGCACACCGATCCTGCGCGCCATCGTCCGCTCCCGCCGCGGGGCCGGGGGCCCCGGCCGGTTCTCAGAGGAACTGCTCGAGCCGCATCGCCAGGTCCACGACGCGGTTCGAGTAACCCCACTCGTTGTCGTACCAGCTCAGGATCCGCAGGTGCCGCGGGCCGAACATCTGGGTCGACGCCGCGTCGAAGATCGAGCTGTGGGAGTTGCCGATCACGTCCGAGGACACGATCGCCTCCTCCGTGTACTGGAGGATCCGGGACAGCGGGCCCTCGGCGGCCTCCCGCACCACGCGGTTGACCTCGTCGACCGTCGTTTCCCGCCCCAGCTCGACGACCAGGTCGACGACGGAACCGTCCGGCACCGGGACGCGCATCGCCATCCCGTCCAGCTTCCCCGCGAGCGCCGGCAGCACCTTGCCCACCGCCTTGGCCGCCCCGGTCGTGGTCGGAATGATGTTCTGGGCCGCCGCGCGGGCGCGGCGGAAGTCCCGGTGCGGCACGTCCGCGAGGCGCTGGTCGTTGGTGTAGGCGTGGACGGTCGTCATGAACCCGCGCTCGATCCCGAACGACTCCTGCAGGACCTTGGCCACCGGCGCCAGGCAGTTCGTCGTGCACGAGGCGTTGGAGACGATCCGCGCGTCCGGGGTCAGCACCTCGTCGTTGACCCCGAGCACGACGATCGCGTCGACATCGTCCTTCGGCGGCACCGTCAGGATCACCTTCTTTGCCCCCGCCCGCAGGTGCGGCTCGATCTTCGCCCGGTGCCGGAAGACCCCCGTCGACTCGATCACGAGGTCCACCCGTTCCTCGGCCCACGGGAGGCGGCCGGGGTCCCGCTCCGCCGTGAGCCGGATCCGCCGGCCGTCCACCAGCAGCGCCCCCTCCTCCCAGGACACCGGCCGCTCGAAGCGGCCCATCACCGTGTCGTACTTGAGCAGGTAGGCCAGCTGGCGGGGATGGTAGAGGTCGTTGATCGCGACCACCTCCAGGTCGTCCCGCTGGTTCATGATGCGGAACACGGCGCGCCCGATGCGCCCGAAGCCGTTGATCGCCACGCGCAGGCTCATCGCTCCACCTCCTCGGCCAGCCCGTCCAGCTCGGCGAAGCGTCGCAGCACGTCGACGGCCCGGTGGGAATAACCCCAGCTGTTGTCGAACCAGGCGATCACCTTTCCGATGCCGCTCCCCAGGACCATCGTCGCAAGGGAATCGAACACGGACGAGAAGGGGCTGCACGCCACGTCGCTGGAAACGATCGGGTCTTCCATGAACTCGATGATCCCCCGGTAGGGCCCGGAAGCGGCCGTGCGGACGACCTCGTTGATGCCGTCGCGGGAGAGCGGCTTCGCCGCCCAGAACGAGATGTCGACGATCGAGCCGTTCGGCACGGGCACCCGCAGGGCGGAGGCCTTCAGCCGGCCCCGGAGGCGCGGGAGGATCCCCTCGAGGACCGTTCCCGCGTTGGTATCCGACGGCACGATGTTCTCCGCCGCGGCGCGGGAAAGCCGCAGGTCCTCGGAGGGCACGTCGGCCAGCCGCTGGGCGCTCGTGTAGGCGTGCACCGAGGTCAGGTGCGCCCGCTCGATGCCGAAGGCCTCGTCGAGCACGGCGAGGATCGGCGCCGCGCAGTGGGCGGTGCAGGAACCGTTGGAGACGATCCGGTGGTCCGGACCCAGGCGATCGTCGTTGACCCCCCAGATCACCGTCAGGTCCGGCTCCTCCCGGGGGGGAACGCAGAGCAGGACGCGCCTGGCGCCTGCCGCGAGGTGCCTTTCCGCTTCCGCGCGGGACCGGGACCGCCCGGTCGCCTCGATCACGTAGTCGACCCCGTAGTCCGACCACCGGACGTCCCCGGGATCGCGCCCCGAGAGCATCGGGATCTCCCTGCCCCAGGTGTAGAGGTGGCCGTCCCGGTAGGTGACCTGGTCGGGGAACCTCCCGAGGATCGTGTCGTAGCGCAGCAGGTAGACCAGCGCCTCGTGGTCCGCGATGTCCGAGATCGCCCCGATCCGGATCTCGTCGCTCCGGTGCAGGATCCGGAAGATGTTCCGGCCGATCCTGCCGAATCCCATCAGTCCGATCGTGATGGGCATCTGTCACCTCCCCGTGGCCCGCCGGCCACGCTCGGCTCGTCCCGGCGCCGGTTCCCGCCCGCACCCCGCGGACCGGTGACCGGCGCCCACGGCATATTCTATGCCCCGGTCCGTCCGGGCCACCCCGGATCCGCCCCGGTTCTCCCGGGTTTCCTCCTCAGCGGTCGCCCCCGAGGCGCCGGATGACCGCCTCGAGGCGCCGCGACACCCGCAGCACGGTGCGGTCGGGCCGGGGATGGACCCGCCGGGCCACCGCCAGTTCCCGCCGGGCGTCCTCCAGGCGGCCCAGGTCCAGGTAGAGGTCGGCCAGCAGCGCGTGGGCCCGGCGGTTGCAGGGGTCGGCGGCGACCGCCCGTTCGAGGCAGTCCCGTGCCCGGGCGAGGTCGCCGTGACGCCGCCAGTACACGCCGAGGGCCTGCCAGGCCAGGTCGACCCCGGGGTCGAGGGCCACGGCCCGCTCGAGAAGGCGCCTTCCCTCCTCCTCCCGGCCGGTCCTGACCAGGGCGAGCCCGTGGGACAGGAGCAGGTCCGGGTTGTCCGGGTCGAGCGCCTCCGCCCGCTCGAAGAAGGGCAGGGCCTCTCCCGCCCGGCCATCCTGCTCCAGGTCCACCGCGATCTCGTAGAACGTTTCCGCGCGGGGGATGCGCGGAATGCCGACGGGGGCGAACGCCACGGCGATGCCCACCACGCCCGCCACCGCGTCCCGGGGCCGGAGGTGCGGGAGCCCCGCCACGGCGAGCACGACCAGGAGCGGGAGGGCCGGTGCCCGGTAGCGGGCGGTGGGAAAGAAGACCAGGGAAACGGCCAGGATGCCCAGGGCCGCCAGGAACACCGGCCAGGGGATCTCTCTCCGGCGGGCGAGGGCGGCGAGGGAAGCCGGGACGAGGGCGGCCAGGAGCAGGAACGGCGCCCCCCAGGGCTGCAGGAGGAGCCGCAGGACCAGCGATTCTTCCCGGGCATCGTAGATGTCCCGGTTCCGCCCGATCTCCCGGCGGTTCCACGTTTCTCCCACCTTCTCGAGCAGGTGCGCCAGCCACCGCCCCGGGGCCCGACCGATCTCCGCCAGGCCGGCCCGCCAGAACCAGGCGTCCTCCTCCGCCCGGGTCCGGGCGCCGCCCCGGCACCGGGGTTCCTCGACCAGGTGTCCCCAGCGCGTCCCGGGCCGGATCCCGACGGTCTGCGGGTAGTCCCGGTGGTTGCCGATGTAGAAGTTCACCCCGCCGTTCCAGGACACCGGCACGAACCCCTCCCCGAAACGGGCGTTCCGCAGCGCGACGGGGACGATCGGCAGGGAGGCCGCCACGGCGAAGAGGAGGGCCCAGCGCCATCCCCGGGTGCGCCAGCCCCACAGCAGGAGCAGCCCCCCGGCGAGGGCCAGGGAGGGAAGCAGGACTCCCCCCAGGCCGAGGACGAGCCCCGCCACGACGGGAAGGACGGTGAAGCGGGGCGAACCCCGGCGAGGGGAGGCCGTCACGAGCAGCAGGAGGACGAGGACCAGGAACGCGGCCGGGGACGCGGGCAGGATCTCACCGTCGAAGTAGACGAGGGGGCCCCACAGGGCGACCAGCAGGCCCGCCAGGAGGGCGAGACGGTGGTCCGTGAACCGGGCCGCGAGGAGGGCGGCCAGGACCGCGGAGAGGGCGCCCAGGACGGCCTGGACGGCCCGGGCGGCCCCGGGAGCGGGCCCCCCCGCCAGCCGGTAGACGGCCCGCAGGAACCACGGGTAGAGGGGGGGCTGCCAGAACGGCTCCCGGGGATCTCCCCGGACGGCGATCCGGTGGTAGGTGGCCGCGTCCAGCACCAGGTGGCGATGGTAGGGAGACCCCGCCGATTCCAGGATCGCGGCCCCCCGCACCGCGAGGGCCAGGAGGAAGAGCCCCAGGAGAAGCGCCACCCGGCGCCGGCCACCCGGCCCCGTCCACCCGCCGTCCCGGTTTCCGCCGCGCCCGCTCATCGCGGGGGCAGGATACCGCGAACCCGGGCCTCAGTCGGCCGCGACGGGGACCTCCACCGGCCCGGCGGCCGCCGGCTCCGCGCCGGTGCCCCGGCGGCGCCGGTCGGCCGCCAGCGGCAGGACCAGGCGGGCGGTGACGGCGTCCCCGTCCAGGTCCAGGGCTCCCCCGAGGCGTTCGAACGCCCGGATCCCCAGCAACGCGGCCAGGGCAGGCTCCCCGGCCGCCGCCAGGTGGGCGGCGACCCGCCCATCGTCCCGGGCCGCCCGGGTCTCCCGGACGATTCCCGCCCGGCCCGGCAGCCGGAAGGAAAGCTCGACGAGGTCGATCCCCGTGGGCCTCCCGGAAACGGTGACCTCCACGGGGCGTTCCCCGGCCCGCAGGAGGGACCGGAGGGCGGTCTCGAGGCGGGTGCGGTCCACGAGGACCAGGGCGGGGACCGGGTCCTCCACCCGCGGTTCCCCCGCCCCTTCCTCCCGGCAGACGTCCGCGAGGAACGGCCGCAGCTCCAGGGGAGCGGGGGCCAGGGACCCGCCGTCTTCCTCCTCCCGGGCCAGGGCCAGCAGCTCCTCGACCAGGTGCCGGAGCCGCCGCAGTTCCCGCACCGCCGGGCCCAGGGCCCGCCGGCGATCGATCGCCCGTTCCGGTTCCCCCAGGAGGCCGGAGAGGATCCCGTCCACGGTGTACAGGCCGGGGAGCACGAGCGTGCCGACCGCCTCGAGCATCCGGCCCGCCTGGCGGCCCCGCTCCCGTTCCCGGGCGATCGCCTCCCGCAGCGAGCGCGATTCCTCCCGGTAGGCGGCCAGCCGCGCCTCCAGGACGGGACCGGCCTTCCCTTCCCGGGGCTCCCCGGACGGTTCCTCCCGCGGGGGGGCGAGAACGCTCCAGCCGAAGGTGAAACCGGCCAGGGCCAGGGCCCCGGCGAGCAGCGCGCCACCGCCTCCGAGGGTTCCCCCGGCGAACGCGCCGACGGCCATGGCGCCGGCCGGCAGCAACCGGAGCAGCAGCGAGGTCGACCTCTCGGACATCGCGGGTCCTCCCGGCCGGTGCCGCGCGCGGCCGGACCGGCCGGGGCAGAAGATGGGTCCCGGGACGCGGCCGGGCAATCCGGCAGGAACCGGTCAGTCGAGGGACATGGCGACGAGGCGGGAGATTCCCGGCTGCGGCATCGTCACCCCGTAGAGCACGTCGGCCATCTCCATCGTGCGCTTGTTGTGGGTGATCAGGATGAACTGGGTCCTGCCGGTGAATCCCCGCAGCACCTCGGCGAAGCGGCTGACGTTCACCTCGTCCAGGGGGGCGTCCACCTCGTCGAGCAGGCAGAACGGCGGCGGCTGGTAGCGGAAGATGGCGAAGAGCATCGCCGTCGCCACCAGGGCCTTTTCTCCTCCCGAGAGCAGGCTCACCGACTGGAGCTTCTTGCCCGGCGGCTGGCACACGATCTCGATGCCGCTCTCGAGCGGCTCCTTCTCGTCGTCGAGGACGAGGTCCGCCTTTCCTCCCCGGAAGAGGATCGCGAACTGCTCCTTGAAGTGACGGCGGATCTCCCGCCAGGCCTCGAGGAAGCGGTCCCGGCTTTCCCGGTCCATCTTCCGCACGGAACCGTTCAGCTCGGCGATCGTCGCCTCGAGGTCTTCCTTGCGGGCCGACAGCTCCTCGAACCGGGCCGAGAGTTCGTCGTATTCCTGCTCGGCCAGGGGGTTCACCACCCCGATCCGGCGCCGCTTCTCCCGCAGTCCCTCGAGGCGGGCCGCGACCCACCGCTCGTCCGCCAGGGCCGCCGGGTCGACGTCCACCGGCGGGTCCACCCGCAGTTCACCCGGCTCGACCCCGAGTTCCTCCCGGCAGGTTTCCGCCACGTGGGCGAGGTCGGACCGCAACCGCTCCACCTCGAGGGCGAACCGCTCCCGCCGGGCCCGGATCCCCTCGAGCTCCCCGAGCAGCGCGGCCAGCCGTTCCTCGAGGCCGTGGGTCACGCCGCTGGCCTCGCGGAGCCGGGCCGTCGCCTCTTCCAGCACCGTCTCCGCCCGGGCCACCCGCTCCCGGAGCTTCTCCCGGACCTGCTCCAGTTTCCCGGCCCGGGCGGTCAGTTCCCCGATCTTCCGGGCCGCCTCCCGGGAGGCGTCGGCCCCTTCCCTGGTGCGGCGCACCAGCCGCCGGATCTCCCCGCGGACCCGCTCCGCCTCCCGGCGGGCCGACTCGACCCGCTCCCCGAGCACGCGCTCGTCCGCCAGCCGGTCCGCCAACCGGTCGGCGGCCTGCCGGGCCGACTCCTCGGCCGCCTCCAGCTCCCGGCGGGCCGCCGCGAGCCGCCGGCCGGACTCGGTGACGCTTCCCTCCACGGACGCGAGTTCCCGGGCGAGGGCCTCCGCCTCGGACGAGGCCCGGGCGGCCGCGCGCTCCGCCCCGGCGGCGGCCTCCTCGACGAAGGCATCTTCCCGCCCGAGGCGCTCCAGCTCCGCCTCCGCCTGCTCGACGGCGGCCCGGAGTTCCTCCGCCCGCCGGCCCGCCTCGGCGAGGGAACCCTCGAGGCGCCGGCGCGCCACGCGGGCCTCGTCGAGGAGTTCCCGGGCGGCCGCCACCGCTGCGGACGCCTCTTCCAGGTCGCGCCCGAGGCGGGCGACCTGGCGGGCGAGTTCCTCCCGGCGGCGGGCCCGGGCGAGGAAACCCTCCCCGCCCGGCTTCCCGGCCACGGTGACCAGGCCGTTCCGGTGAACCACGTGGCCTTCCGGGGCCAGGTAGTTCCACCCGGGCCACCGCCGGTGGAGCTCGAGACCGGCGGCCAGGTCTTCCACGAGCACGGCGTCCTCGAGGTGGCAGGAAAGACGGCCGTCCAGTTCCGCCCGGGCCCGGAGGCGGGCCGCCAGCCGCCCCCGCACGCGGGGGTCGGCGGCGAGTTCCGGCGGGAGGGGCCGTTCCCCCTCGCAGGGCCCGGCCGGGGGGGCATCCAGGGGAAGGAACGTGACGTCCCCCCGCACGCCGAGGGAGAGCCCGGCCAGGACGTCCTCCCCGCTCTCGACCACCACGGCGGGGAGGGCCTTCCCCAGGAAGGATTCCGCCGCCGCCTCGATGTCACCGTCCACCTCGAGCAGGTCGGCCAGGACGCTCCGGGCGGCGAGACGGCCCTCCCGGGCCCGTTCCAGCACCTCCCGGGCCGGCTCCGCGCCGGCCAGGCGCACCTCGAGGGAATCGAGGGCGGCCTTCTCCCCGTTCCGCGCGGCGAGATCCGCGGCGATTCTCGCCTCCCGGCCCCGCGCCTGCTCGAGCCGCCGCCCCGCGGCGTCCTCGGCCGCCCGGGCGGCCTCCAGCTCCTCTTCCAGCTTCGCCAGCCGCTCCCGGGCGGCGGCCAGGGCCTTCCGTCCCCCGGCCAGGCGGCCCTCCACCTCGCGCCGGCGGGCCGCGAGCCGGTCCCGGGCCGCCAGCGCCTCCCGGTGCCGTTCCCGCTCGCGGCCGCTCTCCTGCCGGGCGGCCGCCAGCCGGGCCGCCAGGTCCGCACGCCGGTGCATCTCCCCGTGGAGACGCTCCTCGAGACCGCGCACCCGGGCGCGGGTGGCTTCGAGCTCCCGCCGGGCGGCCTCCAGGGCCTGCCGGGCCTGCGCCACCGCCTCTGCCCGCTCCCGGCGTTCGCCGGCCAGCGCTTCCAGGCGGGCCTCGATCGCCGCCAGCTCCCGTTCCCGGGATCGCCGTTCCTCCTCGAGCCGGCGACCCTCTCCCGCCCGGCGGTCCGCCTCGGCCCGCAGGGCCTCCGCCCGTTCCCGGGAGGACGCCAGCTCCCGTTCCGTCCGTTCCAGTTCCAGCCGCAGGCGGTGGAGATCCTCGGACGCTTCCTCGCGGCGGGACCGGGCCCCCTCGAGTTCCCGGCGGGCCGCCTCCAGGCGCGCCTCGACCCGCTCCCGCTCCCGGGTCACGTGGTCCGCCTCCCGGCGGGCGACGGCGTGGGCCTCCTCCGAAGCGGCGAGCAGGCCGGCGAGCTCGTCGACGCGGCGGCGGATCCAGACCCCCCGCAGGACACGGATTTCCTCGTCCAGCCGGCGGGCCCGGCGGGCCGCCCCGGCCTGTCGCTTGAGGGACCGGCGCTGGCGTTCGACCTCGCGGAGGATGTCGTCCACCCGGAGAAGGTTCGCCCGGGTGGCCTCCAGCTTCAGCTCGGCCTGGCGGCGGCGGCGCTTGTACCCGGCGATCCCCGCCGCCTCCTCGATGAACAGCCGTCGCTCCTGGGGACGGGCGGTGACGAAGGCGGCCACCCGGCCCTGGTCGATGACGGCGTACGTCCGGGCCCCGACCCGGGACTGCTCCAGGAGGGCCCGCACGTCCTGGAGGCGGACCCGCTTTCCGTCGACCAGGTACTCGCTTTCCCCGGTGCGGAAGAGCCGCCGGGTGATGGAAACGCGGGTGCGGCCGTCCGGCAGGGGTTCCCCCCGGCTGACCAGGTGCAGGGTCACCTCCGCCATCCCCCCGGGACCCCGGGCGTCGCTGCCGGCGAAGATGACGTCCTCCATCCGCCGGCCCCGCAGGGCGCGGGCGGACTGTTCCCCGATCACCCAGTTGATCGCGTCGGCGATGTTGGACTTCCCGCTCCCGTTCGGCCCGACGACCGCCGTCACCCCGTCCGGGAACTCGACGACGGTCGGCTCCGGGAAGCTCTTGAAGCCGGTGACCTCCATCCGCTCGAGCCGGAGCATCGGGCGCCGTTCCTCCTCTTCAACCCCTGCTGGAAACCGCCTGGACGGGAACTGCCGGACCCCTCTCCCGCGCCCCGCGGGCGCCGCCATGGTACCACCCGGGACCGTTCACCGGTCCCGTTCGATGGCGGTGGCCGGCAGTTCCTCGAGGACGGCCCGAAACGGATCCGGCGGGAAACTCCGGATGATCTCCCGGGCCTCGCGGGCCCGCCGGCGGGCCAGCTCCCGGCAGCGGTCGAGGCAGCCGTTCTCCGCCAGCGCGCGCCGCAGCCGCAGCCAGGCCCCCGGCCGGAACCGCCCGTCCCGGACCACGGCCCGGATCTCGTCCCGGTCCCGGTCCGACCCCCGCTCCCACAGGTCGATCCACGGCAGGGTGAGCCGTCCCTCGCGCAGGTCGGCCGCCACCGGCTTGCCGATCGCCTCCTCGCTGGCCACGAGGTCGAGGAGGTCGTCGGCCAGTTGGAAGGCGATCCCCAGGTTCATCCCGTAGCGGGCCAGGGCCTCCTCCTCGTCCCGGCCGGCCCCGGCCAGGACCGCCGCCGCCCGGCAGCAGCCCGAGAACAGCCAGGCCGTCTTCCGCTCCACGATGGCCAGGTGCTGCTCCGCCGTGACCGCCGTGGAACCCCGCAGGTCGTGGGCCAGCATCTCCCCCTCGATCATCCGCTCCGTCGCCTCCGCCAGGATCTCGATCAGGCGCAGTTTTCCCGCGCGCAGGGCCATGTTCATCGAGCGGATGTACAGGTAGTCGCCGAGGAGAACCGTGAACTCGTTGCCGAACACCCGGTTGGCGGCGGGACGGCCCCGGCGGGTTTCCGCCTCGTCGATGATGTCGTCGTGGACCAGGGTGGCGGTGTGGATCAGCTCGAAGACGGCGCCGAGGAGCACGTCGTCCCGGCCCCGGTAACCCAGGAGTCCCGCGGCCAGGAGCACGAGGATCGGGCGGATCCGCTTCCCCCCGGCTTCCGCCAGGTAGGCGCCCGCCCGGTCGATCGGCCCCCACGGGGAGCGCAGGTTGGCCCGGATCTCCTCCTCGACCTCCCGGAGCTTTCCCCGGACGAGGGGCCACACCGCGGCGAGCAGGGCCGGCGGCGGCCGGAAGCGGGACGATGCCCGGGAAGGGGCCATCTCGTTCCTCACCGTTCCCCGCCCCCGCGCCGGGAGGCGGGCCGGGGACGGTCTCCCCGCCCGTCCGCGGCGCCGGCCCGGACCACGTGGTGGACCGTCCCGAAGTCGTACTCCAGCCGTCCGCTCGCGTCCGCGACGATCGTCCGGGGAAAGCCGTACCGGCGCAGGAGCCGGCCGAGGGGAGTGCCGGCCCCGCCGACCCGCTCGAGGGCCGCCCGCAGGTCCGGCCAGCCGGGGGCGTCGGCCACCCGCACCGCCACCGTGGCGCTCCCGCGGCGCCGGATGTCCGCCGTCAGGTCCCGGGGAGCCGGCCGGGCGTAACGGAGGACATCCCACGGCCCGAGGTCACCGACCCGGAGCAGGATCCGTCCCCGGGGCACCCAGCCCCCGAGGTCCAGGTGGAAGAACCCCCCGGAATCGGTCGTGGCCCGGGAAATTTCCACCTCCCGCGGGGTCTCCCCGTCCCGCCGCGGGAAGAGGGGGGCCGGGGGAGCCTGGACGATCCGCACCACCACCCCCCGCAGGGGCTGCCCCTCCCCGTCGAACACCTGGCCGTCCACCCCCGCGGCCAGGGCGGGCAGGGTGGCCAGCAGCACCAACAGGCACGGCAGCAGTCTCCCCACCCGTGCCGGGCGGGGGTCCCCGAACCAGAGTCCGGAACGGCAGCGCATCTCCCCGGGTTCTCCCTTCGAATGCCGATCAGTCGCGGCTGATAGTGTACCCCCCGGGCACCCTGATCTCGAAGGTCCCCGGCGGCACCCCTCCCGCCAGGTGTTCCGGGGCGCCCAGGTCGATCCGCAGGCGGTTGCCCAGCGGGTCCACCACGAGGACCCGCCGCAGGTCGGGGGGGCCGGGATCGATCGCCAGTCCGACCCACTCCAGGTCATCCCGGGGTTCCCGGGGCAGGAGCCGCAGCCGGACCCATCCCCGTGTCTCCGCGCCCCCGGGGCTGCTGCCGTCGTCGCCCGGCAGGATGGCGAACGGGTCCGACAGGCGCGCCCTTCCCGCCAGGAGGTCGGCGAGCAGCCGGTCCCCCTCGCGCCCGGGAAGGTCGGTGCGATGGATCACCAGTTCCCGTTCTTCCGGGTCCAGCACCTGCCACTTCGTGCCGTCGTAGACCGCCCGCATCCCGGCCGGCTCCTCGTAGATCCAGGCGAGCCGGCCCCCGCGACCCACGATGATGCGGCCCCGGGCCTGCTCCTCCTCGCCGAAGGTGGGAGAGACCAGGGACTGGCGGAAGCGCACCGCGAACGGCGCGAGGGACCCGTAGCGCCCGGTCAGCCGCTCGAGCAGGAGACCGGGATCGAGGTCCCGGGCCGCCGGGACCGCGGGCAGGGCGGCCGGCAGGATCGCCGCCAGGAGGCACCACCACCGTCGAGCCATGTCCTTCCTTTCCGGGAACCGCGGCCCCGCTCCCGCGCCGCGCCACGCGGCCTCGCCGGGGGATTGTAAGGCCCCCGCGGCTCCCGGGCGCGGCCATAATGGGCGGGTGGGTCCCGCGCCGGGACCCCGGGAGGTTTCCGATGCGACCCCTCGGCCCCCTCTTCGCGTGCGCCACCCTGCTCCTCTGCGCCGTCGCCCCGCTTCCCGGCTCCGCCACCGCGTCCGCACCCCCCGGGGAGGTCCTCGCCCGGGCGGCGGCGGCCTACGAGGCGGGGCGCTGCGCCGAGGTGCTCTCCCTCCTGGCCCCCCTGGCCGCCCGGGACCCGTCCGCCCTGGACGGCCTCGCCGAGTACCGGAGGGGCTGGTGCACGTCCCGGCTGCGCCGGGGCGACCCCCGGCCCTTCTACCGGCGGGCGGCGGAAAAGCTGTCCCGGGAGGCGGGTCGGCCGGGCGCCGCCCTGGACGTCCACTTCTACCTCGTCAACGCCCTGCTCAACCTGGACCGGAAGGACGAGGCCCGGGAAGCGGCCCGGCGGGCGCTCGAGCTGGTCCGGCAGGGAAAGATCCGGGTCCCGGGGGACGATCCCCGGGCCTGGTTCCGGCTGGGCAAGCTGGCGCGGGACGCCGGGCGGCCCGGGGACGCCCGGGAACCCTTTTCCCGGGCCCTCGACCTGGTGGAGCGGGGGAAGAACCTGCGCCGGGCATACCTGGAGCGGATCGCGGGAGCGGCGGCGGCGATGGGGGACGGGGACCTGGCCGGGCGGGCGGCCCGGCTCCTCGGCAAGGACGATCGTTCCCCCCGGGGGCTTGCAGCCCGGGCCCGGGCACTCCTGGCCGCGGGCCGGCTCGAGGAGGCCCGGCAGGCCTGGCGGGAGGCGGCCCGGCAGCCGGGAGACCGGGGGATGGAGGCCCGGTACGCCCTCCACGTCCTCGACCGGGTCGCGGAGCTGGACTCCTGGGGGATGCGGCCCGCGACCACGACCGCCGACGGCCGGGAGATCGCGTCCCTGGACGGGGCGGGCCTGCGGGCCGCCCTGGCGGCCACGGCGCGGGAGGCCTTCCGGGTGATGGAGAGACCGGCGGTGGAGGTGCCCCGGCGCCGGCGCCCGGGAACGAAACCGGCCCCCTCCCCCGAGACCCGGGAGGCCCTCCGCCGTGTCCAGGCGCGGATGTGCGGCCTGCTGCTCGAGGCGCTGCGCCGCGGGGTCGACCTGCGCCCCTGGGCGGCGGTGCGGGACGGGTATGCCCCGCTGCTGTTCCATCCCTGGGAAAAGCTCTACCTCCAGCGGGTCCGCCGGAGCCGGGAACCCCAGGTCATCGGGAGGACGCGGGAAGCGGGCGCGGGGGCCGGGGCGCCTCCCCCCGCCTCCCCCGGGGGAAACCCGGGCCGGTAACCCCGCCGGAGGGGGTTCGTCAACCGCGTCGCGCCCGCGCCCGCGGGACACCGCTCCACGGATCCACCCCGAGGGCGTCGGCCAGGCGGCGGGCCCGGGCGTCCATCTCGTCGCCCCGCCGGACGAGGACGGAAAGGCGTTCGGCGAGCCGGCGGCGGCGCTCGTCCCGGGACGCCCGGCCCACCCGCTCGGTCACCAGCCCCAGCCCGCCGAGGACGAACAGCAGCGCTCCCCCGAGGAACGCGATCCCCGCCCGGAAGGGGAGCCCGCTCCCGACGAGGAGAACCCCGGCGGCGGCCGTCGCCGCGGAGGCCAACCGCAGCCGCCGCCAGGCGAGCCCCCGCTCGTCCTCCAGGAAGAGGGACCGCTCCAGGCGCCGGCGGCGGGCCGCGAGCAGGCGCCGGCGGTCGGGATAGGCGGCGAGCCAGGCCCGCTCCCGGGGTCCGGGATCGGGCCCCGGGCCTTCCCCGGCCGGGACCGCCGGCCGCCGGCGGGAGCCCGCGACCCCCGTCCTCATCCCTGGTCCGCCAGGTCGGCGAGCCACGGGATCCGGAACCGGCCACCGGCCAGGGCCCGGGACAGGGCAACCGCGGCGATCGCGACCCAGGCGAAGACGAGAGAAAGCTCCACCGCCCGGAACAGCCGTCCCAGGAGCGGCACCAGGGAGAACAGCCAGTCGAAGGGATAGAGCAGGACCATCAGGACCAGCCCGGCAACGCAGAGGGCAAGGCCCTGGCGGGCGTGCCAGCGGACGAAGGGATCGGAAGAGCCGAGCAGCGGGACGAGGGAGAGGGGACCGGCGTAGGCCAGGATCACCTGCAGGCGGTCCTCGTCCGCCAGGGTGACCGGCACCTCGCCGTCTTCGCCCCGCGCCGGAGCCCGGGGCTCCCGCTCTCGGGTGGTGGCCGCACCCGGTTCGTTCGGTTCCATCCTCGCCTCCCGGGGCCGTCGCCCGCGGCCCCTTGTAGCCGCCACGCCCGTGCATTGTCAACCTTCCCGCCGCCGTGCTACGGTCCCGCCGACCCAGGAGAGGCCGCATGTCCACCGCCCCGCGCGCCCCGCGACCCGGGATCCCGGAGATCCCGGCGGACCGGCTGACGCCGATGTTCCGCCAGTGGCTCGCCGCCAAGCGCGAGCACCCGGATGCCCTGCTGCTGTTCCGGATGGGGGACTTCTACGAGCTGTTCTTCGACGATGCCCGGATCGCCGCGCCGATCCTGGAGATCGCCCTGACCGCCCGGGGCAGGGGCACGAAGACCGAGGCGCCGATGTGCGGCATCCCCCACCACGCCCTCGGGACCTACGTGGCCCGGCTGGTGGAGCGGGGCTACCGGGTGGCGATCTGCGAGCAGGTGGAAGACCCCCGGCGGGCCCGGGGCATGGTGCGGCGGGAGGTGGTCCGGGTCCTCTCCCCGGGCACGTTCACCGATCCGGACCGCCTGGCGCCCGACCGGGGCCTCTGGCTGGCCGCCCTTGCCCCCCCGGGGCCGGGAGACGGGCCCTGGGGAATCGCCCTCGTCGACCTCTCCACGGGAGAGATGCTCCTCGCCCGGCGGAAGGAACCGGCCGGCGTCACGGACCTGCTCGCCCGCCACGAGGTACGGGAAGTCCTGGTGCCCGAGGGCGAGGGGGAACGGGTGGGGGCCCTCCTCCCGGAGGTGGGCGGCACCCGGCCGGTGGTGACCGGCACCCCCCCGGACCGGTTCCACCCCGGCCTGGCGCCCGCCACCGTGCTCGACTACCTGGGAGTCCGCTCCCTCGAGGCCTTCGGGTGCCCGCCCGACCACCCCGGGCTCCCGGCGGCGGCGGCGGCCCTGCGCCACCTGGAGGAAACCCAGCACGCCCGTCCGCGCCACCTGGACCGGCTGCGGGTCGAGGACGAGGGGAACGTCCTCCTGCTCGACGCTTCGACCCGGAGGAACCTGGAGCTGGTGCGGAACCTGCGGGACGGCACCCGCCGGCACACGCTCCTCGAGGTCCTCGACCGGACCCGCACCCCGGTCGGGGCCCGCCGCCTCCGGTCCTGGCTCCTGGCCCCCCTGCGGGACGTGGAGGCGATCCGCCGGCGCCAGGAGCTGGTGGCGGCGCTCGTCGAGGAACCGGGTCTGCGGGACGAGATCCGCGAGCCCCTCGGGGAGATCCGGGACCTGGAGCGGCTGCTCGGCCGGGCGGCCCTCGGGACGGCCGGACCCCACGACCTGGTCGCCCTCAGGAGTTCCCTCGCCGCCCTCGGCCCGCTGGGGTCCGCCCTCGGGCGGATCGCCGCGCCCCTCGGCCGGGACCTCCTCGGCCGCCTCGATCGCCTCGAGGACCTCCGCGACCTGCTGGAACGGGCCCTCGCCGCGGAACCGGCGGGAGCGCCGGGCGAGGGACGGGTGATCCGGGAGGGGTTCGACGGGGAACTGGACGAGGCCCGGGAACTGGCCCGGGGCGGCAGGAAGCTGGTCGCCGGGATCGAGTCGCGGGAGCGCGAGCGCACCGGGATCCCGTCGCTGAAGGTCCGGTACAACAAGGTCTTCGGGTACTTCATCGAGGTGACGCGCGCCAACCTGTCGCGGGTCCCGGAGGACTACGAGCGCCGCCAGACCCTGGCGGGGGGGGAGCGATTCGTCACGCCGGAACTCAAGGAACTCGAGGCCCGGATCCTCTCCGCGGAGGAGCGGGTCGGGACCCGGGAAAGGGAGCTGTTCGACGGCCTGCTGCGGGAGGTCACGCGGCGGGGTCCGCGCCTGCGGGAAACCGCCGAGGTGGTCGGGGACCTGGACGCCCTGGCCTCCCTCGCGGAAGCGGCCGCGGCGGAAGGCTGGGTCCGGCCGGTGGTCGATTCCGGGGACCGGCTCGAGATCGCCGACGGGCGGCACCCGGTGGTGGAGCGCCTCCTGGGGGCGGGGCGGTTCGTCCCCAACGACTGCCGCCTGGACGGCGAGCAGCGGATCCTCGTCGTAACCGGTCCGAACATGGGCGGGAAGAGCACCTACCTCCGCCAGGTGGCGCTGCTCGCCGTCATGGCCCAGGTCGGGTCCTTCGTGCCCGCCCGCGAGGCGAGGATCGGCGTCATCGACCGGGTGTTCTGCCGGGTGGGCGCCGCGGACAACCTGGCCGGTGGAGAGTCCACCTTCATGGTCGAGATGGTGGAGACCGCCAACATCCTGCACGGGGCGTCGGACCGCAGCCTCGTCGTCCTCGACGAGATCGGGCGGGGCACTTCCACCTGGGACGGAATGGCGATCGCCTGGGCCGTGGTGGAACACCTCCACGACCACCCGCGGGTTCGGCCGAAGACCCTCTTCGCCACCCACTACCACGAGCTGACCGAGCTGGCGACCCGCCTGCCCCGCCTGGCCAACGTCCACATCACGGTCCGGGAACACGGGAACGACGTGGTCTGCCTGCACCGGGTGGAACCGGGAGCCTCGGACCGCTCGTACGGAATCCACGTCGCCCGCCTGGCCGGGCTTCCCGACCCGGTCGTCCGCCGGGCCCGGGAAATCCTGGACCACCTGGCCACGGGGCACGGGGACGCCCTCGACCTGGTCCGGCCGGCGCCGGGCACCCCCCTCCAGCTCGACCTGTTCACCCCCGCCCGCACCGACCCCGCGGCGGAGGAGATCCTCGCCCGCCTGCGGGGGATCGACCCGGACGACACGACTCCCCGGCAGGCCCTCGCGATCCTCGCCGAGCTGGTGAACCTGGCCCGGGACCGGGGGAAGTCCTAGCGTCCGCCGCCGCCCTTCGTTCCGCCGCCGATGCGGGCCAGGGTCCGTTCCCGCATCTCCCGCAGTTTCCGGAGCAGTTCCTCCTGGCGGGCGCGGGAGGACCCCGGCCCCCCGGGCGGGGCGGTGGCGGGGCGTGTCCCGGGACGGGGCGGCACGGCCGCCGGGAGCGGGTTTCCCTGCCCGGTGGTTCCGGCGGCGGCGGTCCCGGGAGCGGTGGCCGCCTCTCCCCCACCGCGGGGGACGTACCAGACGGCCCGGCCGTCCTGGACGGACTCGTACGCCTCGCCGTACCCCGCCATCGATTCCGAGGCGCCGAGGAACAGCACGCCTCCCGGTTCCAGGACCCGGGACACCCGCTCGAAGAGGCTCCGCTTGAACGCCCCGTCGAAGTAGATCGCCACGTAGCGGAGGAACACGGCGGCGAACTGCCCGAGGGCGGCCGGGCTGTCCTGCAGGTTGAACCGGCGGAAGGTGACGAACGCGCGGACCTCGTCCCGGATCCGCCACCCCCGGTCCTCCCGCCGGAACCAGCGATCCCGCACCGCGGGGTCGAGGCCCCGGTCCATCTCCACCGCGTTGTAGACCCCCTCCTCCGCCCGGGCCAGGGCGTTCTCCGAGATGTCGGTGGCGAGGATCGCGAGGGCCTCCCGGGGCGCATCCGGCTCATGGCGGCAGTACTCGAGCCAGGTGATCGCGATCGAGTACGGTTCCTGGCCCGTGGAACAGGCGGCGCACCAGATCCGGACACGGTCCCGTTTCCCCGCCCGGATCTCCTCGCACCAGCGGGGGAACAGGCGTTCCCGGAGGATACGGAACGGCTCCCGGTCCCGGAACCAGAGGGTCTCGTTCGTCGTCATCGCGTCGACGATGCGGTCCCGCACCCGCCGGGTGCGATCCTCGACGGCCACCCGGTGCAGGTCACCGAACGACCGGCAGTCCAGTTCCTCGAGCAGCCCGCCGAGCCGGCTTTCCACCAGGTACTTCTTGTCGGGGCCCAGGTTGATACCGCACTCCTCCCGGATGTACTCCCGGAGGAGGCGGAACTCGTGCTCGTCCAGGACGGCCCGGCTCATCGTGCTCCCGCTCCGGCCAGTGCGGCCTTCGCCACGAGACGCTCGGCGATCCGCTCGAGGGGGACGGACTCGTCGGACAGGCCCGCCTCGTCCACGGCCCGGGGCATGCCGTAGACGACACAGGTCTCGGCGGACTGGGTGATGCACCAGCAGGACCCGCCCTCCTTGAGGGCCCGGACCCCCTCGAGCCCGTCCTGGCCCATCCCCGTCATGATCACGGCGAGCACGGACCGCTCTTCCGGGCAGGCGGCCAGCGAGCGGAAGAGAACGTCCACCGCGGGCCGGCAGGAATTGACGGGAGGTTCCTCCGAGAGCTCGATCACCGCCCTCCCTTCCCGCCACGCGACCTTCATGTGCCGGCCCCCGGGAGCGACGAGGACGGTCCCCGGCTCCAGCGGGTCACCGGCCCCGGCCTCCCGGACCCGCACCTCGGACAGGTCGTCCAGCCGCCGGGCCAGGGAAGCGGTGAAGACGGGAGGCATGTGCTGCACGAGCACGATCGGCAGGGGGTAGTTCCCGGGCAGGGCCGGGACGACCTTCGCGAGGGCCTGCGGCCCCCCGGTGGAGACGCCGATCGCGGTGACCCACGGTTCCCGGGAGCGGAGGCCGGGACGGGGCGCCGCCCGCCGGGGAACGGCGCGCGGCGGGGCCCCGTCGGGGGCCGGGGGTGCCGGCACCCGCGGCGCGGGGGACCCGGGCCGCAGCCGGTGGCGGACCGCGGCGAAGACCCGGCCCAGCTCCCCCTGGAGGACCCGCACCGAGGCCCCGTAGCCGGTTCCCGAGGGTTTCTGGACGAACTCCAGGGCGCCGGCCTCCAGGGCGCGGACCGTCAGGTCCGCCCCCTCTCCCTCGCCGCTCGAGACCATGATCGCGGCCACCCCGGGCCACCGCTTCTTCATCTCGGCCAGCAGCTCGAGGCCGGTCATCCCCGGCATGTGGTGGTCCACCAGCGCCGCATCGAACGGCCGGGCCTCCAGCCTGCGGAGCGCGTCCCGGCCGTCAGTGGCCGTGACGACCTCCTCCACGTCGGGCAGTTTCCGGGCCACGTCGGCCAGGATGCGCCGGTAGATCAGGCTGTCATCGACGACGAGGATCCTCAGGCCCATCGGTCCCCTCCCCCGGCCCGGCTCACAGCCGGAACTTCCCGACCACCTCGATCAGCTGGGAGGACAGGCGTTCCAGTTCCCCGGCGCTGGTCCGGATCTGGGCCGCGTGGCCGCTGTTCCCCTCCGCCGACTGCTTGATCCCGTCGATGTTGCGGGCGATCTCCTGGGTCCCGGACGCCGCCTCCGAGATGTTCCGGGCGATCTCCCCCGACGCCTGGCTCGCCACCTGGACCGACTGGGAGATCTCCGAGATCGTCGCCGACTGTTCCTCGACCGCCGAGGCGATCGCCCGGGCGATGTCCGAGACCTCGGTGATCACCGAGGCGATTTCCCCCATCGCCTCCGCCGCGGTGCTGGTGCTCTGCTGCATCTCCTCGATCTGGCGGCTGATCTCCTCGGTCGCCTGGGACGTCTGGCGGGCCAGCTCCTTGACCTCGTTGGCCACGACGGCGAACCCCTTCCCCGCCTCCCCGGCGGAGGCCGCCTCGATCGTCGCGTTCAGGGCGAGCAGGTTCGTCTGGTCGGCGATGTCGTTGATCACGTCCAGGACCTTGCCGATCCGGCGCGACGCCTCCCGCAGCTTTTCCATCACCTCGGCGGTCTGCCCGGCCTGCCGCTGGGCGTGGGCCGCGATCTCGGACTCCCGCTGGCAGTTGCGGGAGATCTCCCCGATCGTCTCGGTCATTTCTTCGGCGGCCGTCGCCACCGAGTCCAGCATCGCCGAGGTGTCGGTGGCGTTGCCGGCGATCCCCGAGATGGTCTGCGACAGTTCCTCTCCCGCCGCCGCCACGGTGACCGACGCCTCCGTCACCGCGGTCGCTTCCCGCGCCAGGGTGTCCGCCTGGGCGGTGAGTTCCTCGGAAGCGCCGGCGAGAAAACCGCTGTCCTCGCGGATCTTCCCCAGCAGCCGGCGCAGGGCATCGCGCATCCGGTGCAGCGCCGCCGCCAGCTGGCCCAGCTCATCGGAAGAGGACAGCTCCAGCTCGGCCGCCAGGTCCCCGGCGGCCAAGGCGTCCGCGTACTCCACGGTCCGGGCCAGGGGCCGCACGAGCATCCGCTGCAGGGCCCAGAGCAGCAGGGCCGCGCCGAGGACGATGCCGACGACCCCGACCCCGATCGCCTTCCGCATCGCGGCGGCGAACGCCGCGTCGGCCTCGTCCAGGGACAGGATCAGCTCGAACGCCCCGTGGACCTCGCCCTCCTTCCAGTTCTCCATCCTGGCGCCGGTCGGGTCGGTCCCGTCCCGGGTGCCCCACCAGGCGGCGGACATCGCCGGGTCACCGTGGCAGTAGAGGCAGGTCTTCGACAGGCGGACCGGCCGGAAGTAGCGGACGGCGTTCTTCTCCCGGTCGACCGTCCAGTACTCGGTGGCGTTGCCCGACTGGAACTGCTTCAGCACCCGCGCTTCCAGCTCGTCCGGCTCGTTCTCCGGGCGGCGCGGGGAGAACTTCGGCGTCTTGAAGGTGTAGCCGGCCTCCCGGGCGTTCTCCGCGAGGGACTTCATCGACGACACGACCGGCACCGCCGCCAGGACCTTCTCCATCTCGCCCGCCCGGGCCCATTCCCGGAGCTGGTCCAGGGAGAAGACCCCGAGGGCCCACTTCTTCTCCATCTCCTGCCGGGCTCCCTCGCCGGTCATCAGGATTCCCCGCGCCTTCTCCACCGCGGTCATCTGCGCCTGTTCCCGGGCGTGCCCCGCGTACAGGACCAGGAGCACCCCGACCAGGAGGGTCGGGATCAGGATGCCGAGCACGGTGATCTTCGCGCGAATCGTCATCATCTGCTTCAGCGCCATCGTCGCCTCTCCCGCGGCCCCTCAGGCCTTCGCCGGGGCCGCCGTGCCGCGACCCGCCACCCGTTCCAGCACCCGCTCCACCCGGAGCAGGAGCAGGAGCCGTTCGTCCAGCTTGCAGACCCCCTGCAGGAACTCTCCCGACACGCCACCCGCGTTCCCCGGCGGGGACTCGATGGCCCGGTCGTCGGCGGAGACGACGTCCCCGATCCGTTCGACGAGCAGCCCGACCGGGTCGGGACCGGGGCGGTCCTCGAGGAGGCCTTCCCGCAGGGCGTCCTCCACGTCCTCGCGGGTCTTCAGGATGATGCACCGGGTGCCGGGACCCACCCGCGCCGGGGGAAGGCCCAGGAGCATCGCCAGGTCCAGCACCGTGATGATCTGCCCCCGGAGATTGAGGAGTCCCCGGACGCCCGGTGGCGCGTCCTCGAGGGGCGTGAAGTCCACCTGGCGGATGATCTCCCGCACCAGCAGGATCTCCACCCCCAGCAGGTCCCGGCCCACCTGGAAGGTGGCGAACTGCCGCTCACGCATGGGTCATCCTCCCGCTGAGCACGTCCCGGATCGCCCTCCCCAGCGCCTCCCGGTCGAGCTTGGTCTCCCACCCGTCGACGCCCGCTTCCTCGCCCCGTTTCCGGGCGGCCCGGTTGTCGCCGAGCGCGGTCAGCGCGATCACGGGGAGGTTTCGCAGCTCCGGGTCCTGCCGCACCCGGCTCGTCAGCTCGTAGCCGTTCATCCCGGGCATCTCGATGTCGGTGACCAGCAGGTCGTAGGACCGTTCCCGGAGCCGGCTCCAGGCCTCTTCCCCGTCGTTCGCCACGTCGACCTCGGCCCCGAAACCCGCCAGGTAGCGGCGCACCACTTCCCGGAAGAAGGGGGTGTCCTCGGCCAGGAGGACCTTCTTCCCCGACAGCAGCTCGGTGGTGCCCGCGTCCCCGCCGAACAGCTCCGGTTCCGCCAGTTCGAACAGGCCGTAGATGTCGAGGAAGATGACCATCCGGCCGTCGACCACGGCGGAGCCGAGGATGCCCGGGCCGCGCAGGGTTTCCTGGTCGACGTCCACCCGGGCCCGGATCACGTCCTCGAAGTCGGTGGCGAGGATCCCCATCGTGTGCCGGACCAGCTTGGGAACGATCACGTACAGGGCGGCGGGCTCTTCGCCGGGGGCGTTGACGGGCAGGAAGTCGTGGAGGCGGACGAGGCGCAGCGATCGATCCGGGTAGCGGAGGTACTCGACGCCGCCCACCCGGTCGATGTCGTCCCGGGAGATCCGCTCGATGCGGGCCACGAGCCCGAGATTGATCGCGAAGACCTGGTCCGGGTGGTTGCGGAACAGGAGCAGGGACTGGGTCTCGGTCTGCTCCAGGCGGGCCTTCCGCTCCTCCTGGGCGGTCGGGGCCCCCTCGGTTTCCCCGAACTTCAGGCCCGCCTTCTCCGCGATCCCGGCGACGTCGAGGATCATCGCCACCCGGCCGTCCCCCATGATCGTCGCCCCGGCGTAGCAGCGGGAGTCCTTGAGGTAGACCGGCAGGGGCTTGACCACGATCTCCTCGCTGTCGAGCACCTCGTCGACGACGAGGCCGTAGCGGTGCGCCCCCACCTTGAGCACGAGCACCTGGACGGCCCGGCCGGCGCCGTCCGCGGCGTCCCCGGCGGGCTCCTCCATGCCGAGCTGCTCCCGGAGGCGGACGATCGGCAGCAGCCGGCCCCGCAGGCGCATCACCTCCGCCCCGTGCACCTGCTCGAGCCGCCGGGTGGGGTCCCCCGCCCGCAGGCGAACGAGTTCCTCCAGGCTGACCTGGGGTACGGCGAACCGCCGCCCCCCGGCGGTGACGACGAGGGACGGGATGATGGCGAGGGTCAGGGGCAGCTTGAGGACGACCGTCGTTCCCTGTCCCGGGCGGCTCTCCACCTCGATCTGGCCCCCGAGGGATTCGACGTTGTTGCGGACCACGTCCATCCCGACCCCGCGGCCGGAGACGTCGGTCACCTGCTCGGCGGTGGAGAAGCCCGGGGCGAAGATCAGCATGACCGCTTCCCGGTCGTCCATCGCCTGGGCCTGGGCGGGGGTGATGAGCCCCCGCTCCACCGCCTTGGCCTTCACCCGGTCGACGTCGATCCCCCGGCCGTCATCCTCGATCAGGATGTTGACCTGGCCCCCCTCGTGGAAGGCGGCGATCCGCAGGCGGCCGGTGCGCGGCTTGCCGGCACGTTCCCGCTCCTCCGGCGGCTCGATCCCGTGGTCGGCCGCGTTCCGCAGCAGGTGGGTCATCGGGTCCCCGAGGGCCTCGATGATCGACTTGTCCAGCTCGACCTCGCTCCCCTCGATCTCGACCTCGATCTCCTTGCCCGTCTTCCGGCACAGCTCGCGGATCACCCGGGGGAACTTGCCGAAGACCGTTCCCAGGGTCTGCATCCGGGTGCGCATGATGTTTTCCTGGAGCTCGGTCGTCACCGTGTCGACGTTCCCCATCGACGTCCCGATGCCGGGCATGTCGTGGATCCGCCGGCTGAAAACCTGGTCGAAGAGGGCGCCGATCTGCTCCAGTTCCCCGTCGAGGACCGCCCGGCTCCTGTCGTCCAGCGTCCCGCGCTCCGCCGCCCGCGCGACCTGCTCGCGTGCGTGCCCGAGGGCGTCGTGGAGCCCCTTGACCGTCCCCTCGCCCCCGAGGACCTCCCCGAGCCGCCGCCCGAGGGCCTGCATCATCTGGTTCCGGGCGAGGACGAGTTCCCCCGCGAGGTTCATCAGGCGGTCGAGCAGCTCGACCTTGACGCGCAGCGTCTCCGACGCGTGGACCTTCCGCCCGCCGCCGCCGGCGCCTCCCCCCGCCGGAACACCGTCCCGGGACGGGGGTGAGGCGGGTCCCCCCGCCGCGGGGGCGGGCGCCTTCCCCTTCCCCGGCCCCGGCGACCCGGGCGCGGTGCTCCCGTCCTCCGGGGCGGGATCGGCGGGGCCCGCCGCGGGAGCGGACGGTTCCGCGGTTCCCTCCCCGGCCGGACCCGCGCCGGCGTCCTCCGCCTCCCGGGCGGGATCCGCGGGGCCCGCTGCGGGAGCGGACGGTTCCGCGGTTCCCTGTCCGTCCGGATCGACGCCGGCCTCCGGCGTCCCCGGTCCGCCATCGCCGGGAGGGGAAGCGCCACCATCGAGGATCCGCCGCAGGCTCTCGACGACCGGCGCGGCGTCCACCCGGTCGGCGTTCTCCAGGTCGTCGAGCATCTCCCGGACCCGGTCGACACCGGTGAGGAGCGCATCGATCATCGCGGGATCCGCGGCGAGTTCCCCGTCGCGCACCTTCATCAGGACGCTCTCCATCACGTGGGTGAGCGTCTCGATCGGGCGCACGCCGAAGAAGCCGAAACCCCCCTTGATGCTGTGGATCGCCCGGAACACCCGGTTGACCAGCTCGGTGGGCACCCGGCCGCCCGCCCGTTCCAGCTCCAGGAGGTCGGGCTCGATCGCGGCGAGGTGTTCCCTGGACTCGGTGATCAGCTCCTCGAGGATCTCGAGATCTTCCTGGTTCACCACCTCGGCCTCTCCGCACGGGGACCCGCGGGCCGGCGCCCACCCCGGGCGCGGCGCAGGACCCCTCGGGGGCCTCATCGGCCCCGACGGGAGCGGTCTTTAGGACGATGTCGCGGGCGCGCTCAGGAGGCCGCGAGGACCGACCGGGAGGCCTCCCCGAGGGAGTCCCGGATGGTGAGCAGCTCGTGGAGCCGGGTCAGGTCGAGGAGGTCCCGGACCTTGCCCCGGGGACGGGCGAGGGCGAACGCTCCCCCCGCGGCGGCCACCCGGCGGCGGGCGGCGACCAGTTCCCCGAGGGCGGCCGAATCGACGTAGGTCACCGCGGCAAGGTCGACGACCACCCGGGGCCGGGGACGCCGGCAGGCCGACGCCACCGCGTCCCCCAGCTCCGCGAGGCCGGGACCGATCGTCAGCCGCCCCGCCGGGGCGAGAACGATCACGCCGTCCGCGCGCGCTTCCACGTCCACCGGGGTCATCCGCCCTCCTTCGGTCCCCCCTCCACGAGGAACTTCTCGAGGATCAGGGTCGTTCCCCCGGGACCGATGCGCCAGTCGATCGCGTCGACCAGGCTGCGGATCAGCAGCAGACCGCGGCCGGAGGGTCGCAGGAGGTTGGCGGGGTCGGTGGGATCCGGGATCGCGGCGGGGTCGAAGCCGGGGCCCCGGTCGGAGATCTCCACCCGGACCCGGTCGGACCGCAGCAGGAAGGTGAGCCGGACCGGGTCTCCGGGACGGTCCCGGTGGCCGTGCTCGATCGCGTTGACCGTGCCCTCCCGGACCGCCAGGCCCAGGTCCAGCCGTCCGTCGTCGTCCAGCCCCGCGCGCCGACCCACTTCCTCGGCGACCCCCTGGACCAGGTCGAGCCAGGCGATGTCGCCCGGGATCTCGACCAGGAGGAGGCCGCCCGGCATCCCGTCAGGCCCCCGCCGCCTGGTCCCCGAACAGGATCGCCGTCAGGGCGGCCTCCGGGTGTTCCCAGGCCGCCCCGTAGATCCGGCCGATCTCCCTCCCGTCCCGCAGGACGATCGCCGTCGGAACACCGTCGACCCCGTACTTCCGGGCCAGCTCGTCGTTCGCGATCTCTCCCGTCAGGCCCACGAAGCGGAAGGTGAGGCCCGGGACCTTGCCCAGGTCCTGGACAACCCGGATCAGGCGCGGAACGAACCGCTCGCAGTGGGGACACCAGGTCCCGAACAGCACGAGAACCTCCACCGGTCCCCGGACCCGCCGCAGGAGGGCCAGGTCTCCCTTCCCGGGAGCGTACCTGGCCGCGTTCCGCCGGTACTCGGGCATCCGCGCGAGAAGCGCCGCGGGGGACTGGTCCCCCAGCAGCGGCTCGCCGGGCCCCAGGACCAGGGTGAGGCCGCCCAGCACGAACCGCACCTTCCCCCGGTGGACCGTGATCGGCGCCTCCTCCACGGGCGCGGCTCCGGCGTCGACCGCCCGGGCATCGGGGTCGCCGGCGACGGGGCCGACGGCCGCCGCGGGGAGGAGCCGGGCCTTCTTCTCGCCCGCCAGCACCAGCACCGGGCCCGGCAGGCGGGCGCTTTCCACCAGCACGCGGGGAACCCCGCCCTCGGTGCGGTAGATCCGGGCCTCGGGGTCCACCGCGTCCCCGACGGTCAGCTGGAGATGGCCGGTGAGCAGGACCTTCACCGGGGGAGCGCCCCCGGGAAAGGCCGGGGCGGAGAACACGATGCAGGCGAGCAGGAGGGCCGGCAATTCGCGGGCGCGCACCGTTCTTCCGTCGAGCATCACGGCACCTTCCCGGCGGCGAGGCGATCCAGGTCTGCGTCCGGAGGGATCCCGTTCCAGACCCGGACGACCACGCCGTCCCGGACGAGGAAGCTCCGGGGAAGCTTCCGGTAGAGCGGTTTCAACAGGCTCCACGGGGCCCCCCTGACGTCGAAGGCCGGCCCCGCGGTCCAGAGGAACTCCACCTCCAGTTCCTCGTTCTCCTCGGCGAGACCGAAGACGTCCACCGGCCCACCCTGCAGGGCCAGGTGCTCGTTCACCCGGGGGATCTCCGCCCGGGTGGCCTCGTCCGCCCGGTCGAGCAGGAGGACCAGGTGGGTCCCCTCCTGGAGCTCCGGGATGATCTCGTCGATCCGCAGGGAGGCGACCGTCACGCCGGGACGCAGCCGGGTCGCCAGGTCGTCGAGGGGCAGCGAGGGAGCGAGGAGGCAGAGGGTGACGCCGGCGGCGAAGCCGGCGGGCAGCAGCGCCCACCGCCAGCGGACCGGGCGCCGGGGCCTGCCGAGCCAGGCCAGCAGGGCGAGGGTGAGAAACCCGACGTCCTCCAGGAGGGCCTGTCCCGGCGTCCGCTGGACGAGGTTTCCGAAGCAGCCGCAGGAAGAGTAGTCCTCGAGGGGATGGACGAATTCCCAGGCGGTGATCCCGACGAAACCCGCCATCATCAGGGTCACGGCGACGAGGACCGGCCACCGGCGCAGCCCGGCGACCAGGGCCAGCCCCAGGGCCGCCTCGAGACCGACCACCAGGATCCCGCCCCAGGCCGCCGGGCCCGGGGGCAGGAGACCCAGCCGGACGATGTGCTCGGCGAACCCCGCGGGGTCGACCCCCTTCGTCCAGGCGCTCGCGAGAAGAACCAGGCCCAGCAGGATCCCGGCCAGGGTCCCCACCAGGCGGGACCAGCCGGCGGAGGCCGGGACCCCGGTCCCGTTCCGGGCGCCTTCCGGGATCACCGTCGTCGTCATCTTGCCTCGCTCCCCGGGCCGGTGGACCGATCCGGCCACGGTGTCCAGAGCGTAGGACCACCCCGGCACCCCCGCAAGGATCCCGCTTCGCCCCCGCCCGTCATCGTTCTCTCCCGTCCGGTCCGAGGGCCCGGTCGAGGACCCGGTAGCGGACCGCCTCCGCCACGTGGCGGGCCTCGACACGCTCGCTGCCCTCGAGATCGGCCAGGGTCCGCGCCACCCGGAGCACCCGGTCCCGGGACCGGGCGGAAAGCCCGAGACGGCCGAGGGCCTCGCGCAGCAGCCGGGCGGCCCCGGCCCCGGGAGCGGCCACGCGGCGCAGGGCCCCCGGGCCGAGGGTGGCGTTCGTCCCGGCCCCGACCCGGCGGTTGCGGGCGAGCTGCCGGCGGCGCGCCGCCAGCACCCGTTCGCGGACCGGGGCGGACGGCTCGCCGGGAGCCCGGGTTTCGAGCTCCTCCGGGCGGACGGGGGGGACCTCCACGTGGAGGTCCAGCCGGTCCAGGAGCGGGCCCGAGACGCGGCCCCGGTACCGCTCCCGGAGGCGGGGGGAGCACCGGCAGGCCCGGACACCGCTCCCGAGCCAGCCGCAGGGACAGGGGTTCATCGCGGCCACCAGCATGAAGCGTGCGGGGAACGTGACCCGGCCCGCGGCCCGGACAACGGTCACCTCCCCGTCCTCCAGGGGCTGCCGGAGGGCTTCCAGGAGGGCCCGGGGGAACTCCGGCAGCTCGTCGAGGAACAGGACGCCGTGGGTGGCCAGGGTGACCTCGCCGGGACGGGGCGGGACCCCGCCTCCCACCAGCCCGGCGCGGGAAGCCCCATGGTGGGGAGCCCGGAACGGGCGCCGCTCCAGGAGGGCCGTCCCCGGCGGCACCAGGCCGGCGGCGGAGTGGATCCGGGTCACCTCGAGGGCTTCTTCCCGGGACAGGGGCGGCAGGATGGAGGGAAGGCGGCGGGCCAGCATCGTCTTGCCGGAACCCGGGGGGCCGACCAGGAGCAGGTTGTGGCCCCCGGCCGCCGCCACCTCGAGGGCCCGCCGGGCAAGGGGCTGTCCCCGCACGTCGGCCAGGTCGAGACCCGGCCCGGGAGCCGGCGGGGGGGCGGGCGGCAGGGGGGCGAGGGCCTCCCGCCGGCCCCGCAGGACCGCCACCGCCGCCCGGAGGTGATCCACCGGCAGCACCTCGAGCCCCCCGCCCACCGCGCCGGCTTCCCGCGCGGTTTCCGGGGGGACGAGGATCCCCCGCAGCCCCGCTTCCCGGGCCGCGGCGGCCGCCGCGACGGTCCCGGGGGCGGGCCGGAGCCTCCCGTCGAGGCCGACCTCCGCGGAGGCGACGACCCCGGGAAGGGCCCCGGCGAGCACCCGGTCGGTCAGGGCGGCCACCGCCAGGCACATGGGAAGGTCGAGCCCGGTGCCCGCCTTCCGCAGCCCCGCGGGGGCCAGGTTCAGGATGACCGGGTAGATCGCCTCCTCGCCGGTCCACAGCCCCGCCGCCCGCAGGGCCACCCCCAGGCGCTCCCGCCCCTCGCGCACCTCGCTGGCCGCCTGCCCGAGGATCGCGGTCCGGGGCAGTCCGCCCACCCGGGCGGCCTCCACCTCGACCAGGATCCCCCGCACGCCGAGCAGGGCCGCCCCGTGGGCCTTCGCGACCACGACCCGCCTCATCGGTCACCTCCCCGGGAGACGGTAGCCGGAGAGGAGAAAGGCGGGAGGCCCGCCGGGTCACCGCCTCCCCGGGGCGGGACACCGGCGCCGGGGCGGGTCAGCGGGCGACGACCAGGCGGTCGCCGGGATGGATCACCGTTCCCGGCTCGATCCCGTTGAGACGGCAGAGCTGGCGCACGGAAAGACCGTACCGGCGGGCGATCCGGGAAAGGGTCTCCCCCCGGCGGACGACGTGGACCCGTCCGCCCGTTCCCTCCCGTCCCCGGGACCGCGGGCGCCGGGACGCCGCCCGGGGAACGGCAGGAACCCGGATCCGCTGTCCCGGCCGCAG
This sequence comes from uncultured Acidobacteriota bacterium, assembly GCA_964582785.1. Lineage (GTDB taxonomy): Bacteria > Acidobacteriota > Polarisedimenticolia > J045 > J045 > JAMOQA01. The sequence continues at coordinate 25,411 of CAZOTT010000005.1, read as the reverse complement.
CAGGGGGTTGCGGCGCCGGAAACCGTTCGTCTCCCGCAGGTCGGCGAGGGTCACCCCGTAGCGCCGGGCGATGGACCAGAGGGTGTCTCCCCGCCGGACCACGTGGACCCGCCCGGCCCGGGAAGGTCGGGCCCGGTGCCGGGCCGCCGCCCTCCGCCCGGCGCCCCGCGCCGGGGGCCGCACCCGCAACCGCTCGCCGGCGACGATCCGGGTGGACCCGCCCAGGCCGTTCCAGCGCTGGAGGTCCCGCACCGTCACCCCGAACCGGCGGGCGATCCGCGACAGGGTGTCTCCCCGGCGGACCACCGTGGTCCCGTCCCGGCCCGGCCGGGCCCGGCGACGGGACGGGGGCGGGGCCGGGCCCCGCGGGATGACCAGCACCTGGCCCGGGTGCAGCAGGGTCCGGCGGCCCATCCCGTTCGCCTGCTGGATCGCCCGGACCGTCGTGCCGTGGTGGCGGGCGATCCGGGACAGGGTGTCTCCCCGGCGAACCCGGTACTCGATCCGGACGATCCGCTTCTCCGGCGGGATCTTCGCCAGCGCCTCGGCGAACCCGCGGGCGTGCCCGGGGGGAACCTTGAGCGGAAAGTCGGGCCAGCGGGGCGGGGTCTGGTGGCGCCGGATCGCCGGGTTCAGGCGCCGGAGGGTCGCCACGTCGGTCCCCGCGCACCGGGCGAGGATCTCGAGGTCGGTGGGGGTCGGCACGGTGACCAGCTCGTAGCGCTCCGGGGGATCGGGCACCACGTCCCCGAACCCGAACGAGGCCGGGTTCTTGGAGATCAGGGTGGCGGCGAGGATCGCCGGGACGTAGTTCCGGGTTTCCCGCCGCAGGAAACGCCGGCGGGACAGCACCCAGAAGTCCCGGCTCCGGGCCCGGGCGATCGCCCGCCGGACCCGCCCCTCGCCGGCGTTGTAGGCGGCCAGGGCCAGGTACCAGTCCCCGAACTCGTCGTAGAGGTCCCGGAGGTAGGCGGCCGCGGCCCGGCAGGACTTCTCCGGGTCCGCCCGCTCGTCCACCCACCAGTCCACAACCAGGCCGTAACGCCGGGCGGTGGACGCGATGAACTGGAAGATGCCCCGGGCCCGGGCCCGGGAGTAGGCCGACGTCTTGAAACCGCTCTCCACGTGGGCCATGTACACCAGGTCCCGGGGAACCCCCTCCTCGGCGAAGATCTCCCGGAAGCGCGCGATCCACCGGCCCGATCGCTGCAGGCTTCCCGCGAGAAAGGCCCGCCACGGCCCCTGGTACTGCTCGATCCAGGCGAGGACCTGCCGGTTGCGAACGACCGGGTAGTCGGCCTCGACGCTTGCGGCGGCCTCGCCCACCTCCTCGACCCGGCCCGTGTCCAGGCTCGGCTCGGGGCCCGCCAGGATCTGCTGGCTCTCCTCCGAGACTCCCGCCCCGCTCCCGAGTTCCGCCAGCGTTTCGGCCTCGGCGAGGGACCGGTCCCGCTCGATGCGCAGCGCCCGCAGCCGGCGGCTCATCTCCTCGTCCCGGGTCGCCAGGGGCGCTACCAGGTCGAAGGCCCGTTTCCAGGTCCGTTCCGCCTCCTCCACGAGGCCGAGGCGGGCCTGTTCCCGCGCCAGCAGGACCAGCTCGATCGACCGGGCGACGATCCGCTCCCGTTCCCCGGCCGGGAGCGGAGAGACCGGGCCGGCGGGTCCGGCGGGGGAGGACGTCCCCTGCCCCGGGGAGGCCGGGGCCCCCCCGGGCGCAACGCGCGAGAGGCCCGCGCATCCGCCGGCGAGGAGAACCGACAGGACCAGCAGCGTCGGCAGAACCGGGAACCGGGACCGGGTCCCGGGGGGTGGTGGCGACCTCAAGGAAAACGCTCCCGGAGCGGGCTGGCTCCTCTGCCCGGCCGCGGGTCCTCCCGCCCGGGCTGGGCGGGGCGCAATATAGGCGAGGTCCTCCCGGATCGTCAACGTTCCCGGGCGGCCGGCGGGTTCCGCCGTTGACCTCCCCCGCCCCGCCCCGTACCCTGTTTCCCGTCCCGGCCGGCGCCGGTTTTCGCCGTCCCCGGCGCGGGTCTCCGGCACTTCCCGGCGACGCCCGGAACGGCCGCCCGGCCACCCGGCGGTGGCCGCGCCACCCGTGCCCGGCGAGGAGGATCCCCAGCGATGAAAGGTTCCCGCAACACCCCCCGCCCGGGACCGACCGCGGCGGTGGACAGCTCCCAGCAGGAGAAGCAGAAGGCCCTCGAGATGGCCGTGGGCCAGATCGAGCGCCAGTTCGGCAAGGGCGCGATCATGCGCCTCGGGTCGGACCGGCACCTGGACGTGCCGGCGATCTCGACGGGGTCCCTCTCCCTCGACTGGGCCCTCGGCATCGGCGGGGTCCCCCGGGGGCGGGTCGTCGAGATCTACGGCCCCGAGTCGTCCGGCAAGACGACCCTGGCGCTGACCGTCATCGCCCAGGCCCAGAAGGCCGGCGGGATGGCCGCCTTCGTCGACGCGGAACATGCCCTCGACCCGGACTACGCCCGCCGCCTGGGAGTCGACGTGGACAACCTCCTGGTCTCCCAGCCGGACAGCGGGGAACAGGCCCTCGAGATCGCGGAGGTCCTCGTCCGCTCGGGCGCCCTGGACGTGCTCGTCGTCGACTCGGTGGCGGCCCTCGTCCCCCGGGCCGAGCTCGAAGGAGAGATGGGCGACTCCCACGTGGGCCTGCAGGCGCGGCTGATGAGCCAGGCCCTGCGGAAGCTGACCGGGATCGTGGCCAAGTCCCGCACCTCCCTGATCTTCATCAACCAGCTGCGGGAAAAGGTCGGCGTGATGTTCGGCAACCCGGAGGTCACCACGGGCGGGAGGGCGCTCAAGTTCTACGCCTCCCAGCGGATCGACATCCGCCGGATCGGGGCGATCAAGGACGGGGACCAGGTCGTCGGGAATCGCACCAAGGTCAAGGTGGTCAAGAACAAGCTGGCGCCCCCCTTCCGCCAGGTGGAGTTCGACATCCTCTACAACCAGGGGATTTCCCGGGAGGGAGACCTGATCGACCTGGGGATCGCCCACCGGCTCGTCCAGAAGTCGGGCGCCTGGCTCTCCTACGGGGACGTGCGCCTCGGCCAGGGCCGGGAGAACGCCCGGCAGTTCCTCCGGGAGCACCCGGAGGTGGCCGGGGAGATCGAGGCGAAGCTCCGGGAAACCCTCGGCCTGCGGCCGGCGCCGCCCGCGGAAGCGGGCACCGGGCCCGCCGAGGCCTCCTCCGCCCCGGTGCCGGAAGCGCCGCCGCCCTCCCGGGGCCGGCGGCCGTCGAGCCGGGCCTGACGGGGGCCGCCGTTGGCCCGTTCTTTCCGGCCGGGGGGACCGTTGCGGGCGGTCCCCCCGCTGCTTCTTCCCGTCCTCGCGGCGGCGGTGGTCGCCCTGGCGGCGGCCCCGGGGCCGGCGAAGTTCCCGGTTCCGGGAGGAGGGCTCCTGTCCTTCCTCCCCCCCCTGCTGGCCATCGGGCTGGCCCTCCTGCTGCGACAGGTGGTCCCCGCCCTGCTCCTCGGGGTCCTGGCGGGTACCCTGGTGCGGGAGGGCTTCCATCCCGGCCTCGCCCTGGCGCGCCTGGTCGATCACGACCTGGTCCGCGCCCTGGCCGAACCGGGCAGCCCCGACCACGGCCACCTGAAGATCGTTCTCTTCACCCTCCTTCTCGGGGGGATGGTGGGCCTCGCCTCCCGTTCCGGCGGGGCCGCCGGCCTGGTCTCCCTCGTCGCCCGCCGGGCCCGGACCCGGCAGCGCGGACAGCTGGCCGCCTTCCTCGCGGGGCTCGCCGTGTTCTTCGACGACTACGCGAACACGCTGGTGGTCGGGCCCTCCCTCCGTCCCCTCACCGACCGGCTCGGCGTCAGCCGGGAAAAGCTGGCCTTCATCGTCGACGCCACGGCGGCGCCCGTGGCCTCCCTGGCCGTCGTGTCCACCTGGATCGGGTACGAGGTCGGGCTGATCGGCCAGGCCCTGCCGGGCACCCGCCTCGCCGGGCACGACCCCTACGGCGTCTTCCTCGCCTCCCTTCCCTACCGGTTCTACGCGTGGCTGATGCTGGCGTTCGTCGGTCTCGTCGGGTTCCTCGGGCGGGACCTGGGCCCGATGGCGGCGGCGGAACGCCGCGCCGCCCGCGGCGCGGTCCTCCGGCCCGGCTCCGTTCCCCTCGCCCGGACCGACCGGCTCCGGGAGACCTCCCCGGCGGGACCGGGGCCGGCGCTCCTGCTGGCCGGCCTGCCGATCCTCGCGGTGGTGGGGGTCACCTTCGCCGCCCTCTGGCTCGCGGGGCGGGCGTCCCTCGCCGCCGCGGGTGACCCGGCGGGGACCCTGCCCCTGCTCCGGGTGATCCGCTCGGCCCGTCACCTGGGTGCCGTCCTCGGGGCGGCATCCTGCTACGACGCTCTGCTCTACGGCTCCGCCGCCGGCGCCGCGCTGGCCGCGGCCGGGGCCCTCGCCCTGGGAAGGCTGAACCTGGCGGAAACCGTGGAGGCGTTCCTGGAGGGGATGCGGTCGATGCTGCTCGCGGTGGTCATCCTGGTGCTCGCCTGGATGATCGGCGGGGTCTGTGCCGACCTGGGGACCGCCCGGGCGGCGGTCGGCCTGGTCGGGGGATGGCTCCCCGCCCGCCTGGTCCCCGCCACGGTCTTCCTCCTCTCCGCCGGGATTTCCTTCGCCACGGGGTCCTCCTGGTCCACGATGGCCGTCCTGGTGCCGGTGGCCCTCCCCCTCGCCGATCGCCTGGCGACCCTCGGGGGCTGGGCCGAGCCGGCCGCCGCCCGGCTCCTGGTCGCCACCACCGGGTCCGTGCTGACCGGTGCGGTCTTTGGCGACCACTGCTCGCCCCTCTCGGACACGACCGTGATGTCGTCGATGGCGGCCGCCTGCGATCACGTGGACCACGTCCGGACCCAGATGCCCTACGCCCTCCTGGTGGCCGCCGTCTCCCTCCCGGTCGGCGACCTGGCCGTCGGGTTCGGCGTTTCCCCCTGGCTCGGTCTCCTGGGCGGGGCCGCGCTGCTGTTCCTGGTGCTGCGCTTCGCGGGGCGTTCCCCCGCGGGCGGGAGGTGATCCCCATGTTCCGCCACGCGACCCCGGTGCTCCTGGCCACCGCCCTGGCCGCCTGCCATCCCGCCTGCGCCGCCGGCCAGGCGCCCCCCTCCCGCCGGGAAATCCTGGAGGGGATGGCGATCCCTTCCGAGGGAGACCTGGTTCGCGGGCTGCGGGACGGGACCGGTTTCGTGCGGTCCCGGCGCCAGGCCGAGGCCCTCTTCCCCGCCCTGGTGCGCGAGGAGTACGGGCGGGACACGCTCCCCGCCGACGGTCCCTTCGTCGCCGCGGTCTGTCCCCACGACGACCACCTGTACGCGGGGCACGTCTACCTGCACGCGATCGCCGGCCTCCGGGCGCCCCGCCTGCTGCTGGTGGGCGTCTTTCACGCGGCGCGGCTGTGGAACCTGTCCGGCCGGCTGGTCTTCGACCGCTACGCGGCCTGGCACGCCCCCCTGGGCCCGGTGCGCGTCGACCCGCTCCGGGACGAACTCCTCGCCGCGCTCCCGCGGGACGATGTCGTCGTGGACGACGGGATGCACGACCGGGAACATTCCCTCGAGGCGATCGTACCGTTCCTCCAGTGGTACCGGGGCCCCGAGGTGACGATCGTCCCGGTGCTCGTCCCGTACGTCACGTGGGACCGGCTGGAAGGGCTGGCGGACGACCTCTCGGCGGCCCTCGCCGGGGCGATCCGCCGCCACGGGTGGACCCTCGGGCGGGACGTCGCGATCGTCATCTCGTCGGACGCGATCCACTACGGTCCGGACTTCGACCACGCCCCCTTCGGAACCGACGCGGCGGCCCACGAGCGGGCCGTGGCCCGCGACCTGGAGCTCGCCCGGGACCATCTCACCGGGCCCCTGTCCGCGGACCGCCTGCGGGGCCTGTTCGAGCGGCTGGTCGACCCCGCCGACGTCCACCGCTACCGGGTTCCCTGGTGCGGCCGGTTCTCCGTCCCGTTCGGCCTCGAGCTGGTGCGGAAGACGGCCGCCCGGCTCGGGCTGCCGGTCCCCGCCGGCCGGGTCCTGCGCTACGGAACGAGCCTCACCGAGGCGGAACCGCGGGTCCCCCGGGAGGTCCGGGAGGAGGGGCTCGGCCTCACCGCGCCCTCGAACTTCCACCACTTCGTCGGTTACCTGGCCCTCGGCGTCGAGATCCCCGGCGCCGCCTCCCGGGGACGCCGGTGACGACTTGACGGCGACGCCGGCGTTCTCTACATTCCTCGCATCCACGGCGTGCCCAGGTAGCTCAGTTGGTAGAGCACGTGACTGAAAATCACGGTGTCGGTGGTTCGATTCCGCCCCTGCGCACCATCCCCCCATGGGAACCGCGACACGGATTCCCCCCCGCCGGGGGTCCGCGTTCCGGGCGCCCTAGCGGGCCCGCAGCACGTCCCGGGAAAAGGCGACCGCCAGCTTGGCGTCCCGCGCGGCGGTGACAAGGAGCCGGACGGGACGGATGGCCCAGAACCGGCCGCGGCGCAGGGCTTCCCAGGTCGCTCGCCAGGCGGCATCCAGGTCGCGGCGGGTCTCGACGCGAACCCGGAACGGGTGCACCAGCCGGTCCACCTGGCGATGGAGCCAGCCGAGCCGGCGGGCCCCGTCGTCCCGCAGGGAGCCGACCCGGGCCGAGACCCCGGCCATCGCCCGGTCGCGCATCCCGGCGAGCCGGGCGACCGCCTCGTCCGCCCGGGCCCGCAGGGACTCGGCCCGGGCCCGCAGGTTGTCGGCGGTCCGCCGACCCGCCCCGCCCGCCCGGACCACGGCATCGTCCGCCCGGCGGCGCAGCTCCTCGTAGCGGGCGCGCCAGGCCCGCGCCCGTTCCTCGAGGGCGGGCCGGCCCCGGGTGGCGAGCCAGACCTCCTGCATCTCCCGGTAGAGCCGGAACAGCGCCCGGGCGTTCGCCGCCAGTTCCCGGGCGCGCCGGCGGGCATGGGCCACCCGGCCCTCGACCGCGAACCCCGGCCGCCGCTGGCGCCGGTCACGAAGCCGGAGGAAACCACAGATCATCGGGTGGGTGCGCTCCACGTCCACCGCGTAGCGGTACCAGAGGAAGTTCTTGAAGATCCCCCAGTAGTCCCGCGCGGGAACCCGCGAGAGGATGCGGATCATCCCCTCGACCGAGTAGAACTCCCGCCAGGCGTCCCGGTAGGCGCCCAGCCACTCCTCCCGCGACATCCGCGGGTGTTCCATCGCGGGCTGGAAGGAATCGTACCGGTTCAGGTCCTCGTCGATCGGCTCCCCCCGGAGGACCATCTCCCGGTGGTCCGCCGATCCCGGGATCGGGGTGAGCATGAAGAAGGACGCCTGGTCGACCCCCACCTCGTCCCGGAGCTGCCGCACTTCCCGGCGGACGCTTTCCGGGGTGTCGTACGGGAAACCGATGATGTAGCCGACGTGGACGGCGATGTCGTGGGCGTGCCAGGTCTCGACCATCTCCCGGTAACCGCGGACGTCGTTCTGGCGCTTGCCGGCGGCCTCCAGGTTCCGCTCGTTGAGGGACTCCATCCCGACGAAGACCTGGCTGCACCCCGCCCGGGACGCCTTCCGGGTGAACCCGGGGATCTGGTGGGCGCGGGTGTCCACCTGCATCATGAATTCGACCGGGAGGTTCTCCTCCTCCCGGAGGCGGATCAGCCCGTCGAAGATCCGCTCCCACTCCGGGTTGCGGGCGAAGTTGTCGTCGGTGAAGAAGTAGTAGTCGATGCCGAGGGCATGGTTGGCGCGGATCCGCTCGATGATCTTCTCCGCCCGCCGCCAGCGCATCCTGCGCCCCTGCACGTTGATGATCGTGCAGAAGCTGCAGTTGAACGGGCAGCCGCGCCCGGCGTCGATCGTCCCCATGTCCGGGTAGGCGAACCGCTTCATCAGGCGCGGATCGACCACCGGGACGCTGGCCCGGGAAAGGTCCGGCGGGGGATCCACCCGGTAGAGGGACCGGAGACGGCCGTGGAGCGCGTCCCGCAGGAGGTCCCCCCAGCGCTCCTCGACCTCGCCGCGGACCAGGGTCACCCCCAGGTCGAGCATCTCCCGGATCTCCGGCGGAACCCCCCGGGGATCCATCGCCATCGCCCCCGAGACGTGGAACCCCCCGATCATCACCGGGGCCCCGGCGGCATGGAATTCCCGCGCCAGGTCCGCCGCCCGCGGGAACTGGTTCGACTGCACCCCGGCGAGGGCGACGACCAGGCGGTCTCCCCGCCGGCGGGTGAAACGCCGGACGAGCTTCACCGGGTCGACCCGGTCGACGATCTCGTCCAGCAGGTGGACCGCCACCTCGACCTCGCCCAGTTCCCGGCGCGCCGCGACCTCTTCCGTCAGGGCACGCAGGGTCGCCAGGGTGTTCGACGGCAGCACGCCCCGGACGAAGCGGATGACGTACCCGTCGTCGTCGTACTTGGAGGGCCGGACCAGGAGGACGTGGAGGCGGCGGACGCCGGCGGGAGGCGGCGTGCCCGGCGGGACCACCCCGAAGGAGCCGGGATGGCCGGAGACCTGCAACATCGGAAAACCCCTTCCGTCGCCCCCCGGGCGGGATCGGTTCCCGCGCTATGCTGGAAGCGACGGGGACACTTCATCACTTTCCGGCGGTCCCCGCAACCGTGTCCCGGAGGCCCCATGCCCCGCTTTCGCGTTCCTCCCGGCGCCGACCTGAGCCTGACCACGTTCCTCCGGGACGCGGTCGGGACGTCCCTGCGCCGGGCCCGGGAATGGATCCGCTCCGGGCGCGTCACCGTCGAGGGCCGGGTGGTCACCGATCCCGCGGCCCGCCCCCCTGCCGGCGCCCGGGTGGAACTCCACGACCGGGCCCCGCTTCCCCCCTCCCGGCCGGTCCTGGCCGGGCCCGGGTTCCGTGTCCTCCTGCTGGACGCGGCCCTGGTGGTCGTCGACAAGGACCCCGGGATCGTCACGGTCCCGACGACCGACCCGGATCCCGGCGACCTCCCCCTGGTGGCGCGGGTCCTCGCCGCGCTGGCGGAGGCGGGGCGGGGCGCGGGGGGGGAACTGCACGTGGTCCACAGGATCGACCGGGAAACCTCCGGGCTCGTTCTCTTCGCGCGGACGGCCCGGGACGCGGCGCGGCTGCGGGGCCAGTTCCGCGCCCGGCGGCCCCTCCGGGAATACCTCGGCTGGACCGCCGGCCGGCCCGACCGGGACGAGGGCACGCTCCGGCACCTGCTGGCCGAGCCCCGCCCGGGGCGGGAGGTGCTGGTCGTGGAAGAAGGGGGGAGCACGGGCCGGGAGGCGGTCCTGAAGTACCGGGTCGAGGCGTCCCGCCGGGAACCGGCCCCCCGGGCCCGGGTGCGCTTCCGCCTGGTGACCGGGCGGCGCAACCAGGTCCGGGTCCAGGCGGCGGCCACCGGCTGGCCCCTCCTCGGGGACCGGTGGTACGGGATCGGCGGCGACCCCGGGCCCGGGCGGCTCGCCCTCCACGCGGCCCGGCTCGGGTTCGTCCATCCCCGGTCCGGCCGCCGGGTCCTGTGCGAGGCCCCGCTGCCACCGGACCTCGCCTCCCTCGATCGCTCCCTCTTCGGGGAGGACTGACTCAGCCCGGGATCCCGAACAGGGCCGCCGGGTCCGCGTCGGATCCTTCCCGGCGCACCCCCCGGGCGGGGTTCGCCGCCAGGTGGGCGAGGACCCAGAACGCCTCGGCGGCACGGTCTTCCCGCCCCGCCTCCCGGGCCCATTCCGCCGCGGTCGCGAACCGGCCGGGGGAACGCTCCATCGCCCGCAGGAGCGCCCGCTGCACCTCCAGGACGTCGCGGGCGGCCTTCTTCCCCGCCTCCACGCCGGGCTGGTGGTAGGCGTTGATCCCGACCAGCGTGGCGTAGAACCCCACCGTCCGCTCGAAGAGGGCGATGAGGGCTCCCAGCGCCCCCTCGTCCAGGCGGGGGAGGGAAACCAGCAGGGAGCGCCTCCCCGCCTCGGCGAGGGCCCGGCGCGTGCCGAGCAGGAACCCGAGCAGGTAGTCCCCCGGCGTGACCCCCGGCTCCACCTCCAGGGGCGGGGCGGTGGTCCTCTCCTCCCTCGCGGAGATGAAGACGCAGAAGAAGTCGTCGGGGCCCTCCCGGAGCTGCTGGACATAGGCGTGCTGGTCGGTGGAACCCTTGTTCCCGTACACCGTCAGGCCCTGGTGCACGACGCGGCCCGCGAGGTCCCGTTCCTTCCCCAGCGACTCCATGACGAGCTGCTGGAGATACCTGGAGAAGAGGAGCAGGTGGTCCAGGTAGGGGAGCACCACCATCGCCCTCCGGGCGCGTCCCCCGGTCGCCGCGTACCAGGCGAGGGCGAGCTGGGCGGCCGGGTTCGCCACCGGGTCCCGGACCCGGGTGGCCTCGTCCATCCGGCGCGCCCCGTCGAGGAACGCGGACACGTCGTGACCGAGGAGGGCCAGCGGGAGGAGTCCGACGGCGGACGTGATCGAGGTGCGCCCTCCCACCCAGTCCCACATGGGGAAGGTCGCCAGCCAGCCCTCGTCCCGGGCCCGCCCGTCGAGGGCGCTCCCCTCCCCGGTGATCGCCACCAGGTGCCGTGCCGGTTCGAGCCCCCGGGCCAGCAGCGCCGCCCGGACCGCCTCCATCCCGTTGCGGGTCTCCGGCGTGCCCCCGCTCTTGCTCGCAACGACCACCAGGGTCCGCTCGAGGCGATCCCGGATCCGGCCGAGAACCCGCTCGAACCCTTCCGGGTCGGTGTTGTCGAGAAACTCGATCCCCGGGCCGCCGGAACCGGGCAGGGCGTCGGCGGCGAGCTGGGGACCCAGGGCCGAGCCCCCGATCCCCACGTGGAGCACCTGCTCGAAGCGGGCCCCGGGGGCCGGGCCCAGGGTTCCCTCCCGGACCCGGGCGGCGAACTCGATCACCCGGTCCCGGGCGTCCTCGATCGCCCGGGTCAGCCCCGGGTCCGGGGCCAGTTCCGGGGCCCGCAGCCAGTAGTGACCGACGCGGCGGTTCTCGTCGGGGTTCGCCACGGCCCCCGCCTCGAGGGCGGCCATCGCGTCGAAGGCGGGATCCATCTCCGGGAGGAGGGTCCCTTCCTCGGTGGTGGTCCCGGGCTGCGGGGCCTCCCCCGCCCTCCAGAAGGTCGAGAAGTCCAGCAGGAACCCGCAGCGGGGCACCGCCACGAAACGCCCCCGCGCCCGGGGCAGGTCGTCCGTCACCATCGTCCGCCTCCTTCCTCCGGTCCCCAAGGATATCCGCTGCCACCCGGGTCCGCGCGGGCCCGGACGACCGGATCCGAACCACGGGTGGCTCCCGCCGCGGTCTCTGTCCCTCCCGGCTCAAGTCCGGTCGGGTCCGGACGATGAGACTCGAAGGAGGTGACAAGCATGCCCCTCGACGCCACGAAACCCCACTGCCGGCTGCTCCGGGAGGAAAAGTTCGCGCAGTTCAACGAGATGGCGAAGCGGGAGACGCCCGACCTCCGGAACGCGAACCTCCGGGCGGTCGACCTGCGCCGGGCGGACCTTTCCCGGGCGGACCTCCGGGGCGCCTACCTCCGGGACGCGGACCTGCGCGGCGTGGACCTGTCGGAAGCCCTCCTCGACGGGGCCTCGATCCACCGTGCCCGGATCAGCGGAACCCTGTTTCCCGCCGACATCCCCGCCGAGGAGATCCGGCTCTCCCAGGAGCTGGGGACCAGGATGCGGTCGGCCCGGCGGGAGGCCGCCCGGCCCCGCAACGGCTGATCCGTCCGGGGCGGAAAGGAGGACGCCGGCCGCTCGCGGCCGGCGTCCCGTGGTGAACCCACCGTTTCCCGCGCGTCAGGGACAGGCGGGCGGATCGGGCCGGGTGGTGCCGCTGGAATCCTGCCCGAGGGGACCCTTGCAGTCGTCCTGGACCGCCCGGGAGTCGTACCAGAAGGCCTCCCCGGGAGCGGGAACCTCGCTGTCGGTTCCCTCCGGCTGGGAAAGGTTCCCCGCGAGGCAGGTCTCGTTGTAGTCCCACGGCTGCACCACCGTGCCGCGGTAGAAGTCGTACCCGGTCGCACCGCTCACCGCGGACCAGCGGAAGGTCACCTTGTCCGCGTCGAAGGTGGAGGTCGTCCCGGTGTCGCCCGGGGTCGTGCAGCCGCTGCCGCCCCCGGTCGACGGATCGTCCGGGGCGCTGTCGTCGGCGTCGGGGATTCCGTCCCCGTCCCGGTCTCCGTGGGACACGATGCCGACCTCGCCGGCGGCGTCCCGGTCGTCCGCGGGCCCGTCCCCGTCCCGGGCGGGGAGGACCAGCTCGAGGCCCCCGGCCCCGTCCAGGTCCGCCACCGCCAGCCAGCCGGACCGGCCCAGGTGGTCGTCGGCGCTCGCTCCCCGGAGCTCCTGGTTCGGTGCGATCCGGGCCAGGTCGATCACCGTGGAGGAGCCCATCCGGTCCCGGCTGACGACGAACGCCGCCCCCCGGTTCCCTTCCGCGTGCTCCGCCGCCCCGACCAGGTCGGCCGTGCCGTCCCCGTTCCAGTCGGCGATCGCCACGGCCCGCCCGAACCGGTCCCCGGCGGCGGCTCCGTAGACGCCCCGGTCGGCGTGGCTTTCCAGCCTGACGCCCTTCAGCGCGGACCAGTCGGCCCGGCCCCGGACGACGTAGACGGCCCCGCATTCGTTCCGCGCGGCCGCCTTCCGGGGCGCACCCCGGCCCGGGGCGCCGACGGCGAAGTCCGGGGTGCCGTCCCCGTCCAGGTCACCGGCGGCCAGGGCGATCCCGGCCTGCTCGTTCTCGGCGGCTCCCCAGAAGAGGGCGTCGTAGTTGCCGTCGTTGGCGAACGGCAGGTCGTGCTTCCCGTCCATCGTCGCGCCGAGCAGCAGGTAGACCTCCCCGGCCGACGCGACGTGGTCGTTGCTGCCGTCGGCGTCGGGAGCCCCGAGGACCAGGTCGTCCCTGCCGTCCCGGTCGACGTCCGCTGCGGCGAGGGCCCACCCCAGGTGGTCTCCCTCGTGGCCGCCGCTGACGTAGTGGTCGACCGCGAACGGATCGAGGTCGGTGACCGAGCCCAGGTTCCCGTTCAGGATCACCCAGACCTCGCCGCCTTCCGCGTAGCTGTCGTAGTCCGCCGCGCTGTGGGGCGAGGCAATGACGAGGTCATCCTTCCCGTCCCCGTCGACGTCCGCCGCCAGCACCGCCTCGCCGATCCGGTCGTTCGCCTCCTCGCCGAAGAAGGACAGGTTCGCCGACGTGGAGGCGAGATCGATCGTGGAGGACAGGTTGCCCCCGTAGAAGACGTAGACCGCGCCGGAGTCGGCCTTCGCGTTGCCGCTCCCGTCGCAGCCCGGGGCCCCGGCCACGATGTCGTCCTTCCCGTCGTGGTTCAGGTCCCCGGCGGCCAGGGCGTAGCCGAGCTGGTCCCCGGCCTCCTGGCCGTGGATGACCACGTCCGGCGCGGTCGTCGCGAGGTCGATGTCGGCCGTGATCGGCCCGTAGAAGACGTAGACGGCACCGGCCCCGTCGCGACCGTTGGAAGGACCGTCGGCATCCGGGGTCCCTACCGCCAGGTCGGGCGTGCCGTCCCCGTTGAAGTCACCCCGGGCCCCGGAACGCCCGAAGGCGTCGGTGGTCTCCTCGCCCCAGATCGTGGTGCCGACCGAGCCCAGGTCGCGGACGAGCGTCTCGCAGGCGTTGCCGGTCCCGTCGTGGTCCGCATCGTACTGGTCGGCGTTGGCCACCAGGTCGCAGTTGTCGCTCCCGTTGGCCACCCCGTCCCCGTCGATGTCGTCGTCGCAGGCGTCCCCGACCCCGTCGCCATCCTGGTCGGCCTGGGTCGGGTTCTCCACGGACGGGCAGTTGTCGTCGCAGTCGTCGATCGCGCCGGCGGTGCAGGGATCGTTCGTGCCGTCCCCGTCGTCGTCCGGGATGCCGTCCTCGTCGCCGTCGTTCTCGCAGGCGTCCCCGATCCCGTCACCGTCGGAATCCTTCTGGTCGAGGTTCGGCGTCTTCACGCAGTTGTCGCAGGCGTCGCCCACGCCGTCCCCGTCCTGGTCCTCCTGGCCGGGGTTCTCCACGGAAGGACAGTTGTCTGCCATGCCGCGGACCCCATCCCCGTCCAGGTCGATCAGCGAGACGACCCAGCACTCGCCGGTGTCCATCCGGTCCGCGGTGTCGTCCGGGTCGCCGTCACCGCTGTCGGCCCCGATGACGAGTTCCAGGACCCCGTCCCGGTTGTAGTCGGCGGCGGCCAGGTCGATGCCCAGGTCGTCCACCGGGTCGGCGCCGAGGATCGACCAGTCGGCCTTGTCCATCAGCAGGTCCACTTCGAAGTCGTTCCTGATCCGCTTCCAGGAGAGGATGACGACCTCGCCCGCATCGGTCCGGCCCGGCTGGATCGGCCCCTCGGAGTAGAGGGCCGAGACCGCCAGTTCCATCGAGCCGTCCCCGTCCAGGTCGCCGATCGTGCAGGCCTGGCCGAAACTGTCCCCCTCGTGGCGGCCCCAGATGCGGGTGGCGGCAAGGGTGTCCACCTCGTCGGTCTGCCAGCTCGCCCGGTCGCGCCCGAGCACGACGTACGCCTCGCCCCCGGAGAACCTGCCGTTCGAGGGCCCGGCGCCTCCCGTCACGCCGACCAGGATGTCGTCCTTCCCGTCCCCGTCCAGGTCACCGGTACAGACCGAGGTCGGGAGGTTGTCGTTCGGGTCGACCCCGTAGATGTACGGGTCCGGGTCGGTGCCCAGGTCGCGCACGGTTCCGGACGAGAGACCGCTGTCACCGAAGACGATGTGCAGCTGCCCGCACCCGCTCGCGCTGTTCCCGGGGCCATCCGCCGCCCGGGCCCCGACGAGCAGGTCGTCGACCCCGTCCCCGTCCACGTCCCCGAACCCGACGACGCGGCCGGCAAAGTCGGACTCCTCGCCTCCCTTGACGAACAGGTCCGGGTCGGTCCGGCCGGAGGGGAACGCCTTGTAGTTGGTCCGGTAGGGCAGGTTCGCCGAGCCGAACGCCACCGACACGCCGCCCATGGTCACCAGGTGGCCGGAGTTGTCGTACTCCCGGTAGGAAGGCTGCCCCATGGCGATGTCGAGGATCCCGTCCCCGTTGATGTCCCCGAGGGCCAGGGTCCGGCCGAGGCCGACGCCTCCCCGCTGCCCGGCGAAGAACGCGTCGACGTTCTGCGGGTTGTCCTTGGCGTCGCTGGCCGTCGAATCGTTCTCCGTGTCGATCTCGGCGGCCCAGCTCTCGCGGCCGTAGAAGACGTAGACCCGCCCGCAGTGGGTGTCCGCGTCGTCCGTCCCGTCCCCGTCCTCGTCCAGGGCCGCGCCGACGCACCGGGCCTGGGAGGCCCCGACGACAATGTCGTCCATCCCATCGCCGTTGACGTCCCCGACGGCCAGGGCCTGGCCGAACAGGTCCTCCACGTGCTCGCCCCAGATCGTCACGTCGGCATGCTCGGTATCCACCGAGAGATCCTGCTCGCCGCCGCTGATCGGGCCGAAGACGACGTAGACCTCGCCGGCGAAGTCCCGCTGGTCCCCGGGAGGCCCGTTCGCGGAGGGAGCCCCGACGACCAGGTCCTCGATCCCGTCACCGTTCACGTCCCCCCGGGCCACCGTCCGGCCCAGGTTGTCCAGCCTGTCCGTCCCGTAGAGAACGTAGTCGTCCGTGTCCCCGTTGAGATCGATCCTCGTGTAGTCGCAGGCGTCACCGACCCCGTTCCCGTCCTGGTCCGCCTGGTCCGGGTTCGGCACGTAGGTGCAGTTGTCGTCGCAGTCGCTGGTGGCGCCGTTCGTGCACGGGTCCCACGTGCCGTCCCCGTCGTCGTCCGGGATCCCGTCGTTGTCGTCGTCGGAGTCGCAGGGATTGCCCATCCCGTCCCCGTCCGAGTCGGTCTGGGTGAGGTTCGGAATGTCCGGGCAGTTGTCGCAGGCGTCCCCGAGACCGTCCCCGTCGGTGTCGGCCTGGGCCGCGTTCTGCACCTCGGGACAGTTGTCGCAGGCGTCACCGACACCGTCCGAGTCCGCATCCTCCTGCCCGGCGTTGGCCAGCTTGGGGCAGTTGTCGCTCGCGTCGGCGACCCCGTCGTTGTCGTCGTCGGAGTCGCACATGTCCCCCTGGCCGTCCCCGTCGGTGTCCCGCTGGAACCCGTCCTCGTACTCCTGGTCCGAGACGGTCCCGTCCCCGTCCGCGTCGCAGTTCTGGACCGGGTCGGCGTCGCAGTTCCCGTTCTTGTACCCGCGGCAGTTGTCGCAGGCGTCCCCCACCCCGTCGTAGTCGGGGAAGAAGCCCCCTTCCTCCTGGGAGGGGTTGCAGTCGTTCGGGCAGTTGTCGCAGGCATCCCCGACGCCGTCCGGCCCTCCCGACTCTCCCGGGTCGACCGTGCCGTCTCCGTCGGCATCGTTCCACGGACACTCGTCCGTCGCCTGCGGGCCGTCCGTGTCGGCCTGGTCCGGGTTCGCCACGTCGGGGCAGTTGTCGCAGGCATCCCCGACGCCGTCCCCGTCCTGGTCCTCCTGGCCGGCGTTGGCGGTGTGCGGGCAGTTGTCGCAGCGCCCGCCGATCCCGTCCGCGTCGACGTCGTCCTGGTCGGCGTTCGCCACGTCCGGGCAGTTGTCGCAGGCGTCCCCCACGCCGTCACCGTCCTGGTCCGCCTGGTCGGGGTTCGACACGTTCGGACAGTTGTCGCACACGTCGCCCAGGCCGTCCCCGTCCGAGTCCGTGTTCGGGCCCGGAACGCCGGGGCAGGTGTCGGTGGTGTCCGAGATCCCGTCCCCGTCGTCGTCCGGGTCGCACGCGTCTCCCGACCCGTCCCGGTCGGTGTCCGCCTGGTCGAAGTTCGGCGTGTTCGGGCAGTTGTCGCAGGCATCCCCGACGCCGTCGTCGTCCGAGTCCTGCTGGGGATCCGGCTCGGCGATGCCGTTCTTCACCGTGCGGCAGTTGTCGTCGCACCCGGAGGTCTGTCCCGTATCGCACCAGTCGTCGAGGGTCCCGTCACCGTCGTCGTCGTTCACGTAGTCGTTGTCGTCGTCCTCGTCGCAGGCGTCCCCCAGGGTGTCCTGGTCCGTGTCCACCTGGTCCCGGTTCGCGTCGTACTGGCAGTTGTCGCAGTAGTCGCCCCAGAGGTCCCCGTCCTGGTCCGCCTGGTCGTCGTTGTAGACCTCGGGGCAGTTGTCGAACAGGTTCCGGTAGGTGTCGTTGTCGTCGTCCATCGGCGTCAGCAGCCACAGGGCGCCCGCCCCGAGCCGCTCACCGTCCCCGAGGTCGCTGCCGTCCTGGAACGGCGCCCCGGCGAGAATCTCCTCCTTGTCGTCGTGGTTGATGTCCCCGGCGGCGAGCCCGCCGCCCAGGGTGTCTCCCTGGGCGCGGCCCCAGGTCACCGGGTCGCCGCCACCGCCCCCGCTGCCGAAGTCCTCGTTCGCGGCGGGATGCTCCTGGGCGCCGTAGCGGATCCAGATCTCTCCCGCCCCCGGCCGTTCCTCCTGGCCGTCCGGGCCGTCGGCATACGGGGCCGCCACGACCACGTCTCCGTAGCCGTCGTGGTCCACGTCGGCGATGACGACCTTGTCGCCGAAGCCGTCGTCCCCGTCCTTGCCGATGATCGTGAAGCCGAAGAAGGTGTCCGGCACGTCGGTCCGCAGGTCGATGATCTCGTTGTCATAGCGGGGCCCCCAGAGGACGGAGACCTCCCCGACCCCCTGGCGGGCGGTGCCGTCCCCGTCGGCCCCGTCGGCGAACGGCACCCCGATGGCGATGTCGAGCTTCCCGTCCCCGTCGACATCCCCGAGGGCGATCGCTTCCCCCGCGGAATCGCCGGGGTCGGCGCCCCAGATCCGGGTCGGCACCCCGTCGTTCAGGTCCCGGCTGGCCGGGAAGTTCGTCTCGCCGAAGACGATGCCGACCTCTCCCGCGTTCGGCCGCGGCTCGTCGGTCGGCCCCCGGCCCCGCTGGAGCTGGAAGACGATGTCGTCGATCCCGTCGCCCGAAACGTCGCCCACGGCGACGACCCCGCCGAGCTGTCCCTGCTCGTCCACGGTCTGGTTGGGGTTGTCCGTCCCGTCGTCGTCGAAGTCGTAGGCCGGGCCGTAGATCACCGCGTCCGGCGGGTTGGCGTGGAGGTCCCGCACGCCGTCCTCGAAGGTCGTCGTCCCCGAGAGGAGGATGTCGATCTCGCCGGCGCTGGTCCTCGTGCCGTCGGGACCGTCCGCATCGATCGCCCCGAGCACCAGGTCCGGGCTGCCGTCGCCGTTGACGTCGCCGGCGGACACCGAGGCTCCGAGGCGGTCCCCCTCGTGGGCCCCGAGAATCCAGAGGTCGGCGGTGGACTTCGTCTGGTCGGGCCGCCACAGGTCGATGGTCTTCGCCCGGACCCGGCCGCCGAAGAAGACGTAGACCTCGCCGCGCGCCCGCAGGCCCTGGGGATCGGCGGTGCCGTCCCCGTCCGCGTCGTAGCCCGCGCCCCGCGGGCCCGCGCCGGAGGGAGCCCCGAGGACCAGGTCGTCGATCCCGTCCTGGTCCAGGTCGGCGAAGAGGATGCGGGTCCCGAGCTGGTCCCCCGCGTGGGCCCCGTAGATCACGAGGTCGGCCTCGGCCCCGTTCCCCAGGTCCAGCTCGTGGTCGTAGGGAGGGTTGCCGTAGAAGATGAAGACCGCCCCGGCCGCGTCCCGGTCGGAGTGTTCCCCGTCGTGGCCGGGGGCGCCCACGGCCCAGTCCAGCGTCCCGTCGCCGTTGAAGTCTCCCACGGCCACCGTGTCGCCGAACTGGTCGCTGGCGCGCTGGCCGACCCGCACGATGTCGTGCCCGTCCGCCAGGTCGATGCCGTTCACCCGGCCCGCCCAGGCGGGCGTGGCCAGGATCGCGAGCAGAGTGAGGAAGGAGCTCACCGTGGCGAAGGCGGAAAGCCCGGTCCTCACGTGTCTCATCGCATACCTCCAGTGGTTTCCGGGACGGTGTCGTCCCTGGACTGCCGGGAGCGGCGTCGTGTCGACCCCGGCGGATGGACGGAAGAAGCTCGAAGGGGGACTGGCTGCACCGGGTCCTCCCGTGAGCGAAGGCGTCTCACGCGAGCCAATGTACGTTCCGAGCGGGTCCCGTGCAGCCCGAATTCCTATATTGTACGCATCCGTCCCCTGCCGCAACCCGGAGGTGTCCGCGATGGTTCGCCGCATCCTGCCCCTGCTGGTTCTCCTCCTCGCCTGCCGCACCCCGGAGATTCCCCGCCGGCCGGTCCTCCCGGACCGGCTGCCCGTCCGGCTCCTGCCCCGGCAGGCGGGGATCTCGCCCCGCTTCCGGGAACTGGCGGGCCCCGATGGCCGTGCCTGGCTGCGCCTGCTGGTGGATCTCCGGGAGCAGCCGGACCTGGCCCCGATCCTCGCCCTGGAGGCCCGGGGAGGGATCCCCCGTGCGGCCTTCCGCGAGTTCACGCTGCGGGAACTGCGCGCGCTGTCCGCCCGCGGAGTGGCGCACCTCAGGCCCCTGCTCGAGGACCTGGAGCGCCGCGGCCTCGTGGACTGGTGGCAACCGATCCGGTACATGAACCGGGTTCACGTGGTCGCCAGGCTCCCGGCGCTGCGGGAACTCGCCGCCGACCCGGCGGTCGCCCGCCTGGTCCCCGAGGTGGACTCGGTGCGGGACGCCCGCCGGTCCACCGCCGGGAGCTTCCTCCGGCGGGCGGAGCCGGTGCCGCCGGGGCCGAGCTGGGGCGTCGTGGCGCTGGGACTTCCCGCCCTCTGGCAGCAGGGGATCGATGGCCGGGGCGTGGTCATCGGCTCCCTGGACAGCGGGGTGATGGGAGACCACGAGGCGCTGCGGGACGCCCGGGCCGACGGGCCCTCCTGGTTCGACCCGGTGGAGGGACGCCCGGAGCCGTTCGACACCGTGCCCCACGGCTCGGAAGTTCTCGCCTGCGCCCTGGGGCGGCCGGTCCGGGGACACGCCCTGGGAGCCGCGCCGGGAGCCCGCTGGGTGGCGGCCCTGGCGAACCGGTACAACAGCTACAACAACGTCAACATGGCCCTGGCGGCGGACTGGATGCTGTTCGAAACCCGGCGGGTGGACGTGGTCCTCGGCGCCTGGGGCCACGGCAGGGGCTCGTGCGACGACCGGGACCTGCCGATGATCGAGGCGTTCCTCGCGGCGGGTGTCCTGCCGGTCTTCGCCGCCGGGAACGACGGCCCGGACCCGGGAAGCTGCCAGTCGCCGGCAGACCTGCCGCTCCCGGCCGGGCGGGGCCCCCTGGCGGTGGCCGCGATCGACCGCCACCTGCGGGTCATCGATCCGTCCTCCCGGGGACCGTCCCCCTGCGGGCGCCCCGGGGTCTTCCCGGACCTGGCCGCCCCCGGCTTCCGGCTCCCCGTCCCGGCCCCCCCCACCCCCCGCTCCCTCGGCCTGGCCTCGGGCACCTCCCACGCGACCGGCTGGGTGGGGGGGGTCGCGGCCCTCGTCTTCCAGGTGGCCCCGGACCTGACCCCGCTCCAGGTGATGGAGGTGCTGCGGCAGACGGCCCGGGACCTTCCCCCCGCCGGACCCGACCCGGCGTCCGGGTACGGG
Source organism: uncultured Acidobacteriota bacterium (assembly GCA_964582785.1). Taxonomy (GTDB): domain Bacteria; phylum Acidobacteriota; class Polarisedimenticolia; order J045; family J045; genus JAMOQA01. Next base: position 4,935 of record CAZOTT010000005.1, on the reverse strand, counting down.
CTGGTGGATCCCGCGGCCGCGGTGGCGCGCGCCCGGGAGCTGGCCGGGGGCCCCTGATTCGCGGGGCGGGAAACGAACCGCGGGACGGCGGCCGCCGTCCCGCGGGAGGGGGAACTGCCGGAAAACCGGTCAGAGCCGGTCGGCGTTGTGGTGGATCCCCTCGGCGGCGAAGCGAACCCGCACGTCGGCGGACAGGCTGCCCCAGGAGATCGTCGCGGTGGCAGCCGGGCCATTTTCCGCGATCCAGCGGGAAAGCCATTTCAGCTCGTGCCGGGCGTTGGGCGTCATCGGGATCATCACCTGGAGCCTGTCCGTGACGAACCCGTTGAACTGGCCGTAGAGCGGGACGGAAACACCGTCGAGGGAGACGCTGGTGTTCGCGGCGTTCACCGGGATCACGTACGCGGTCTCACCCCGCCAGGAGGTCGTCGCCAGGTCGGCGAACTCGCCGGCCAGCCCCTGCATGTCCCCGGAGAAGAGACCGTCCCCGCATTCCCCGAGGCGGTTCTGCTGGGCCACGAGCAGCGACAGGCTGCGGGCGCCCGAGCAGTCCGCGAAGAACTCGTAGTCCAGCGGGTCGTCGTTCTGGTGGGGGTTCCAGGCCCGGACGATCTCGCACCCGTCGTAGTTCCAGTCGCAGTAGCCGTAGTTCTGGTCGAGGAACAGAGCGGTGGCGGTCGGATCGTAGTTGTTGAACGTGTACAGCCTCTGGTCCCCGTAGGCGTTCTGGTAGACCATGGAGAACAGCTCGTCCGAGCCGTCGGGCCAGATCGTCGCCACCTGGGACGTCTGGGTGATGTAGGCCTTGTGGCCGGTCCGGACGATGCCGGAGTAGTCCCCCCGGTCGTCCGTGATCACCGGGTAGTCCGTCAGGGCACAGCCCCCGACCGTGGCAACCAGCGCCGCCACCAGCAGCATGCCGAGCACCTTCTTCATCTCTCTGGGCTCCTTTCCCTCTCCGCCCGGCTTTCTCCTGTCGTGACCATCCATCCCCGGGCCCGGAGAGCCTCCTCGCGCGAAACGTACGCCGTTCCGGCCGTCCCGCAAGGGTAAAAAAAGGGAGGCGGCCCGCAGGCCGCCTCCCCCGTCGAGATCAGGCGCAGGTTCGTGGATCAGAGACGATCGGCGTTGTAGTGGATGCCCTCGGCGGCGAACTTCACGTTGACGTCGGCCGAGATGCTGTCGTAGTTGATCGTCACGGTGGCCAGGTCGCCATTCTCGGCGATCCAGCGGCTCAGCCACTTGAGCTCGTGGCGGGCGTTCGGGGTCATGGGAACCATGACCTGGAGCTTCTCGGTCACGAAGCCGTTGAACTGGCCGTAGACCGGGACCGCGACGCCGTTCAGGGCCACGGTGGTGTTGGAAGCGTTGACCGGGATCACGTAGGCAGTCTCACCCCGCCAGGTGGTGGTGGCCAGGTCGGCGAACTCACCGGCAAGACCCTGGAGGTCGGACCGGAAGAGGCTGTCGCCGCACTCACCGAGGCGGGAACCCTGCGCGACCAGGAGGGAGAGGCTGCGGGCGCCGGAGCAGTCCTCGAAGAACTCGTAGTCGAACGGCTCGTCGTTCTGGTGAGGATTCCAGGCGCGGACGACCTCGCAGCCGTCATACCGCCAGTCGCAGTAGGTCTGGTCCATGAAGATCGCGGTCGCGGTCGGGTCGAAGTTGTTGAAGGTGTACAGGCGCTGATCGCCGTAGGCGTTCTGCCACACCATGGAGAACAGCTCGTCGGAGCCGTCGGGGTAGATCGTGGCGACCTGGGCGGTGCCGGTCACGTAGGCCTTGTGGCCGGTGCGGATGATGCCGCTGTAGTCCCCACGGGTGTCGGTGATGATCGGGTAATCGGTGATCGCGCAGCCCAGCGAGGCGATCAGGGCCAGGCAGAACGCGGCATAGAGCAGCTTCCTCATGGGTTCTCGCTCCTTTCTTGTCCTTCAGTTCGCGAGCAGTTCAGGCTTCCAGTTCGGGCTGGATCAGAACCGGTCGAGGGCGCCGTCGAAGGTCGTGACCTTGACCTTGAAGTTCGCGTTCAGCGAGCCGTAGGTCAGGTTGATCTCGGCGAAGTTGCCGTGGTTCTCGACCCAGTTCTTGGCCCAGCGGAGCTGGTACTTCGCGTTCGGGGTCACCGGGACGGCGACGCGGAACTGGTTGTCCACGTAACCGACGAACCGGCCGTAGATCGGGGCCTGGGTGGAGGCGCCGTCCTCACCGACCACCTCGAAGGAGGCGACGGAGGAGTCGACCGGGAGCTCGTAGACCTGGCGGCCACGGAAGGTGACGGTGTCCAGGTTGGCGAACTCGAACGCGAGAGCCTGCTTGTCAGCCCAGAGGCCGCTGCCGCACTCACCGACCCGGGAGGTCATGGAGACCAGCAGCGAGAGGCTGCGGGCACCGGAGCAGTCCTCGTTGAACTCACCGTCGAACGGATCGTCGACGACGTTGCCGGAACCAGCGGAGGCACCGTGCGGGTAGGCATCGGGCAGATCCGGGTTCCAGGCCACCCACACCGCGCAGTCGGTCTGGCGGTTGGGGTCGCAGTAGGTCTGGTCCAGGAAGTTGAGCTCGCCGGACGCGTCGAAGTTGTTGTAGGTCTTCAGCCACTGGTCGCCTTCCCACGTCTGGCTGACCAGGGTGTAGAGGTTGTCGGACCCGTCGTCGTAAAGCAGGGCGACGTCGCCGTCCGGCTTGATGTAGGCCATCTCGTAACCGTGATCCATCACCTGGTCCATGTCCGGGCCGGCGGTGTCGAAGATCACCGGGTAGTTCGTGATGGCACAGCCGAGCGAGAGGACCACCGCCGCAATGAACGCGGTGTAGACAAGCTTCCTCATTGAATGGCTCCTTTTCCGTCGGTACTTCGTTTCGGTTACCGTCTCTCTACCAACTCTGTCTTTCTGCGCCTGGCTCTCGACTTACCGACCCCCTTTCTGGTTTCGTTTCTGATCCATGCACCGGGCCCCGGCCCACCCGGGGCCCGGCTCGTGCGGAAAAGTACGCTGAAGCCCCCCCCTGTCAAGAAAAAAATCCCCGGGCCGATCGCCGGAACCCCGCGATTTTCGCGGGGTTCGGCGGATCCGGGGGCAGAGCCCGAGGGAATCCGGCAGACCGGCCGACCGGGTTCCACCTGGTTCGGCGGAAAGGCTCCCTGGCGGACGGATGTTCGGCCGGCGAAACCGGGTCAGCGGTTGGTGACCACGATCCCCCGGGCGGGATCGCGCTCGACCCGGACCCGGCCCGGCCCCCCGGCCGGCCGCGGGCCCGGCCCCCTGGTTGCCGCGAGGCGGTCCAGCACCTTCCGGACGAAGGTGACCGTCTCCAGGTAGGGGGGAACTCCCCCGAACTTCTCGACGGCCCCCTCCCCCGCGTTCCAGGCCGCCAGGACAAGGGGAAGGTCGCCCCGGTAGCGCTCCACCAGGGCCCGCAGGTAACGGGCCGCCGCCTCCAGGTTTTCCTCCGCGTCCAGCGGGTCCCGGGCGCCGAACCGGCGGGCGGTCTCGGGCATCAGCTGGGCGAGGCCGAGCGCCCCCTTGCGGGACCGGGCGGCAGGGTTCCGCCCCGACTCCACCTCCACGAGGGCCGCCAGGAGGGCCGGGTCCAGGCGGTGACGGGCCGCGACCCGCTCGATCAGGCGCTGGTAGGGCGGCCCGACCGGGTCCCGCGCCCGTCCCCCCACCGCCGCGGACGCGGGCGGTCCGGCCAGGGCCAGGACGACCGGGAGGACAACCGCGAACCGGTACCTCACGGGGAACACGTTGGATCCCGTGACTCTCCGGGACCACCTCCCCCCATGGTGGAGCGAAGCTTTCAGGTGGCCCCCCGGTACCCGGACCGGGCTCCGGAACCGTGCGGTCGTATTCAGAATCGTTCATCACCCGGGGAGCCCGGGGCCCTGCCGGGGTCCCGGCAGCGACGTCCGGAAGGTTCGTTCCACCGTGCCTTCAGGTCCCGAGCAGGTTCCGCACCACCTCGGGGGCCTCGGCCAGGGCGCGGTCCAGCCCTCCCGGGTCCCTGCCGCCCGCCTCCGCCAGGTCCGGGCGGCCGCCGCCCCCGCCCCCGATCCGGGCGGCCAGTTCCCGGACGAGGGCCCGGGCGTCGAGCCGTTCCCGGGCCTTCTCCCCCAGGGCCACGAGCATCTGGGCCTTTCCCCCGTCCGCCGCCCCGAGCACGACCACCGCCGCCGGGTCCCTCCGGCGGACCTGGTCGGCCAGTTCCCGGCGCGGCCCCTTGCCGAGGCCGTCGACCCGCCGCGCGACGACCCGCAGGCCCCCCACCTCTTCCGGCTCGTCTCCCCCCTCCCGGGCCCGGGCCAGCTCGAGGCGCAGGGACTCGACCTCCCGGGCCAGGCGCTTCCCCTCCTCGAGGCGCCGCGCCACGGTCCCGGGAACCTCCCCGGGCGAGGTCCCGAGGGCCCGGGCAGCCTCGTCCAGGGACGCTCTCCACTGCTGGACCCGGGCGAGGGCGGCGGGACCGGCCACCGCCTCGATCCGCCGCACGCCGGCAGCCACCCCTCTTTCCGAGAGGACCAGGAACGGCCCGATCTCGCCGGTGCGCGGTGGGTTCCGCCACAGAGTTCCAGGGAGGCGTCCCCGATGCGCACCACCCGGACCCGCTCCCCGTACCGGTCCCCGAAGAACGCGATCGCGCCGGAGGAAAGCGCCTCCTCGAGGGGCACCTCGACGGTCTCCACCGGCAGGTCCTCCACGATGCGGGCGGTGACCCACGCCTCGATCTCCCGCCGCACCCCGTCATCGACCGCCTCGTAGTGGCTGAAATCGAAGCGCAGCCGGTCCGGCGCCACGAGGGAACCCGCCTGGCGGACGTGGGTCCCGAGGATCCGCCGGAGAGCCGCGTGGAGCAGGTGGGTGGCGGTGTGGTGCCGTCGGACGGCGGCCCGGTGCTCCGGGTCCACCGCCGCGACCACCGGGACGCCGGGGG